>NZ_JBUYSY010000003.1:0-275398 GCF_055231795.1 Flavobacterium riviphilum
CTTTTAAACGCTCTCATTTCTTTTTTTATAAGTATTTTAGGGGAATACAGTGCAAATTACAACTCACCATATCGATTTGTATTGCCAAACTAGCCATATAAAATAGCCTAAGTGTATACTACAAACTACAAATTTCAAAAAACTTGAAGCTAAAAAACCTATAAACGAACCCGAGGCCGCTCGAATGGCTCTGTGGTGATCTTGACTGTTATAGAGTAATTCGCCCACCAACGCACCTATAAAGGGGCCGATGATAAAGCCTAATGGAATTGGAGACAGTAATCCGATGAGTAAGCCCACATGAGTCCCCCAAACACCATAAGTGCTGCCACCGTATCTTTTGGTTCCTTGTGCTGGAATTATATAATCCAAAAGCGTTAGAATTAATGCTAGCAGCAGGCTAATGCCAATGGCCCAATAGTTGGCCGGAATAGCTTGGGTGGCAAATAAGAAAAGTAAGCCCAAACTGCTTAATCCTGGCCCTGGCAATACAGGAAGAAAGCTGCCCAAAATGCCTACAATCATACAGAATAATCCAAGGAGTAAAAGTACTATATCCATATCCATAATTCTTTTTTATAAAGTTAGCATAAAATATTTTGTTAACCACCGTCTAGCCTTTGGATTGAATTTTTAAATGATTTTTAGTGCAAAGCCCAACAGAATATCATTTCTTTGCATCAGTTTGGTTACATTTTAGGATTTTTGAATAAATTTGTAGTACTTTATTGTAGCCTAATAGCCTTGTCGTTGGTGCGACGCTATTGCATTCGAATTATCTAAAAAAGTTTGACCAATCCACCTTTAAAACAACAAAGCAAGTGAGTGTGTATATCAATTCCCTTTCAGTACCGAAAACGGCATGGCGAATCGGTTATTGTTATATGTTGGCCCTACTGTTGGTCTCCTGTCAATATTTTGAAAAACAAGTTCCCTCTGAAAAGGAATTGTTGCAAAAAGAATTAAAATCGATCAATTGGAAAGAAGTTGATCAATATCCTTCTTTGGTAGATTGTGAAACAATAACCGATAAAAAGCAACAACAACAGTGCTTTTTTGAGCGATTGACACAGCTTATTCAAGAAAAATTAAGCGTAGATACCTTGGCGGCGCTGTATCCAGAGCTGGATACTATTGAAGTTAAAGTCACGGTTTATCCCAATTCGACATTGAAATTTGAACCCCAATTTCCCAAAGATTCTGTGGCTTATGATACCATCAAAATCGATAGTATTCTTCGCGCTCGTTTAGTCGGTTTTCCTAAAGTAAATCCCGCCATTAAACGAGGCATTCCTGTGAAAACACAATTTATTTTGCCGGTAATTTTAAAAACACAATAATTTTTTTAGGAGCTATTTCCAGCTGTCCACTATATCTGTCGCTCCTGATCCCGAAGTTTTGGGACCGGAGACAAAGGAAGCCGTTTACTTCGTCAGTTCGCTTCGCTCGTGTCCATCTAGACTAGAGCAGTCGAGCTAAGTTAAACGATTATTTTTCAAATCGCCTCCCTTTCCATTCGTAAGAACCAAAAACAGCATACAAAGCCACACTAGTACTAAAAAAAGGATAGAGTAAGCTACTGGCTAACCCATAGCGCATTTTGGAAGGACACAAAAAACGATGGGTGGTGTAGAGCAATATCGAGTCTACCATAAATTTAGTTAGCCAAAGTAAAGCGACATAGAGAAACGGTATCCAACCCAAAAATCCCAATACCAATCCCAAAATCAAACTAAGATTGCCTGCAAAAACGACTAATCCTAATCCTATCCCAAACCGACTCTGATAAGAGCTAGTTTTCGAAGCCCAACGCACGCGCTGATGGAACAAGGCTTTCCAGCTATCCGTGGGTTGTGTTCGGACAATCGTGTCTTTCGATTTTAAATAATGTACTTTTTCTGGACATTGCGCTATGGCTTTTTGCAGCAAAAACACATCATCGCCGCTGGCTATTTTTTCATTGCCTGCGAATCCATTTAAGTCTTGGAAAAGAGATTTTGTATAAGCAAAATTGGCACCATTGCACATAAAACCTTTGTTAATTCCAAAACTTCCAATAGTGGCGCCTTGTAAACTCGTCAAGTCCAATTGCTGAAAATGATGTAAAAACGAAGGCTTGCACTCATAAGTAACCGCCCCAGCAATCATTTCGACCGTATGATTTTGGATATAATCATCCATCGTGAGCAACCAATTTTTGGGAACAATACAATCGGCATCGGTGGTGACTATCCACTCGTTTTTAGCTAAAGGAATGCCTGTGGTAATGGCATCTTTTTTCGGAGAATTCGATTGTCGAATAGAGTTGGTTAGGGTAATTTGAAATTTGGAATTTGGAATTTGGAATTTTTCTTCCGATGCATCATCAATCAATACCACTTCAAATAAATCCGTTGGATATTTGAGTTTGGTAATGCTTTCTAGTAAAATCGGTAAATTTTCGGCTTCATTGCGGAAAGGTACTAAAATAGAAAAGGTAGTTTTTGGAGGCACCTCTTTTTTGTTATACAAGGACACTTTGGTATAACCATAAATGAGCCAACTGATAGCCAGCACATAAACGATTGCTATGCCTAGTAAAACAAAAATCATTGTTTTTCTTTGAGATTAATGTTTCCACCTTCGGGGGCAAGGGGGCTAAATTTCAAAACAAAATAACTTCCAATGGCCACTGGTAGGACTACATTCAAAAACCACATCAAAGTCGAAATGAAAACCACAATCCACTCGTTTACGCCCAACACTCCAAAGAAAAATACCGCCACACTTCCTTTTACCGCAAAATCCAAAAACTGAAAAGTAGGCAAAGACGAAGCCAGAAAATAGACCGAAGCAATCGCCGCCATCAAAGTCAGATAAGGTAAATCCACATCAAAAGCTAAGAATAAAAAATAGTATTGATGCGAGAACACCAAATAGCGACAGGTTCCAAGCAGTATGTTTTTTTGATGAATTGCTTTTGGAATTTCGTTGATTTTATGAATAAGTTTCTCGATGGAATACCCTTTAATGTTGATTTTCTTTGAAAAAAACACAATCAGTACGATAAATACAAGTCCTCCAAAGAGTAAAAGCACGGTTTTGGGTTTGATAATGGCGAAAATGGCATTGAAATACAACAAACCAAAAATCCCAAAAACAATACTCAAAATCATTTGTATTCCGTTGCAAATCAAGTTCAAAAAGATGATTTTTTTGGTTGATTTTTTATCAAAATACAAAGCTTTTCCAGCGTATTCGCCTACTCCGTTTGGGGTAAACAAACCCGCAGTCAAAGCAGCCAACACTTGTTTGGTGGATTCGCCTACCGAAATAGGATGTAGAAAACGGACTAAGTTTTGCCATTTTAAAATTTCGAAATAGCGATTCAGGACACTAAACGAGAGAATGAAAAGAATGCCTCCCACGGATTGATTCTTGCGAAACAACTTGATAAACTTCTCCCAATCGAGTTGGTCATTATTGGCGAGTTGGTTGTAGATAAAATAAAACGCTCCCCCTACAATCAAAAGTTTGACTAGAAGTACAAGGAATTGTTTAGTTTTGTGTGGAATTGAAATCATAGGCCCCCTAGCCCCCAAAGGGTGAATTGTTGTGTGAAAAATTATTTTGCAAAGAAACAACAAACTTTGTATTGGAAACGGTAAACTTAAAACTAAAAAATTGTCAAACGAACGCATCATATTAGGCATCGACCCAGGAACTACGATTATGGGGTTTGGATTGATTCGGGTTATCAATAAAAAAATGGAATTTATTCAGCTCAATGAGTTGATTTTGTCCAAATACGACAACCATTACCAAAAATTGAAAGTCATTTTCGAGCGGACCATTGAGCTAATCGAAACGCACCATCCCGACGAAATCGCGATTGAAGCGCCTTTCTTTGGTAAAAACGTACAATCGATGTTGAAGTTAGGGCGTGCGCAAGGTGTGGCGATGGCTGCTGGACTTTCCAGAGATATTCCCATTACCGAATACGAACCCAAAAAGATAAAAATGGCCATCACCGGCAACGGAAACGCAAGTAAAGAACAAGTGGCCAAAATGCTACAACAACTTTTAGGACTAAAAGAATTACCTAAAAACCTCGACTCAACCGATGGTTTGGCTGCGGCAGTTTGTCATTTCTTCAATTCTGGAAAAACAATCGGAGAAAAAAGGTACTCAGGTTGGGATGCTTTTGTGAAGGAAAACAGCCCCCTAACCCCCAAAGGGGGAAATAGCTTGTCTATAAACGCTCCGAAAAAGAAAAAATAATTATGGCTTTTTCAAATTATATTTCCAGTTTTGCCTCCTCCCTTTCGGGGAGGTCGGGAGGGGCTATCTACATTCACATTCCCTTTTGCAAACAAGCATGTCACTACTGCGACTTTCATTTTTCGACTTCGATGAAGAAAAAAGAGGAGATGGTTTTGGCTATTGCCAAAGAATTGCAAATGCGTAAAAATGAGCTTCTCGACTGCGCTCGAAGTGACAAAAATGATCCTGAATTCTCGGAAGTGGAAACGATTTATTTTGGAGGAGGAACGCCGAGCAGATTGCAGATTGCAGATTTGAAATTGCAGATAGATACAATTTATGAGAATTATAAAGTTGCTCAAAATCCAGAAATCACACTTGAAGCGAATCCTGATGATTTGTCGGAAGAATATTTAATTGAGCTTTCGAAAATTGGAATTAATCGATTGTCAATTGGAATTCAGTCGTTTTTTGAAGCCGATTTAGCGATGATGAATCGTGCGCACAATTCGGAAGAAGCTCAAAAATGTTTGGAACTCGCGACTCAATATTTTGACAACATTTCAATCGATTTGATTTATGGAATTCCAGGGATGAGTAATGAACAATGGCAGCAAAATATCGAAACAGCATTGCGTTTTGGTGTGCCTCATATTTCGAGTTATGCCTTGACGGTAGAACCCAAAACGGCTTTGAATACACTCATTCAAAAGGGTAAAATTGATGCACCTAAAGACGAAGTAGCCGAAGAGCATTTCCAAATACTAGTCGAAACCCTCGAGAAAAATGGTTTTATTCATTATGAGTTGTCCAATTTCGGGAAAGAGAATTTTTTTTCGAAGAACAATTCGGCCTATTGGTTAGGGAAAAAATACATCGGAATTGGTCCATCGGCGCACAGTTATGATGGGATTTCGAGAAGTTGGAATGTGGCGAATAATGCTTTGTATTTGAAAGCTATGCAACAAGATCAATTGCCCAATGAAGTTGAGGTTTTATCGACGGCCGACCGTTATAACGAATACATTATGACAGGATTGCGAACGATTTGGGGCGTCGCTTTAGAAAGAATAGAAAGAGAATTTGGAGAACGCTATTTAGATTATCTAATTAAACAATCTGATAAATTCATAAAGGATGAGTTGCTCGCTATTGAGAACAATATTTTGAAACCTACCTCAAAAGGAAAATTCTTGACGGATGGAATTGCGAGTGATTTGTTTTATTTAAATTTGGAAGAGTAAATTAACCACAAAGGCACAAGGAAATCACTAAGTTTACTAAGCTTTGTGTTCTTTGTGACTTCTTAGTGAACTTAGTGTTTAAACGATGAAAGCCACAATAGAACTAATTGACCAAACTGTTATAATCGACCTATCAAAACCTATTGATATTTCGATTCCTTTGACCAATACCGACGAAAATCCTATTGCTTGGTATATCGAAAAACCTGTCATTGAACCCGTGGTTTTTGGGGATTGGGTAGGGAAAGTATCCGAAGGAAGTTCCTCGACCAATTTTAATAACATCTTTTTCAATCCGCACGGGCACGGGACGCATACCGAATGTTTGGGGCATATCACACGTGAATTTTACAGTGTGAATCAATGTTTGCAACAGTTTTTCTTTCGAGCCGAATTGATTTCTGTGGTGCCAGAAATGCAAGGAGAAGATTTAATCATTACTAGAAATCAGCTAAAAAAAGTACTTGGTGTTACTATGCCAGAAGCGATTGTGATTAGAACTTTGCCCAATTTCAAACGAAAAAAACACCAAAACTATTCGAATACCAATCCGCCGTATCTAACGGAAGAAGCAGCGCATTTTATTCGTGAAAACGGTATCCAACACTTATTAATCGATTTGCCTAGTGTAGACAAAGAGAAAGATGAAGGGAAATTAGTGGCACACAAAGCGTTTTGGAATGTAAAAGATGTGAATAACCTTAATGCAGATGCAAGACTAAATTGCACCATTACCGAAATGATTTACGTACCCGACGAAGTGCTAGATGGTCCTTATGTATTGAATTTGCAAATCGCTTCTTTTGAAAATGATGCCAGTCCAAGTAAACCCGTATTGTACACGTTGCTTTAGGCTGTAAATAAAGAAAGTGTTATTTCTCTTGAGTTGTCACTTCGGGTTCCCAAAAATGGGCTTCAAAATGTACGATTTGATTGTTTTGAACCATAATACCCTCGCTTTCCAATAACTGTTGCATAAGGTTGCTGCCATCAAAATGGTGTTTGCCTGTTAAAAGTCCTTTTCGATTGACCACACGATGTGCGGGTACATCTTCTAAATTGTGTGACGCATTCATTGCCCAACCCACCATTCGAGCTGAACGACCTGTGCCCAATGCTTTGGCTATGGCCCCATAGGAGGTCACTTTTCCATAAGGTATTTGGCGTACCACTTCGTAGACCCGTTCAAAAAAAGACGCTTCTTGCATTAGTACCAATGAAAAAAGTAATGATTTAAAATATTCCATAAGGTAATCACCGAGATTAATCCTGTAATGGAACCGATGATTTTGTTCATATTCTGCATCATAAAATCGGCCTTGGATTGAATGGAATTGAAAAATTCCACATAGGCATAAAATATGGCAAAAGCTCCTAAGACTACACCGCTAACAAAAAGAGAGATGGATGAATTCTCAAAGGTAAAAAGACGGTAGGAAGAAAAAGTGATTCCTAAAACTATATAATATGGGATGGGGAAAAAATTAAGCACCGAAAGTAGTATTCCCAAAAAGAAACGAGAACTTTTGCTGTATTTTTTTATGTTACCTTCTTTGAGTTTAGGGGTTTTGGCCAAAAACAAAAAATAAATGGTAAGCAGAAAAAAAATAACCCCTCCAAGTTCTCTGAGATAGATAATAAGTGAAGGGCTTCGGTCTATTTGTTTGGCAAACAAAAGTGCTATGAACGTTTGAAAAAATATAATACTTACCGCGCCAACGATGAACCATAATGCGGTTTTTTTTCCTTCTTTTAAATTGACTTTAACCGCGGTCATATTGATCAGCCCGGGTAAAGCTGTACCCACAACCGCGCTAATAAAACCAAGTAAAAAAGATCCTGTTAAGGGCATAGCTTTTATGGGATTTGGAGCTTATTTTGATGTTTATTTTATCTTGAACCGAACAAAGGTAATGGCTTTGTTGATGGCTAAATATTGTTTTTCGTAAAAGGTTTTTAGCGAAGTTACTTCTTCTGGGCTACCTTCGTTTTTATAGACATTGTGATTAGCATACAAAACCTCGTGTCCTTCACCATGAAGCAATCCTAAAGTATAACCGTGCATGAATTCGGAATCGGTTTTTAGATTGACAACACCGTCTTTTTTGAGAATCTTTTTGTACAACTGTAAGAATTCCGAATTGGTCATTCGGTGTTTGGTACGTTTATATTTGATTTGTGGATCAGGAAACGTAATCCAGATTTCGTCTACTTCATTTTCGGCAAAAATATAATTGATCAATTCGATTTGTGTTCTAACAAAAGCCACATTGTCTAGGCCCGTTTCAATGGCCGTTTTGGCTCCTCTCCAAAATCGGGCGCCTTTAACATCGATTCCAATAAAGTTTTTGTTGGGATATTTTTCGGCCAAACCTACAGAATACTCCCCTTTGCCACAACCCAATTCTAAAACTATGGGATGGTCATTTTTAAAAAACTCTTTATTCCATTTCCCTTTCATAGGGAATAATTCGCCTACGACTTCTTCTCTTGTAGGTTGAAATACATTCTTGAAGGTTTCGTTTTCTTTGAATCGTTTTAATTTATTTTTACTTCCCACGGTATTTTATAATTTTCGGCAAAAATAAGCATTATTATTTGAAGCCTCTCTTTTTACGTTGCAAAACAATTTATTCTTTTAAACCCCATTTTTCAAGTAGCGCATTTTCCAAAGGGGTTTTGATTTTTACTACTTCATTCACGTTGTCATTGGGAATGGTCATGGAGAGCACATAATGCTGGATTTTCCATTGATTGCCTACTTTTTTTAACACGCCTGAGCCTCTACAAATTTTCATTTGCGTGCTAAGTAATTCATCAAACCAAGCAGTTTTTCCCTTGGAATCTACAAAAATATGCCGTTCTATGGGGGTAAAATGCCATGCTTTACCTCGGTCAAAATAGGGCTTGGCGAAGGCTTGAAAAGCAGTTTTGTTCCAGTTTTCTGTAGCGTCTGTTCCGATAAAAATGGCATCATCAGTCATCATTTCAAAGTAGGGGGCATATTTTGCTTCAGCGGCAGCCTGGTGCCATTGATCCAATCTATGACCGATTTCTTTTTGGACTGTCGATTGCGAAAAAAGCACACTTGGAATCAATGCAAAGGAGAAAAAAAACGCAAGGGTTGTAATGGTTTTCATGGGTATGGTGTTATAAATCAAGGGTAAACAAAAGTAAATGAAAATTATTCGTTAATTCAATCTTAGGTTTAAAATTTTGAATAGGTTGTCAAAACAATCGATTTTTGAATTACTTTTGAAGTGTTAAACCAACAAAATCAAAGTGTTATGAAGACCGTTCGTTTTTTTTTAGTGACTTTTCTGATGTTTAGCTTTTCTCAAAGTGTGTTTTCCCAAAATTTCGGAATTCGAGCTGGAGCTAATTTATCTACTGCTAGTAGAGGTAATTTCCCTGAAGTAAGAAATAACAATGGGTATTATGCAGGCATCTATCGCGAAGTAGGAATTATTCCTAGTATGTTGTTTATACAACCCGAGATACAATTTTCAAAACAAGGGTTCTCTACCATTACATCTGATTTTGATTTGAATTATATTCAAGTGCCGGTATTGGCAAAATTGTATTTGATGAAAATAATCAGCATCGAATCTGGGCCACAATTTGGTTTTAAAGTAAGCGATAAAATTAGAGGGCCATTGAATCCTGATTTTAGAGATTTTGATACCGCATGGGCGGTGGGTATGTCATTAAATCTACCTTTCGGGCTTTCTATCAACGGCAGATACATCGGTAGTTTTAAAGAAGTAGCTCGTTTCACAAATTCAGAGAATCAGGTGATTCAAGTAGGGGCAGCCCTTACTTTTTAAAACTTCGTTATTTTTCATACAAAAAGGCGATGTCATTAGAGTTGACATCGCCTTTTGGGTATAATATTCCGCGAAGGGAAAGATTTAGTAAGCTTTCTGTTTTTCAAAAACAGTGGTCAAGGTACGCTTTATTTTTTCTACTGCCCCTGAAAAGGCTTTTTCTAAAGAAGAAGCATGCTCAGTAGCGGCCACAGGTTGGCTATTAGCAACGCGAACTTCAATCAAACAGCGTTTGTCGTCAACTCCAGCTTTATTGCTTATTTCATCCCCAAAATGCACTTCAATTCGAGTAATTTTATCTTCAAAACGAGCCAAAGACTTTTCTATTTCACCAGAAAAATACGCTTCTAATCTCTCATGTCCTTCGATATTCTTGTCGGTGTTGATTTGTACTTTCATCGTTATTCTTATTTTAAGTTATACTCAAATTTAAAGAAAAATAAGATAAAAACCTAGCGTTTTTGTCGAAGATTTCGCCATAAAAACGCCGTTACGCTTCCCATTCTTCATCATTATGAAGTCGTTTTACGGTGTTTTTTCGGGTAATTAACAGTGGGACAGCTACTCCTATGGCAAGCGCGATAACGATGAATATGGCCTTTGTACCATTGTTGACTCCTTCAAAAAATATTGAGGCGTAAGTTTCAGGGTCTTTTTTCTCGGTAAGCTCAATTATAGCAATCATGGCTTTGTAGGTAAACATTCCTGGAATCATTGGGATTACAGAGGGAATGGCAAAAGTTATGGGAGGACAATTTCTTTGATGCGCTGCCAATACACTAAGAAAACCTATTAAAGAGGCTCCGCAAAGTGTGGCAAGTACAATGCCTACATTGTATTCCATCATGAAAAATTTGGTTAATCCTCCTAAGGCGGCTATTACAAAAATGGCAGCTAAGGCTCTTTTAGGTACGTTGAACAGTAAGGCAAAACCTATAGCGGCAAATCCTAACCAGATTCCTTTTTCTAAAAATAAGAGTACTTCCATGGTTTAAAAATTATAAATTAATATTCCCATCAACAAGCCCATGGCGATGGCAAATGCAATGATCAAAACGTTTACAGCACGAGTTATTCCGTTTAAGATTTTTCCATCCATCAAATCGCTAAAGGAATTCATCATGGGGACTCCAGGAATTAAAAATAAAACCGAAGTAGAAAAGGCATGAATGTAGGTCAACGTAGGATTAAAGTAGAAATAACCACCCGAGATTAAAGCCGCTGTAGCTGCTGCAAAAAACACACATAAGTAGAAGTTAAATTTCAATTTCATGGCTTCTTGTCGCACATAAAGGCCGGCAAAAGTAGCGATGAAACAAGCGGCCATTTCGGTGTAACCGCCGCCGAACAATTTGCAAAATGAAGCACCCGCTAGGGCTACTGCCGAGAGTACCAAAAATCTTGGGTACAGTGGTTTTCTGTTTAGTTGGGCTAGTTCGTGATTTACCCGTTCTACACTCCATTTTTCTAACACAATTTTCCAACTCATAATGCTGATTTCTGAAATCAGATTAAAGTTAAGATGCATGCTTGGAATTTTCTTTACTTGAGTGAAGGTTTTACTTTTGTTGTGATAACTCAGCGTAATCATTAGCGCATGATTCGTGATCATTAAATCAGCGTGACAGCCAAAAGCTGCCGAGATACGATCTATGGTAATCTTGATGCGCTCGGTGTTGGCACCCGATACCATAAGAATAGAGGCGATTTCTAAGAGCATTTCGCCAAGTTCGTATTTGGAGGGTTTAGTTGTAGCTTCCATGAATGTTTCGATTTTCACAAATTTACCATTTTTTGAAATAAGCAAAATTTCGAAAAAGCGCCTTTTCATTAAATTTACTAACGCAAACGATGGAAGGGTCATAAAAAAAAGCGTTACTTTCTCTCGAGTAACGCTTTTTAGCTTTTATTTTGTAAGATTAACCTAGTTGACTACTTTAACGGGAAAACTTACTAAGGCATCTGTGGCCCCTCCTGCATTGGTAATATCTCCATCAGCAACACCAGGAGCGCCTTTTATTGGAAGGTGCTTTAGTGTGATAGTAATAGTACCAGTACTTGGGCTTTTGGCTGTGGTTAGAGTAAAAAGTATACCAAGGGGTTTTCCATTTACATCTTTATCAACATACTTAAATGATCCTATACTTAATGGCGCTTGATAAAAAAATTGGTGTTCATCACCTTCCGAAATTATCTCAGGATTAAGACTTATAGAAGGACTTACGGTTTCATTTAGTACTTGAAGGCTACCATAATACGTAGTATTCACTTTCAAATCACCAGAAACGGTTACAACTGGAGCATTAGGACCGTCACCATCTAGGTCTCTAGATTTAAGAAGAATTTCGACATCTCCCGCTTTAAGTTTTGCTTCAATAGAGGTAATTACTTCTTCTTCGTTCACAGGAATAGGATCGTCATTGCTGCATGCATTTAAACTAAATAAAGTAAGTAACGCTAGAGGTATTAATTGAATTGTTTTCATTGTTGTAAAATTTGTTTGTTAATAATTAAATTTAATTTGTAGTTGAAAATTACGCCCTACTTCATCTGCGAAGAAGCGTTGGCGGTTGAGATAATCTCTATAATTTGTATTGAATATATTATGAATAGAAAAACCAAGTGTAGTCGTGGTTTTGTAAAACGTTTTGAATTTTATTTCACTGTAAAAATGAAGCAAATGATACCCTGCCGGCGGCGTGCTAATATCCAACTCTCTAGGCACTAAATTACCATTTTCAATGACGGTAATTTCAAAATTGTTATTAGGATAGGATTGTTGCTGGGTCACAACCTCGCTCTTTAACTCTAGTAATAAATCATGCCATTCTTTTTTCTTGAATACGATGGTATTGGTAAATTGAAATGGAGGCAAATCGATCAACGGTTCGTCATTATCTAGATCATCCCCCTTGATATAAGCCATCGTAAAACGATGTTGCCATTGCGAATTGATTGTCCAATTCGTTTGTACATCAAATCCACCCAGTAGCGCTTTGGCTTGTTGGTATTCCCAAACTAAGAACGTACCACGATTTGTTTTTTCAGGGCGAATTGGGCGTAGAAACATATAGTTTTGTACCGTATGGATGTAAGGATTTACTTCAAGCGAAAAATTATTCCATGTTTTCTGTAGGGTCGATGATAATTTTAGCGATTGTTCTTTCTTTAATGCCAAATCTCCCAATTCAATCATACCAGTAGAATGATGCAATCCATCACTGAAAAATTCCGATGGATTAGGATTCCTTGCAGCCAAACTAATATTAGTATACCAATCCCATTGCTTGTCGAACGTTTTTCTAAAACCAAGACTAGCCGATAGGTTATGGAAAGTAAAACTTGGGTGTGCCAAAATTTGGTCTCCCACCTCTCTTACCTCAAATTGTGGAAAAAGAACATCATAGCCTCTTTCAATCCATCTACTTTTAAAATAAAACTTTTTGGCATCTACTTTTGAAAAATCATAGCGCAAACCACCATCTAGAACCAAACCGTCTGACAAGGAAACACTCGCAATTCCATAAATTCCAGCGTCCAGCTTTTCATAATTGGGAATCAACGGACGAATACCCGTGGCAGGACTGGCAAAGTTATTTTGGAAACCTGCATTTATTCCAGATTTCAAATGCCAATCGTGGTAGGTTTTCTTGAAATCTACATTTAAATTGTGGGTAAACAATTCTAAATCCAAAGCCGCTAGATTATTATAGGATTCTCTTCTTATATCAAATTCCAATCGCTTATTGAATTGAAAAGAATATTGCGAATAAAGAGAAGCCGTCTCATCAAAATAGTACTGATAATTCAACTTCGCCAAATGGTGTTGTACCTCTTGTTTTGGATTGGCGATAGTATAAGTGAAATCCTTAATCACTGAAGGACGTTTATTCTTTATTGCATCATACAAGTCATTAGTACTCCCAACGTGTGCTGCACTCAAAATTCCGATAGTAGCGTTGTAGTAACTATAAAACCCTGACAGGAAATAATGTTTTCCAGTATACTTTACATCGCCCGTAAAATTGGATTCGCGGTTACCAGTATTCGACAAGACATAATCGGGAGCTTCGCGATCTCCCATATATTTGAAAGTGCCGAGTACGTTCCAACTCCAGCCAAGGGCATTGCCTTTGTGTACACTTGTAGTGACCGAACCACCTCTTCCGTTGGAAGCCAAATTGAGCATTGTTCTTCCAAACAAGGTGTCTTTTCGCACTTGAATCGGTTCTAAAATTACCAAACCTCCCACAGCATCGCCACCGTATTGTAAGCCCGATGCGCCTTTAATCACCGTTATTTTTCCCGCGGCATTGATGTCAAAATTGGGAGCGTGTTCTGTTCCCCATTCTTGATCTTGCATACGGACGTTGTTATTGATGATAGGTACTCGGCTTCCGAACATCCCGTTTACAATAGGTTTGACCACGGTGCTTCCAGTCTTTAAACCCGAAACACCAGCTACTTCTTGCAAAACATCGCCCAAGGACTGATTACTAAACTTCTCAATTGTGGCTGCTTTTACTTTTTGTTCCAGCACCGACTGATTGGGTGTCGTGTTTTTTTGCTTCACCAAAACTTCATACAAAGCCTCTGTATTTTGCTTCATCACAAAATTCAATACAGTATCGGATGTCAATGTAATCACCGTGTCAATAGTTTGATAACCCACATAGGACAACGACACCTTCAACGTACCAGAAGGCAAGTTTTTGATTTCGTAAAACCCTTTTTTGTTGGTGTTTATCGTTTTATTTCCAATATGTACGTGACAACCTTCAAGGTTTTTTTTCGTTTCAGTAGTAATGGTACCGCTCAGTTTGTTTTGTGAAAAAACAACTGCAGTGAACCAAAAGAATACCAAAATACTACAGCTTTTTGCTTGCATTTTTTTATTCGAAAATGTTAAAATAAGAGAGAAGTCATCTTCAGGAATTGAAAATGACGAGTGTTGTAGGTTAGGCTGCTACTGGTGGAGCGCGAAGTGAAAACCAATTAGGGGTAGTGTCATGGAAAGAACTATCAGTATAAATAGTAGTCTTTTTTGTAACCCAATTTACATTTGCCGTTTCAAAGAAAGTGGCACTTGGTGCTAAAAAATGACTAACAGAGTAAAAACAAACCGAACAATCCTTGGCATAATGATGGGCATGTGTGATTTGTTTTTGGTGCGCATACTGCTTATGATGGCACTCGGGTACACCAATTTCTTCCACCATGTGGGTATAACTGTGCGCCGTTTGAAATAACGCAGTAGCCCATAGCAGCATCAAGAAAAATCTCGATATGAAAGTGGTGTTTTTCATAGGCTACAAATGTAGGGAAAACTATTGAAATGAAACTAATTTTGTAAATATATGATAATTAGCGCAATAGTCGAAACAAGGCTTTGATAAAAGGCCATTTTGGGCATTTTATAATAACTTGTAGGTCTTCAAAAAAGGAAGTTTCCTCATCCAAAAATTTAAAAATCAGGCGAGGATTTCCTCTTTGAAATAAACTAGAGAAAATCTCACTGCCTTTTTCGTTGGTACGGTCCAAAATATCGAGCAATAAGCGATCATACCACCAAAATTTGGTTTTCTTATGAAATTGGGTAAAGGGCCTTTTCTGTTCTAAATAAGATAATAAAGCTGAGGATTTTTTATCCGAATTTTTGAAGGTATATCCTGTACTGGCTTTGGTCCAGCCACCAGCAGTGCCAATATGGACTACATTTTTTGTGTTGGCTTTCCAAAAGGGATAGCAGGTCATAGGGATGCTGCCTTGTTCTTTTTCTAGAATTTTATATTGGCTAACGCCTAATTTTTCAAGATAATTTTGAATTTCGGTTTCGTATTCTTCTTTGGGTAATAGGTTTGCCGAAAATAGGGTGTATTCAACTAAAGCTTCAGTGGGCGAATTGGGTAAAACATACATAAATCGAGTATTGCCTTTCTGCGCCACCGAAAAATCCATGAAGGTTGGGAGGTTGGGGGTAAAAACAGCTTCATTTGTTTGTACGGTCCATCCAATAAAATGTTGCTGGAGGATGGGATATTTTTTCTGAGCTACTACTCGTGTTGGATCGTAAATACTATTCAAAATACGTTTTCCAAAATAGGTGTTTGTGGCGGTTTGAACAAATACTTGTTCTTCAGTTTCCTCAATGGCGGTAACTTTTTCATTAACAAAGATGAAATTTGGATGTAGTTTTAATTCTTCCCACACGAATTGATAAAAATCAAGTCCTCGAATCATGTAGTACTGATAAGGACGTAATTGTAAATCTCTTTCAAAATGGCTACAAGCAAATTTTGCAGTGTCCCAATGCTGTACAACGGCCTTGTCCCAGAGTGTAGGTTGGGTGGACCAAAAACACCAAGTACGATCGTTCGAAGTTTTTGGGCGATCGTCCAAGAACAAAACTTTTTTGTCTTTAAAAAAAGGGTTTTGTGTCATTTTGTAAGCCGTCATTAATGCGGCTAAGCCTACTCCGGTAAAGATATAATCGTATTGTGTGCTGGCATTGGAAGTCATAGTTCAAAAATAAAGAAACCATCGGATATGAAAACATAAAAATGATTTTATTTATGAATTTAAGTACTGGGGACTAGCAGTAGGGTTAATGTTTTAAAAGCAGCTGATGAGTGTGTGTAAAGGGTTAAAAAAAAGTTTCAGACTTCAAGTTGTTCGCTACTTGTTGTCTGAAACTTTTATTTTAAGTTGTTGGAAAGATTACAAATTGGCCACTAACCAATCGCCCACTTCGCTTGTTTTGTAGGCTTTAGCTCCTTTGGCAGCTAGATCTTCGGTAACAACACCTTCGGCTAAAGATTTGTTGACAACGGCTCTTATGGCTTGCGCTTCTTCTTTTAAACCAAAAGCATCTTCAAACATCATGGCGGCCGAAAGTATAGTAGCTAATGGATTGGCAATGTTTAATCCAGTGGCTTGTGGATACGATCCGTGAATGGGTTCGTATAAAGAGGTGTGTTCTCCAACAGAAGCCGATGGCATTAATCCCATAGAACCTGAAATTACCGAAGCTTCATCGGTTAGGATGTCTCCAAATAAATTTTCGGTAATCAATACATCGTAAGAGTTTGGCCATTGTACCAAACGCATAGCAACAGCATCGACAAACTCGTAGCTTACTTCAACTTCTGGATAGTCTTTGGCCATCGCTTGTACTGTTTCTCTCCACAAACGAGAGGTTTCAAGTACATTGGCTTTGTCTACACAACATAATTTTTTAGAACGACTCATCGCCAATTCAAAACCTTTTTTAGCCAAACGTTGTACTTCGGCTCTGGTGTATACACAATTGTCAAAAGCAGTTTCACCTTCGTCTATTCTTCCTTTTTCGCCAAAATAAATTCCACCAGTAAGTTCTCTCAAGAATACTAAATCAGTACCTTCAATTCTTTCTCTCTTTAAAGGAGAATTGTCAATCAAAGAAGGGAAAGTAAAAGTAGGGCGTACATTGGCAAATAATCCCAATTTTTTGCGCATCAATAGCAAACCTTGCTCAGGACGTACTTTGGCACTTGGGTCGTTATCGTATTTTGGGTGGCCAATGGCGCCAAAAAGTACCGCATCGGCTTTCATACAGATTTCGTGCGTTTCATCTGGATAAGGCACTCCTACTGCATCGATGGCGCAAGCTCCGGTTAGCGCGGGAGTCCAAGTGATGTCGTGATTAAATTTTTTAGCTATAGCATCCGATACTTTTACGGCTTCTTGAATTACTTCTGGGCCAATACCGTCACCGGCTAAAAGGGCTATGTTTAATTTCATTGTTTATTATTTTTTAGTTTCTAAAATTCTAAAATTCTAAGTTTCTAAAATTCTAAGTCTTTTTTTGAAAACTTAGAAACTTAGATCCTTAGTGGCTTTTTAATGGATTACATTCAACATTTTTTGTGTGGCAACAATAGCCGCCACGGTTTGATCTGAATCCAATCCTCGTGTTTTAAATTCTTTGCCGTTGCTTGTCCAAGTAATAACGGTTTCGCAAAGGGCATCGGAACTACTTCCTGGGGGGATTCGAACAGCATAATCTACCAATTTGGGTAATTGCATTTTTTTCTTTTTGTAGATCTTGCGTAGGGCATTCATAAAGGCATCAAATTGTCCGTCGCCTTGTGCATTTTCTTCAATAGTTTCGCCATCAATTTTCAAACAAAGTGTAGTCGAGGGGCGCATGCCTTTGGCATGTACTAAAACATACGAATCGACGAGGATGCGTTCTTGATACGATTGACTGTCCAAAACATCCGAAATGATATAAGGCAAATCTTCCTTGGTAACGGTTTCTTTTTTGTCTCCCAATTCGATGATGCGTTGGGTAACCAATTTCAAATCTTCTTGATTGAGATGCAATCCGAGTTCTTGAAGATTTTTTTCGATATTGGCTTTGCCCGAAGTTTTGCCTAAAGCGTATTTTCGTTTTCTGCCAAATCGTTCGGGTAGTAAATCGTTGAAATATAGGTTGTTTTTGTTGTCTCCATCAGCATGAATACCAGCGGTTTGTGTAAAAACATTGTCTCCCACTATAGGCTTATTTGCTGGAATTCGGTATCCAGTAAAAGTCTCTACAAGTTTACTCACCGAATAAAGAGACGTTTCCTTGACATTGATTATTACTTGGGGTAAAAAATCATTGATTACGGCAACAGTGCTCTCTAATGGTGTGTTTCCAGCACGTTCACCCATTCCATTTACAGTCACGTGTAAACCGCTGATACCTGCTTTTATGGCTTCCATTGCATTGGCCACACTCAAATCATAATCGTTATGAGCGTGAAAATCGAAATGAATGTTAGGGTATTTTTGAGTAATCGTAGCGATGTACTTATAGGTATCTGAAGGGATTAAAACGCCCAAAGTGTCGGGTAGCAACACCCGTTGAATGGGCTGTTTGGTGATAAAATCCAAATATTGCATGACATAGTCTGGAGAATGACGCATACCATTACTCCAATCTTCAAGGTAAACATTGGTAGCAATGCCATTTTCCTTGGCCAAGGCAATACAAGCAGCAATTTCTGCAAAATGTTGCTCGGGTGTTTTTTTTAATTGATGGGTCAAATGGTTGAGTGAGCCTTTGGTCAATAAATTCTGGACTTTGGCTCCTGCTTTTTTCATCCATTCGATCGAGATGCCGCCATCAACAAAAGATAATACTTCTACACGATCAGTATATCCTTTGGCCGCGGCCCAGTCCATAATGCCTTTTACCCCTTGAAATTCACCTTCGCTCACTCTAGCAGAGGCAATTTCAATTCGGTCAATATTTAATTCTTCGAGTAATAATTGAGCAATGGTTAATTTTTCTGCAGCCGAAAACGATACGCCCGAAGTTTGTTCTCCGTCGCGTAACGTGGTATCCATGATTTCGATTTTTCTTTTTTCCATGTTCAAAAATTAAGACCAAAGTGGAAGGTAATCCACCACAACAATTCCAAAACAGTTACTCTAGCCTGACCGTATTGGTTAAGCTAAAGTAACTGGGTTTGAGAAAATAGTATTAGTAAGGCAGTTTACTGGCAAATTCAGTTATTTCTTCTTTGATGTTTTGCAAGTAATCAATGTCGTCAAAACCATTTAGTAAGTTGTTTTTCTTGTAGCCATTGATAGCAAAAGATTCACTTTGTCCTGTGGCTAACAAGGTAATGGTTTGTTCGGGTAAATTGATTTCCAATTCGGTATTAGGATCCGCTTCTATCGCTTTGAAGATGTTTTCTAAAAATTCTGGACTTACTTGCACGGGTAAAACCCCAATATTCAAACAATTTCCTTTGAAAATATCAGCAAAGAAGGACGAAACTACTGCACGGAAGCCATAGTCATACACTGCCCAAGCCGCGTGCTCACGGGAGGAACCTGAACCAAAGTTTTTTCCACCGACCAAGATTTTTCCGGTATAAGTTGCATCGTTTAAAACAAAATCGGCTTTGGGAGTATCGTCTCCATTATAGCGCCAATCTCTAAATAAGTTATCTCCAAAACCTTCACGTTTGGTAGCTTTTAGAAAACGCGCTGGGATAATTTGATCAGTATCGACGTTTTCTATGGGTAGTGGCACTGCACTACTAGTAAGGATGGTAAATTTATCGTATGCCATTGTGATTTGTTTTTGGCAGTCGGCTTTGAGCTTAGGGCTTTGGGCAAAAACTGCTGTAATTTTATTGATTTAATTTTAGTCTTAATTGATAAATCTGTTTTCTTATTTGAATCACTTTGCTTTCTAAAGTCTGATGAATTTCAGGTTTTAAATAGTTTAAGTCAAAGGTAAGTAATAGTAAATATTCAACTTCTGAACAAGAAGCAATTGCAATATTCAAATATCTTGCAAATTCTTTTTCGGAATTAGAACCACAACCTTCAGCAAAATTTGTTGGAATAGAAGAAACTGCTCTTCTCAATTGACTTGTTAATCCAAATAATTCTTCTTTTGGAAATTCTTTTGTTACCTGATAAACTTCAAGTGTAAACAAATGACTTTCTTGCCAAATAGTATACTTTCTAAAATCTCTCATATTTTTGGCTGTCGGCTTCGAGCCATGAGCTTTCAGTTGATTGCCCACTGCCCCAAGCCCGTAGCTTATCTACATCAACTCCCTTGGGTCGGTCAATTTTCCGGTAACGGCCGCTGCTGCTGCCATGATAGGAGAGGCTAACAACGTTCTTGAACCAGGACCTTGACGGCCTTCGAAGTTTCGGTTAGAAGTACTTACCGCATATTTTCCGGCAGGTACTTTGTCATCGTTCATGGCTAAACAAGCCGAACATCCCGGTTGACGTAAAACAAAACCAGCCTCGGTTAAGATGTCCAAAATTCCTTCTTCTTTAATTTGCGCTTCTACTACATGCGATCCAGGTACTAACCAAGCGGTTACGTTATCGGCTTTTTTTCTTCCTTTTACAATTTCGGCAAAAGCTCTAAAATCTTCGATACGTCCGTTTGTACAACTGCCTAAGAATACATAATCTATAGTTTTTCCAATCATAGCATCCGATTCATGGAAGCCCATGTATTGTAATGATTTTTTGTACGTTTCGGCTCCACCTTCTACTTCATTGGCATTTGGGATGTTTTGAGAGATTCCAATACCCATTCCTGGATTGGTACCGTAGGTAATCATAGGTTCGATATCTGCTGCATCAAAAGTCAATTCGGCATCAAAAACAGCATCGGCATCCGTTTTTAAAGTTTTCCAATACGCCACGGCTTTTTCCCATGCTTCTCCTTTTGGAGCATACAAACGACCTTCCAAGAAATCGAAAGTGGTTTGGTCCGGTGCAATCATTCCGCCGCGAGCGCCCATTTCGATGCTCAAATTACAAACCGTCATACGTCCTTCCATGCTCATTTTTTCAAAAACATCTCCGGCATATTCTACAAAATAACCTGTTCCTCCTGATGTAGTCAATTTGGAGATAATGTATAAAGCCACATCCTTTGGCGTGACACCTTTATTCAATTGTCCGTTCACATTGATGCGCATTTTTTTGGGTTTGGGCTGCATGATACATTGTGTAGACAATACCATTTCTACTTCGGAAGTACCTATTCCAAAAGCGATAGCACCAAAAGCCCCGTGAGTTGAAGTATGCGAATCCCCACAAACGATAGTGGATCCTGGTAATGTAATTCCGTTTTCTGGACCTACTACGTGAACAATGCCATTTTTTTGATGACCTAATCCCCAATGCGAAATACCATATTCGTTAGCGTTATCCTCTAGGGCTTTTAATTGGTTGGCCGAAAGTGGATCGGCTACAGGCAAATGTTGGTTGATAGTAGGGGTATTATGATCGGCAGTAGCAAAAGTACGTTCTGGAAACAATACGTTTACACCTCTAGCTTTTAATCCTAAAAAAGCAACAGGACTGGTAACTTCGTGAATGAAATGACGGTCAATGAAGAAAACGTCTGGTCCATCCTCAATTTTACGCACCACGTGCGAATCCCATACTTTGTCGAATAATGTAGTACTCATGTTAACTATTTTTTTAATTGTATTGGTCTTACTATGGGGATTGATTTCCCACAAAAATTGTCGTTTGGGAAACAAAAGTAAAAAACCCTTTAAAGGGAACAATTTCCAAATGAGAGTATATACGATACCCAAATTACAGAAACTCCTGTTTTTTACTTCATCTGAGCTTTGTGCCTTGCAATTTTATCCGTTGTTTTCGATTCCTATGCTTTGAAGGATGGGGAATGTAATAGAAATTCAAATCCTTTTTGGATAATGCAGTTTTATTATGTTATTCGCAATATTGTTGTATTTGTTAATTGGTTTATTGCAAAATATGTATTAATTGTTCGGTTTTGAATTAAAAAACTTGTTGTAACTTGTTTTGTATTTATGTTGTATTTGTAGGATAAAATTTCATCTTTTAGTTGGTTGGTATCTGTTTTTTCTAGTTTCGTTTTACGACATCCAAAAATGAAATTTAATGGATTACGGCCAGAAGCCCTTACTTGTTTTGCCATTCGCAAGGCAACATTATCTTGATAAATTAAAAAGGATTTGAGGTTTTAATTCTTCAAAAAAAAACTAATTTTGAGGTTCCACAAATTCATTCAAGCTATTTTCCAGTTGGACTAAAATCAGAGGGTTACGTTTTGGATTATGGCGTTTGAATTTTTAAATTTTGTTATACCAGCCTATGTACTTAATATTTGATACCGAAACCACAGGATTGCCCAAGAGTTGGGCCGCACCATTAACGGATACGGATAACTGGCCAAGATGTATACAGATTGCTTGGCAGTTGCATGATGCTATGGGAAATCTCTTAGAGCATCAAGATTATTTAGTACAACCCGAGGGGTTCAATATTCCGTATGATGCCGAACGCATACACGGAATTTCCACCGAATTGGCACAAGCAGAAGGAGTACCCTTGGCCGAAGTTTTGGAAAAGTTTACCATAGCGCTTTCCAAAGCCAAGTTTATTGTGGGGCAAAACGTGGGCTTCGACGTGAATATTATGGGGTGCGAGTTCTATCGAATGGGGGTGGAATCATCGTTGACTCAAATGCCGATTTTGGATACTTGTACCGAAGTAACGGCCTCCTTATTGAAATTGCCAGGAGGGCGTGGAGGAAAGTTCAAGCTGCCTACGCTTACCGAGTTGCATCAATATTTGTTTGATCAACCTTTTGCCGAAGCTCATAACGCTACTGCCGACGTAGAGGCTACCACCCGTTGTTTTTTGGAGTTGATTCGTACGGAGATTTTCACCAAAGAAGAATTGGAGGTGGAACCAACCTACTTTAGAGAATTTAGGGAGCAAAACCCCAATCCTTTTCCTTTAATTGGTTTAAAACATATCAATCTCAAGGCCGCTTCGGATGCGATTCGAGCCCAATTCAAAGAGAAAAACGTTGCTCCCGATGCACCCATTTGGACCGAAGCCGATAAAAAAGATTTTTCTGCGGCTAATTTTGCGCATTTACACAATCATACCCAATTTTCGGTTTTACAATCTACGATCGCTATTGGTGCATTAGTAGCAGCCACTGCCAAAAACAATTTTCCCGCCGTAGCCATGACGGATACGGGCAACATGATGGGGGCTTTCCATTTTGTAAGTGCCGTGATGAATCACAACAAATCGGCGTCTGCTAAAAATAAAGCGTTGGTGGAGAGTGGAGAAGCACCTACTGAAACCGAGATTAAACCTATTGTTGGGTGCGAGTTTAATATTTGCGACAATCGATTGGATAAATCCAAAAAAGACAACGGATATCAAGTAGTTTTATTGGCCAAAAATAAAAACGGCTACCACAACTTGGCCAAAATGGCCTCTATTGCCTACACCGAAGGGTTTTATTACGTGCCTAGAATCGATAGAACGATAGTAGAACAATATAAAGACGACATTATGGTGTTGTCTGGAAATTTATACGGAGAAATTCCGAGTAAAATTTTGAATGTAGGCGAAAAACAAGCCGAGGAAGCTTTGTTATGGTGGCATGCCCAATTTGGTGCCGATTTCTATCTCGAAATCATGCGTCACAACCAAGAAGATGAAAATAGAGTTAACAAAACCTTGATTGAGTTTTCTAAAAAGCATCAAATTAAGCTCATAGCCACCAACAATACCTATTATTTAAATAAAGAAGACGCCAATGCACACGATATTTTGTTGTGTGTGAAAGACGGCGAAAAGCAAGCCACTCCAATAGGAAGGGGACGAGGCTATAGATATGGATTGCCTAATCAGGAATATTATTACAAATCAGGAGAGGAAATGAAAAAACTCTTTGCTGATTTGCCTGAAGCCATCATCAACATCCAAGAAATAATCAACAAAGTCGAAGTGTATTCTTTGTACCGCGATGTATTGTTGCCCAAATACGACATTCCACAGGAATTTATGGTGCCAGAAGATGAGGTAGATGGAGGCGTGCGAGGGGAAAACGCGTATTTGCGTTATTTAACTATGGAAGGAGCCAAGCGTCGTTATGGTGAAATCACCGAATCAATTCAAGAACGTTTGGATTTTGAATTGTTGACCATTTCCAATTCAGGTTATCCGGGTTATTTCTTGATTGTACAGGATTTCATCGCCGAAGCCCGTAAAATGGATGTTTCGGTAGGTCCAGGTCGTGGATCGGCAGCGGGATCGGCAGTAGCGTATTGTTTGGGAATTACCAATATTGACCCGATTAAGTACGATTTGCTTTTTGAGCGTTTCCTAAATCCGGATCGTGTGTCCATGCCCGATATTGATATCGATTTTGACGACGAAGGCCGCGGACGTGTCATGGAGTATGTTATCAATAAATATGGTGCCAATCAAGTAGCGCAAATTATTACTTATGGTAAAATGGCTACGAAATCGGCTATTCGAGATACGGCTCGTGTTTTGGATTTGCCTTTGTTTGAAGCGGATCGGATTGCCAAGCTGATTCCTGCCATGATGCCTTCCAAGTGGAATTTGGCTCGATTTATTGCTGAAAAGGAAGAAAACATAAAAGGGGCCTTAAAAAATTCAGAAGAGTTTGATCGGATTAAGGAATTGGTGGCTATTGCCAACGAGGGCGATTTGGCTGGCGAAACCATACAGCAGGCCAAGATCCTAGAAGGTTCCATGCGAAATACCGGAATCCATGCCTGTGGAGTAATTATTACCCCTTCGGATATTACCAATTATGTACCGGTGACAACGGCTAAGGATTCGGATTTGTATGTGACCCAATTTGACAACTCGGTGGCCGAGAGTGCGGGATTGCTGAAAATGGACTTCTTGGGTTTGAAGACCCTTACCTTAATTAAAGATACCGTTAAGCTGGTTAAATATAGAACCGGAATTCAATTGGACCCTGATAATTTTCCAATTGACGATGTCAAAACGTACGAATTGTTTCAACGCGGAGAAACCGTAGGGGTTTTCCAATACGAGTCGCCCGGGATGCAAAAGTACATGAAGGACCTTAAGCCGACAGTGTTTGGAGATTTGATAGCCATGAATGCCTTATACCGTCCGGGACCGTTGGAGTATATTCCTTCTTTCGTTCGTCGTAAAAATGGAGAAGAAGAAATCAAATACGATTTAGAGGCTTGCGCCGAATATTTGTCGGAAACCTATGGAATTACCGTATATCAAGAACAGGTAATGCTTTTGTCTCAATCTTTGGCCGGTTTCACCAAAGGGGAGGCCGACGTATTGCGTAAGGCCATGGGAAAAAAGCAGAAAGATGTTTTGGACAAAATGAAACCCAAATTTGTCGAGCAAGCCGCTGCCAAAGGACATGATGCTACCATACTCGAAAAAATATGGAAAGACTGGGAAGCCTTTGCGAGTTATGCCTTCAACAAATCGCACTCTACTTGTTATGCTTGGATTGCTTATCAAACCGCTTATTTGAAAGCGCATTATCCGGCCGAATATATGGCGGCGGTGCTTTCCAATAATATGAACGATATCAAACAAGTATCGTTTTTTATGGAGGAATGTAAGCGTATGGGATTGCAGGTGTTGGGCCCCGATGTGAACGAATCGTTTTATAAATTTACGGTAAACGAAAATTATGCTATCCGTTTTGGGATGGGGGCCATCAAAGGAGTGGGGTCTGGTGCGGTGGCTACTATAGTCGAAAACCGTAAAAACGGCAAATACAAATCGATATTTGATTTGGCCAAACGTATTGATTTGCGTGCTGCCAATAAAAAAGCTTTCGAAAATTTAGCATTAGCCGGAGGATTTGACTCCTTCGAAGGGACTACTCGTGCCCAATATTTTCATGACGACGGCGATGGCATTACCTTTTATGAAAAAGCCATGCGTTATGGGGCCAAGTATCAAGACAATGAAAATTCCTCTCAAGTGAGTTTGTTTGGCGAAACCAGCGAAGTGCAAATCGCCGAACCCGTGGTGCCTCCCTGCGAAGATTGGAGCACCATGGAAAAATTGGCCAAAGAAAAAGAAGTGGTGGGGATTTACATTTCGGGTCATCCGCTAGACGATTATAAATTCGAAATGAAACATTTTTGTAATGTCCGACTGGAAGCCCTTAAAAATTTGGAGCAACATGTAGGGAAAACCCTTGCTGTAGGCGGGATCATTAACAATGTGCAACACCGCGTAGCCAAAAATGGAAAAGGTTGGGGAATGTTTACTTTGGAAGGGTATGATGAAAACTATGAGTTTCGCATTTTTGGCGAAGAGTATTTAAAGTTTCGCCATTTCTTTATTCAAAACAATTACACCTATATCAAACTTTTGATTAAGGAAGGTTGGGTCAATCAAGAGACGGGCAAACGTGCAGAGCCTAGAATTCAATTTGTTGAGGTAAAGCAATTACAAGATGTATTAGAAGCCTATGCCAAAAAATTAGTGTTATTGCTTAATATTAATGATATACAACCCGAATTTGTGTTGCAATTGCAGCAACTGTTTCATGAGAATCAAGGTGAGCATACGGTCACATTTGAAGTCATGGAACTTGAAAGAATTCGGAAAATGGTCCTCAAAACGTCCGAGGCAGAAGAGCTAGAGGCAGAAGATTTTGAGTCGCATCCTGATTTTGATGAAGAAGGAATTGGAGGGCAATCTATGACGGCGCCTGTGGCCAAAATGGAAGAGATTGAAGAGGTCAAAGTGGTCACCAAATTGAGTATGCCTAGTCGTAAATTGAAAGTGAAAATCTCCAATCCTTTATTGTTTGCCCTCGAAAAAATGCAGATTAACTTTAAATTGAACTAATTTTTTAATGTTAATGTTTTTATGATTATGAGGTAAAATCAGGTCTATTTTATTGAGTATGTAGTATTGTCTTAAAAGTACTGCGGTATTGAGTAGTTTACGATAGTATGCATGCATAGTAAATAAAAGCGAATAGTTTTAAATGGTAATATTGCATTTTAATTCAAAAATCATGAAAAAATTAGTATTATCATTAAGTTTCCTATTGTGTGCAAGTACTTTATTGGCACAAACAGAAAAAAAAGAGAGTTGGTATTTTAAATTAGGGGGTTCCTATTTTATGCAAACCGCTGCTACTGAATTTCCAACCGTTGGTGGTAAAGATGCTTTGGATAAAGTATATCAAGGAGGAAAATTAGTGTCTGAAGAAAGTATTACTGGTTCTTTTGGAGAAGGTTTCAGAACAGGTATTACTGCGGGATACCGTTTTAACGAAAGATTAGGGGTAGAAATGGGAATCAATTACTACAATAGTATTGATAAAACGATGGCTAAAACCACTACAGATGTTCCTTATATTCCTACTGGAAATGTATATAATTTTACCTCTGTTGGACAAATCACAGCTTTTGATTTGGCTCCTGCCTTAGTTTTGTTTTTAGGTGAGCACAAAGGTTTTGAGCCTTATACAAAAGTAGGTGTTTTAGTACCAGTACACGGTGATTTAGAAATTACTTCAGATGCATTGGCTCCAGTGGCTGTGAATCCAGCTACAGGTTTGCCAATTATGGGCCAAGTTAGAAGCAAAGATGTGGTGAAACCAAATCCAACCATTGGCTTCTCAGCGGTAATGGGAACTTCTTATAAAATTGGGAAAAACCTTTCGCTTTATGCGGAATTAGAATACCGTAACTTTACCGTACACGGAAAGACAAAAGAGACCACTATGTTTACGGTAAACGGTCAGGACAAATTGAGTACCAGAACGTATTCTCAGATTCATACAAATTATGTAGACAAATTAACTACTACTTCAAACGCTATTACTAATCCAAATGGAGTGGATACTTCCAAAGCTTTGAACGAATTAAGTTCTTATGTTGGGATTAGTGGTTTAGGAATGACTGTAGGGTTGAAATACAGTTTGTAATCCATTTATCATAAAGGTTATGAAAAAGTTGTTGCTGCGGTAACAACTTTTTTTTGTCCCTCATCTTTATCCAAAGGAAATATAAAAACAAACAATTTGTGTATAGCCAAAACTAATAAATTGAAGTTTTAGGATTGATATATTATTCCTAAATTTGGCCTCGAAATAATTTATCAATCAACACTCTAATCTTTCGGATAAGGGTTTTTAAAACAAATACAAAATGGCATTAGCAATAACAGACGCTACTTTTGAAGAAGTAGTATTGAAATCAGACAAACCCGTAATGGTAGATTTTTGGGCAGCATGGTGTGGACCTTGTAGAATGGTTGGCCCAATCATTGATGAGTTAAGCAGTGAGTACGAAGGTAAAGCGGTAATTGGAAAAGTGGATGTAGACGCTAACCAAGAATTTGCAGCCAAATACGGAGTACGTAATATTCCTACTGTTTTAATTTTCCAAAACGGTGAAGTAGTAGGCAAACAAGTAGGTGTAGCGCCAAAGCAAACCTATGCTGATAGCTTAGACGCTTTGTTGTAATTCATAATACAAGTCAAAGAAAAAGAGGTTTTGCATGTGTAAAACCTCTTTTTTTGTTTACCAATCCAAGAGCTTTTTAGGTCAAATTTTGGTACGTTTTCTTATTTTTGTGGCGAATTATTCTTTAATCATGCCCCCTTTTTTCAATTGCTAATGAAAGCTTTCTTCTATAAATACCGATTGTTTTTTGGCGTTCTACTGCTCTTTTCTGTAGTAACCATTAGTTTGTTTTATAACGCCTTGAAGCCCGAAAAAACATTGCCCATATACAATCCGGCCGATGTGAATCCGGAAATGGTAGATAGTACCGTACAATATGTGAGTAAAGCACATACGATTGCCGATTTTGCTTTTGTGAATCAAAATGGGAAGACGATTACCCAAAAGGATTATGAAGGGAAAGTGTATGTGGCCGATTTTTTCTTTACCACTTGTGGTTCGATTTGTCCCAAAATGACCAAAAACATGGCCGAAGTGCAAGCGGCTATCAAAAATAATCCCAAAGTAATGCTGTTGTCGCACACGGTTTTTCCCGAGACCGATAGTGTGCCTGTTTTAAAAAAATACGCTCTTGAACACGGGGTGATAGACCGCAAATGGAACTTGGTTACCGGCGATAAAAAGGAAATTTATACAATGGCTCGAAAATCGTATTTGGCAGTGAAATTAGGAAAACCCGAGGAATTGTACGATATGGTACATACCGAAAATTTTGTCTTGGTCGATCAAAAAAGACGTGTTCGTGGTTTTTATGATGGAACCAAAAAAGAGGACATGACCCGATTGCTTGAAGATATTAACTTTTTGTGTTCCAATTAGCCAAAATTCAGTAGCGGTTCTGTATAAATCCTGATAATAATCATTTGAATTTCTATTTTAATATGTATTTTTGCAATCTAAATTCAATCTAAATAAGATTTGCGAACCACACTACATTTACTTAAAAAAGGCGATAAAGCCATCATCAAAGATTTTGATATCGACGCTATTCCTTTAAAATTGCTCGAAATGGGCTGTTTGCCGGGTAATGAAGTGGAATTGTTGCAAATTGCTCCCTTCGGTGATCCCTTGTATTTGAATATTAACGGATCGCACGTAGCCATTCGCGTAGCAACGGCTCAGGAAATAGAAGTGGAACGAATCCAATAAAGCAAATGACCAGCAATCACAATATCAATGTCGCTTTGATAGGGAACCCGAATGTGGGGAAAACCTCTGTATTTAATCAACTAACGGGTCTGAATCAACAAGTTGGTAATTATCCCGGTATTACTGTCGAAAAAAAGGTAGGATTTTGTAAACTGCCTTATAATTTTAAAGCCAATATTCTGGATTTACCTGGAACCTATAGCTTGAATGCCAGTTCGATTGATGAAAATGTGGTGATTGAATTACTGCTCAACAAAAACGATAAATTGTATCCCGATGTAGCCATAGTGGTGACCGATGTGGAGAATTTAAAACGTAATTTGTTGCTTTTTACTCAAATCAAAGACCTAGAAATTCCCACGATTTTGGTCATCAATATGGCGGATCGTATGGAATACAAAGGCATTAGCTTAGATATTCCTTATCTGGAAGAGAAGCTGAAAACCAAAATTGCGTTGGTGAGTTCCAGAAAAGGACAAGGAATTGAAGAACTAAAAAATCTAATTGTTTCTTATAAATCACTCCCTACGGAACCGTGTATGAATGCCTCGGTCATTGATACCGAGTATTTTGCTAGTTTGCAAAAAGCGTTCCCCAACCAATTGTTGTACAAACTGTGGTTAGTGATTACCCAAGATGTGAACTTTTTGAATTTGGAACGCAAAGAAATCCAGAGTACGTTTACCAAATCGCATTCGGATTTGAAACGATTGCAACAAAAGGAAACCATCAAACGCTACCAATTCATCAACGATGTGTTGAAAGTGGGAATGACCGTTGATCAAGCTATTGCTAAAGATTTTAGAGCGCAATTGGATCGAGTGTTGACGCATAAATTATGGGGTTATGTGATTTTCTTTTGTATTCTTTTTGGTATTTTTCAATCCATTTTTGTGTGGTCCGAAGTACCTATGGATTTTATCGATGCCACTTTTGCTAGCTTAAGCGCTTGGTCGGCCGAGGTGTTACCTGCCGGGATGTTGACCAATTTGATTTCGCAAGGGATTATTCCCGGAATTGGCGGAATCTTAATTTTTATTCCTCAAATTGCCTTTTTGTTTTTGTTCATTTCGATACTCGAAGAGAGTGGGTATATGAGTCGTGTAGTGTTTTTGATGGATAAAATCATGAGCAAGTTTGGATTATCTGGCAAAAGTGTCGTGCCTTTGGTATCTGGAACCGCTTGTGCCATTCCAGCGATTATGGCTACCCGCAATATCGAAAATTGGAAAGAACGCTTGATTACTATTTTGGTTACTCCGTTTACCACTTGTTCGGCCCGTTTGCCGGTTTATGCCATCATTATTGGCTTGGTCATTCCAGATCAAAGGATGTTGGGAATTTTCAACTTGCAAGGCCTAACCCTGATGTTGCTATATATGTTGGGTTTTGGTATGGCTATTTTTTCGGCTTATGTGTTGAACAAAGTGTTGCATATTAGAGGGAAATCTTATTTTATTGTGGAAATGCCCAACTATAAATGGCCTTTATTTAAAAACGTAGCCATCAATGTGATCGAAAAAACCAAATCGTTTGTTGTGGGGGCTGGAAAAATCATTTTAGCCATTTCCATCATTTTGTGGTTTTTGGCATCCTATGGCCCAGGTGAAAACTTCAGCAATGCAGAGCAAATTGTAGTAGCCAAACATGCTGATCAACCACTTTCTAAGACAGCCTTTGATAACGAAGTCGCTTCTCAAAAATTGGAGAATTCCTATATCGGATTGATGGGTAAATCTATCGAACCAGTTTTGACGCCTTTGGGATACGATTGGAAAATAGGGATAGCCATCATTAGTTCTTTTGCTGCCAGAGAAGTCTTTGTGGGAACTTTGGCTACGATTTACAGCGTGGGCGACACCGATAACGAAGATACGATTAAGAGTAAAATGCAATCCGAAATCAATCCTTTGACAGGTGAAAAAGTCTTCAATTTTGCCTCTGGGATTTCCTTACTTCTCTTTTATGCTTTTGCCATGCAATGTGTTAGTACCTTAGCGGTGACACGAAAAGAAACCAACAGTTGGCGCTGGCCTTTGGGACAACTTCTTTTTATGAGTATTTTCGCCTACACCATGGCCTTGGTGGTCTATCAAGTATTGTCTTAAGTTCTGCCAAAAAAAAGTTAAGGATTATCTAATTTTTAATTTGTCTAAATTAAGAATTCCTTATACCTTTGCCGTGTAGAATTAATCTAAATAAAAATGAAATCGTATTTTGTTGCGCTTGTACTCCTTACAAGCAGTATAGTATTGGGACAGACAGATGCTAATGATGTTGCACTCCATGACAGTATCAAAAGACTTTATCCTGTAACGGTTTATTATAAAAAACAGCCTGTAGAACGTTTAAAAGAAGTACAAGGCCATAGTTTGTTTTCTGGTAAGAAAAACGAAGTGATTTCATTATTAAACACCAATGGAAATGTGGTGACTAACAACGCAAGAGAAATTTTTGCGAAAGTACCTGGTGTTTCGATTTGGGAAAATGAGGGGTCTGGAATACAAATCAATGTAGGGGTTCGCGGTTTGAGTCCAAACAGAAGTTGGGAGTTGAATACACGTCAGAATGGCTATGATATTTCCTCGGATGTATTTGGCTATCCAGAGGCGTATTACAATCCTCCATTGGAAGCAGTAGCCAATATTCAATTGGTTCGCGGTGGTGCTTCACTACAATTTGGTTCTCAGTTTGGTGGAATGCTCAACTACGAATTGAAACGCGAAACCGAAAAGGCTTTCTCTTTCGAAACGCAAAATACGGTGGGAAGCTATGGCTTATTTAGTTCTTATAACGCCATTGGTGGCACCACAAAAAAAATAGACTATTACGTGTACAATCATTCCAGAAACGGGGACGGTTGGAGAGAAAACGGGCGCTATGCGGTGCGCAATACCCACGCTTATTTTGCGTACAAGTTCAACGAGAAAACCAAACTTTCGGCAGAATATACCAATATGGATTATGATATGCAACAAGCGGGAGGTTTGACAGATGCGCAATTTGAAGCCAATCCACAGCAATCCCTTCGCAGTCGTAACTGGTTTGGTACGCCTTGGAATGTAGGCGCTTTGATTTTGGATACCCAATTCAGTGACCGTTTGACTTTTAATGCGAAACTTTTTGGATTAATCGGAGAACGAAATTCAGTAGGTTTTATAAAAGCTCCAAATTTGGTCGATGCAATTAATCCAGCTACAAATGCTTATGACAATCGTCAGGTAGATCGTGATTTTTATAAAAATATTGGTTTAGAAACCAGAAGTATTTTTAAGTACACACTAGGAACAGAAGAACAAAAATTAGCCTTTGGAATTCGTTTGTACCAAGCCAATATGAACCGTTTGCAACAAGGAAGCGGAACAACGGGTTCCGATTTTGATTTGAGTATTGAAGGTCGTTACAACCGCGATTTAGATTTCACCACAGACAATTTTGCCGCTTTTGCGGAAAATCAGTTCAAAATTACCCCAAGATTAAGTGTGACTCCTGGTGTGCGTTTCGAATCGATTCGATCTACCAGCCAAGGAAGAATTAATATCACCAATGGAAATGATGTTATAGCGACTCCGCAAGATATTACTCGAAATGTGGCATTGTTTGGTTTAGGGGTAGAATACAAATGGGAAAGAACCAATTTTTACGGTAATTTTTCGCAAGCCTTCCGTCCAGTTTTATTCTCTGATTTGACACCTTCTGCAACCACCGATGTGATTGACCCAAACTTGAAAGATGCAAAAGGTTACAATTTTGATTTTGGATATAGAGGTTCTGTTCTTGGTTTTGTAAACTTTGATGTGTCGTATTTTTATATGTCATATCAAAACAGAGTGGGAGGAATTTCTAAATTCGAAAATGATGATCCAACAACACAAAAAACTTTTTTATTTCGAACCAACTTAGGGGAGACTACACACAAAGGAATTGAAGGATTTGTAAATGTGAACGTAGCCAAAGCATTTCAGGTAAATGAGACAATAGGAGATATTAACTTCTTTGCTACGATGTCTTTCATTGATGCTACTTACACTGATTTTAAATTGGCTCAAGTAAAAACTGATCCAATAACTGGAAAAAAAGAGATTATTGAAAGCAATTTGGCTGGAAAACAAGTGGAAAACGCACCACGCTACATCCACAATTTTGGGATTAGCTGGGATTTCAAAAATATTTCTACCACGTTTCAAAATCGAAGAACCAGTAAGATTTATACCGATGCCAACAACACCGAAACTCCATCAGCAAACGGTGTAACTGGGGCATTAGCAGGATTTAGCGTCTATGATTTCTCTATGAAATATGACTTTTTTGGGAATTATAATATTAAGTCGGGAATTAATAATCTTACGAATGTTAGTTATGCTACTCGTCGTGCTGGAGGTTATCCTGGACCTGGCGTATTGCCAAATGATGGACGTACTTTTTACATTAGTATTGGTGCCAAATTTTAAATAAAGCCTACCTTTAACCCAGATTTCTAATTCGGAATCTGGGTTTAATTTTATATACAAACTTTCGATGTTGCTACAAGAAATCATCGCTTTTTCTTTATTGGCTATTGCCATTGTTTTCCTTATACGGAAGTTTTTCTGGAAAAAGAAGTCCAAAAAAAACTGTAGAGACGGGAATTGTGGCTGTGGTTAAATCCCTATATTTGTAGATCATTTGTTCAAAACAATTCTTAGTGTCGTATTCAAATGACTTGAAGGGCAGTCTTATAAGTAAGATTCTGATGAAAGTTTCTCTAAATGATGTCATCTATCACAGTTAAAACAAGCTACAAATGAAAAATATTTCAGGTGTTGAATTTAAAAGAGATGTTTCTGGTAAAGCAAAATCGGTAACGATAGATTTACAAAAACACGGAGAAGCCTTGCAGTTTTTTTTAGAGCAAGTAGGCGCTTTATCCGAAGAAGAAAATTTTGAAAAAAAATGGTCTGAGGGCATTTCAGGAGAGGAATTGGTAAAACGTGTTCACACCCATTTACGCACCTTGCCTTGGAAAAAAGAATAGTCTATACTCCATCATTTGAAAACTATTTGATTGATTTAATTACGATTCTTTTTTTTGAAGAGTATTTCAGTTATATAGAAAATGCAGAAAAATATGTAATTGCGCTTCGAGATGAAATCGAAAAGTATATTGATGTAAGGCAACACTACAAAACGCCTAAATTTTTAAGTCAATATGGAAGCTACTTTATAGTAATTTCGTTAAATAACAAAACATCTTGGTATGTATTTTTTGACCAAAGAGACCAGCGTTATTTGGTTCAGTATATAACTAATAATCATATGGAAGAAGCTAGTTCACTTACGCTAAGTTAAATCCGCTTCACGTACAAGTTTCCTGCAATTTTTGACGATACGGTAAGTGGGGTATCGTTGATGAGCAAATGAAGGGAAGCATCAAAATTTTCTTTTCCTATCACTTTTATGGTGACGCCTAAGGCTATTTTTTGTTTGTCGAGGTATTGCAAAAAATCCACGGAAGAATCTTTTACCCCTACGCAAATAGCGGTTTCTTCAAGCGCCAATTCTGAGAGCAAGAGTTTTTCGGTTTTAGCAATTCGACCTTGTGCATCTGGAATGGGATCGCCGTGAGGATCTTCGGTGGGGTTGCCTAAAAAATCAGCGAGTTTGTTGATGAGTTGTTCGGATTTGATGTGTTCTAATTGCTCGGCAATGTCGTGTACTTCATCCCAAGTGAAAGCCAATTTTTCGACCAAAAAAACTTCCCACAAACGGTGTTTTCTAACAATCATTTTGGCGGCCAATCGTCCTTTTTCGGTCAAGGAAACGCCTTGGTATTTGATGTAATGAATCAGTTTTTTATCCGATAATTTTTTGAGCATATCGGTTACCGAAGAAGCTTTGGTGTCCATCATTTCGGCAATGGCGTTGGTAGGCACTTCGGCTTCAAGCTGCACGGTTAAATGATAAATGGCTTTGAGATAATTTTCTTCGGAATGGGTCATCATATATTATTTAATCAACCCTTTCAGAGTTCAAAACTCTGGAAGGGTTTTTAAGTGTTAGTATTATTTTTTAGCATTATTAATCAAGACCAACGGAATGGAAATCTTGTGACGCAAACGGTCGATGGTGGTGCCCAACAACAAATCCTTAATGCCAGTATGTCCGTGAGTCCCCATAATCAGTAAGTCGAATTTGCCTTTGTTGACCAATTTCGGAATCACTTTGTTGGGTTTTCCAAAACCTAAAAGGGTTTTGATGCAAAAGCCCTTTTCTTGAAACATGTCTTTGTATTCATGTAATAACTTTTCGTCGATGGTGGTTTCGTGATCGTCGGTTTGTTTACCGTACATCAAGGCGCCCACTGTTTCTACCACATGAATCAAGGTGTACTGGGCTTCTTTTCCGCCTAAGTTGAAGGCATAATTCAGCGCGGTTTCATCGGCAGATGAAAAATCGACTGCGATGGCAATTTTTTGCGGCGGATGCGCTGAGATGGATTGAAATTGCAACGCCAAATGATGGGGCGAGTGGTTTTGAATGCTCACTTTAGATTGCGCCAAAAACGGTCGAAATACGATGTAAAGGAGTAACATTAAAAAACCAAAGGCCAAGGGTACTACTGTTAGCCAAAGGATGATAGGATTTTCGGCGGCGGCCAACCAATCTTGAATCTCATCAAAAACCAATTTGGCATTGAGCGACACAATTATCAAAGCTATGGTCCAAGCGGCTATTTTCGTTAGTGTATTGATGTGAAAACCGTTCATTTTGTTTTGGTCGCTTACAAAATGGATCAATGGAATTATGGCAAACCCCAATTGCAAACTCAAAACGACTTGGCTAAAAATGAGTAGTTTCCCGGTGACACTTTCGCCATAAATTAAAATGACTACAACTGCTGGTACTATGGCGATCAGTCTTGTAATAATGCGTCGCACCCAAGGCTGAATGCGTAAATTCAAGTAGCCTTCCATTACAATTTGACCTGCTAAAGTTCCCGTAATGGTTGAACTTTGTCCAGCCGCAATCAAAGCCACGGCAAATAGGATAGAAGCCCATTTTGTACCTAAAATCGGTGCTAAAAATTGATGGGCATCTTGAATTTCGGCTACTTCAAATAGTCCGTTTTTGTAGAAGGTGGCCGCAGCCAAAATCAAAATAGCGGCATTGACAAAAAAAGCCAAATTCAGCGCGATGGTGGAGTCGATGAGGTTGTATTTTAAAGCTTGTCGGATGCCTTTGGGACTTCGATCAAATTTTCGGGTTTGCACCAAAGACGAATGCAAGTACAAATTGTGGGGCATAACGGTGGCTCCAATTATTCCTATGGCGATATACAAAGCGGCTTCGTTAGGAAGACTTGGAATCAACCCTTGTACGACACTGCCAATTTCGGGTTGCGCAAACAACATTTCGAATACAAACGAAAAGCCTATAATGGCGACCAAAGCAATAATAAAGGCTTCCATCTTCCGAATGCCTTTATTGATTAAAAACAACAATAAAAAAGTATCCAAAACCGTAATCAGAACGCCTTCGATCAGCGGAATGTCAAACAGTAAATTAATCCCAATCGCCATTCCGAGTACTTCGGCCAAATCGCAGGCGGCAATCGCAATTTCGGCAAAAAAATATAAAATGTAATTCACAAAAGGCGAGTAGGTTTCGCGGGAAGCTTGTGCCAAATCGCGTTGGGTGACAATCCCTAAACGCGCACTCAAACTTTGCAACAGCAAGGCCATCAAATTACTCATCAAAAGTACCCATAAGAGGGCATAACCAAATTGGCTTCCACCCGCAATATCAGTGGCCCAGTTGCCAGGATCCATATAGCCTACACTTACGAGATAAGCGGGGCCTAGAAAAGCCAAAATCTTTCTAAAGGTTGTTCTTTTATTTTGCGTAGCCACCGATTGGTTGACTTCTTCTAAGGAATGACTCAATTGTATAGTGTTTTATTATCCAAATATATACAAAAAAAGTTCTCCAAAACTATTTTTTTAGACATGTCTAAATACGCTTCTCTTTCTAGTCGGTTTCTCGTCGATCTTCGAAAAGATTTATAACGTATTCCTCTTTTTTTCCTCTTAGTTATCGTAATTTTGCGCGTTGAATAGCGACAGTCAATTTTGTGAACTGTTTATTTTTTTAATCCAAGTCATTTTATGAGTAGTAGTTATACCTTTAGTTCACAAGAAGTATCTCTTTTATCCCAAGTTCAAAAAGGTAGTAAAGTAACCGCTGTGTTTTATCATTTGTGGGTCAATATGGTACAACCGGACAATAAATTCATATTTATTGATACGGTAGAATTGCATTTTGAGAACGAACAAAAATTGTTTTTCAAAATCAATGAGGAAGATACAGGATTTTCTATTGTGACCGATTATGATTTCGAAAAAGAGCAACAACAATTAGAAGAACAATTTAACGGTAGCTTGTCTTTAAAACGCATAGATGTTGCTGCTGCCCCTTTATGGGTAGAAAACATCAAAACACCATTGCTAGCCATAAAAGTAGAGCGAGAAGACGAACAATTCTCTGGCGATTATGTGAGCATCACTTTCGAAGCCGGAGCTTTGGAGATTGATTATGATCAAGAATCCGGTTTGACGGTTCAAATTTTTGAAGATTTGTAAGCTAAGCAATGATAACAAAATAGCGTAAGTCCAAATGGGAATTTAATAGGACAATTTATAATGCCCGCAATTAATCAAGATAAAATTATAGGTCATACCAAGAGATTAAAAAATGAAAAATTTCCTTTGCGACGCTGCGCCTTTGCGAGCCAAATTTCACGCAAAGTCGCAGAGACGCAAAGAACAGAGAGAATAAAGTTTAATGAAAAACATTCCACAATTAATTTATTCGCCAAAATGGCACTAGTCTAGGATAGTCAAGTAAAATTATAGTAAAATCCAGTATTGAAGTTCGATACTGGATTTTTTTCGTTTGTATGTATTTATTTTTTAGATTTGTCTAAAATATTATTTACTCTAATGAAATTATTATATAGCTGCTTGTTTTTCTTTTCGTTATCTCTTGCTTTGGCACAAGAAAAAGCCACGTTGCGTGGACAAGTCATCTCCGAAAATCAACCCATAGCACAAGCACAGGTCGAAATTGTAGGTACCGCTTTTGGGACGCAAACCGATAGTTTGGGCTTTTTTGAAATTCCTCAATTGCCGCTCCAACGCTACACGCTGCGCGTTACTGCTATCGGCATCAAAACCCATCAGCAGTCCATCAGCAGTGCGGATTTTAAGCATTTACTAAAAATAAATGTGGTGACGAATGAGCAACTGCTCGACGAAGTAGTGGTTTCGGGTACGATGAAAGCCGTACGTCGTTTAGAAAATCCGGTGCCAGTAGAAATTATTTCGACTACTTTTTTGAAACAAAATCCCACCGCTTCTGTTTTTGAAGGTTTGCAAAACGTGAATGGTTTGCGTCCACAAAACAATTGCAATGTTTGTAACACCGGCGATATTCGCATCAATGGGTTGGAAGGCCCTTATACGATGGTCACGATAGATGGCATGCCCATAGTGAGTGCCTTGGGAACGGTGTATGGTTTGTCTGGAATTCCAAATGCGATGATCGACAAAATCGAAATCATCAAAGGCGCCGCTTCGAGTTTGTATGGGAGCGAGGCAGTAGGGGGACTCATCAATATCATTACCAAAAAACCACAAAACGCCCCTCAATTTACTGCCGACTTGATGACTACTTCTTGGCTGGAAAACAGTCTCGATTTGGGTTATCGCACCAACATTGGTAAAAAATCTAATGCGCTTTTTGGACTCAGCACGTTTTACAATGACTATGCTGTCGATAACAATGGCGACAATTTTACGGATATTTCCTTGCAGAAAAGAGTTTCCTTTTTTAGCCGCTGGCATTTTGAACGCCGTTCCAAAAAAGAAATGAGCCTCGTCGCCCGGTATTTGTATGAAGATCGTTGGGGTGGCGAAATGCAGTGGAATTCTAGCTTTCGAGGAGGTGACCAAGTCTATGGCGAAAGTATTTACACCTCGCGCTACGAAATCTTGGGCAAGTACCAATTGCCTTTGGACGAAAAAATGAGCCTGCAATTTTCGATGGTGGGCCACGACCAAAACTCGGTCTATGGTACTTCCGTTTTTTTGGCGAACCAAAAAATTGCGTTCGGGCAATACCTTTGGGACAAAGAGCTCCAAAATCATTCGCTTTTGTTCGGTGCCGCGGCGCGCTTTACTTGGTATAACGATAACACGCCCGCTACGGCCACTTCCTCTCAAACCGCTATTTACAGTGGATTTCTCCAAGACGATATCCAACTTTCTAAGCAAACGGGCTTGCTGTTGGGCGCGCGTTACGATTATCACCCAGCACACGGCTCGATTGTCACCCCACGTCTCGCTCTGAAATGGAAACCCACCGCCACCGATATTTTGCGACTCAATTTGGGAACGGGATTCCGAGTGGTGAATTTGTTTACCGAAGACCATCAAGCGCTTTCGGGTGCTCGAGATGTCGTTCTCAAAGGCGATTTAGACCCCGAAACTTCGTATACCGCCAACCTGAATTACCTCAAAAAATTCGATACCAACACCGCGGGCGTGCTCACCCTCGAAGTTTCGACTTGGTACACCCATTTCAAAAACCGCATCATTGCCGACTATGATACGAATCCCAACCAAATCATTTATGCCAATCTCGATGGTTTTTCTAGAATTTTCGGAAGTAGTATTTCCTTGGATTGGGTCAGTCCGTTTGGGGTGAAAGGGACTTTGGGCGGTAGTTATTTCCATCCGTTGACCGAGCAAGAAGGCCGTCGTTTTGTGCCTTTGTTTACTGAAAAAGTCAGTTTGTCTTGGGCTTTGAGCTACGAAATCCCCAACTGGTTCCTGAGTTTGGATTATACCGGAAGTTATACTGGCAGTATGCGTTTGCCCTTGTTGTCGCCCCTCGATCCGCGCCGCGAGTATTCCTTGCCGTACAGCATTCAAAACATTCAAATCACGTACAAGAAATTCCACAATGTAGAGTTGTTTGGAGGCGTCAAAAACCTCCTGAATTGGACACCCAATCGCGGCAATCCTTTCTTAATTGCGCGTGCCCATGACCCTTTCGATAAGCAAGTCACTTTCGATAGCAATGGCGTCGCACAACCCACTCCCGACAATCCCTATGCACTCACTTTCGACCCGACCTACGCCTACGGACCCAACCAAGGCATTCGCGCTTTTATAGGTTTGCGATGGCATTTGGATTAATGTTTAGGAGCTAATCCTGCTGTCCACTATATCTCTTGTGTCGAACCCCGCCACAAGAGGATGCCGTTCCCATCAGGGCTAGAAACGTTAGTGTAATTAAATTCCAATTTTTAAGTACCAAATTCCAATTATAGCAGAGACTGCTCCCCTCTTGAGAGGGGCTGGGGGTGTGTTTTTGTCGAATCCTAAATCACAATAATTACCACCAAAACTCCCTCTTGAAATCGAAGATTCAACGACTCCGATAAATAAATAAAATTTGGAGTTAGAGGGGCTGGGGGTGTGTTTTTGTTTATTACTCCTCACTTTTCGCTAATAACTTTTTTTTCTATATCTTTAAGGCTCTAATTATAAGCCTTATGCGTTGGAATGCCCAATTGATTACACACCGAAAAGAAAAGCGGATTGCCGTTTATTTTGAAAAAGATCCTGAATTGATAGCCCGAATCAAACAGTTGGATGGGGCGAGATGGAGTCAGACCCTGGGGGTTTGGCATTTGCCCGATACGGAAGATTATCGGATTCGGTTCCGGATTTTTGCTCCTTCCTATTTGCCCTCGGCCGAGGGTATAGAACAAATCGACAAGTTCAAGCAATGGATGCGTTCGAAACGCTACAGTGAAAGTACGATTACGATTTATTGCGAGGCTTTAAAATCATTTTTGATTTTTCATCGTGAGAAACCCATTTCCGAAATCACGAATGAAGATGTTATTATCTACAACAACGAATTTATTTTGGAGAAGAACATTTCTGCATCTTATCAGAATCAAATTGTGAATGGGATCAAGTTATTTTTTGCAACGGTACGCGACACCAAAATAGAGATCGACAAAATTCACCGTCCGAAGCGCGAGAAATTGCTTCCAAACGTGTTGAGCAAAGCTGAGGTAAAAATGATTTTGAATGCTCACAGCAATATCAAACACCGGATGATGCTTTCGATGATATATAGCTGTGGGCTGCGACGAAGCGAATTGTTGCATTTGAAACCCAAGGATATTGATTCTAAACGCGGCATTGTTTTGATTCGTCAGAGCAAGGGCAAAAAAGACCGCATTGCACCTTTGTCGGCCAAAATACTCGAAATGTTGCGCACCTATTACAGTTTGTACAAACCCACCACTTGGCTTTTTGAGGGGCAATTGGCGGGTGAGCCCTATTCAGAAAAGAGTTTGCAGAGTATTTTGAAGCAAGCTTTGCAAAAAGTAGGGATTAGCAAACCTGTTACGTTGCATTGGTTGCGTCATAGTTATGCCACACATTTATTGGAAAGCGGTACGGATTTGCGCTATATCCAAGAGTTGTTGGGTCATAGCAGCAGTAGGACTACCGAAATCTACACCCATGTTAGTGCGAAAAGTTTGCAACAAATTAAGAGTCCTTTTGATGATTTGTAAAAATTTTATTTATATTTGGATGAAGATAAAAACGGAGACTATAGGGATCTATCACTCCAATTTTGGTGTGATAGGTCTGATAAAATTAGACCTATAAGCTAGTTAGGAGCAAGCTTAAGAGAAAGCTAAATAAACAAGCCTTTCCTCTTGACTTTTATATGGAACAGATTCTTCTAATTCAGCTATTTTTCTTGAAGTGTATCCGCCGTCTGAATAATTCCTAGAGCCATATTCTTCAAAATTTACAGAAGTATAATCGTCATATCTATATTCTCCGCCTTTATAGCCAAAAAACGTTTCTGTATATGCTAATTCTATATTTTTCAAAATATCTTCTCTACTCATAGCTCCTTCTATAGAAAAAGCAACTTCGTCATAACTTCCTCTCCAAGAGAATGGTTTTGATAATCCATAATCAAACTCTTTTCCTTTAGGAAATTTTTCAAAATACTCTTTTAATTTTTGTAAGTTCATTTTATTTTATTTTTTAATTATTAATATTTGTAATAAAAAGCCAGCTCCTAACAGCAGTCTTGTGCTAGTGGCGGGATTAGTTATTAATTTAGTTATTTTTCTCTTATTTGGTATGATTTAGGCGAAATAAGAAGATTTTGTTCTGTCTATTTCGCCACCATCACAAGGCTGCAGACGTTAGGTGGCATTTTGACAGAAAAACGAAAAAAGAAATGAATTTTGAATTATCAAATACAGAAAGAGAATATTTAGGGCTAGATAAAGTAAAACCAAATTGGGAAAAAGTAATACTAAAAGGCGATACATACCGTGAACCCAGTATTCTATATTTTGAAGATAATACAATAAAAAAACATATAATTTCCACCAAACATCAATATGTAGAATTCCAATATGAAGAACTGACAAAGAACAGAGAAATCATATTGCCAAAAACAAGTAAAGGAAAAGAACAGAAATTAACTGCATCAGTTCTATCGTCAAAAACACCAATTGGAGTCTATTTTTCATTAACCTCTTTTGGAAGTTTATTAATTGGAAATCACACTACAAAGACAACTTTTTATTCTAGTAATTGGGAAGACAAAACACAAAAAGAAGAAAATAAATTTAGTTTTTGGGTAGAAGATTTCATAAAAAACTCGGATGAAAATCATTTGAAAGAAATCAACAAGTTTAAAAATGCTAAAAAGAAAATCGTAAAATATAAATCAGGTGATTTTTTCGCATATAAAATTGATAGAAATAATTATGGATTTGGACGAATTTTACTTGACATTAATAAGTTAAGAAAAAGTAATTTATTAGAGAAAAATCACGGTCTAAATTTATTAATGGGAATGCCTGTTTTAGTAAAATTATACCCATATATATCATTAGAAAAAAACATTGACATAAAATTATTAGAAAATCTAAATGCGTTGCCTTCAGATTATATGATGGATAACCATTTACATTACGGAGAATATGAAATAATTGGTCATAAAAAACTTGAAGAAAAAGAATTCGAATATCCTATATCTTATGGCAGAAGTATAAGATTTGGCGATACAAATGTATTTCTTCAATGGGGTTTAATTCATAGAGAACTTCCTATTAGTAAATTCAATAAATACATAAACGGTGAAAATATATTTTTACCAGAAAATAGTACTTCAAGATTTATGCAAAATCCTTACGGTTATTATTCTTGCGGATTCAGCACAAGTTATTGGAAAGTTGATATAGTTGAAACAATAATAAATAATAATGTATTTGACTTTAACAGAGAACCATATTACAAAACTGAATTTGATTTAAGAAATCCAAAAAATGAGATGTTGAGAAAAGAAATTATGACTGAATTTGGATTAGATTCAAGTTTAACATACGAAGAAAATTGTAAAATAACTGATACGATAGAAACTGTAAAAATATTAGAAAAATTAAAGTAAATAAAAAAACGCCACCTAACAGCTAGGGTTTCGTTGGGTGCGTAGCACGAACAATGAAACCCGTGTTGAACGGAACCGCTCTACTTCCAGTACTATGGGGTTATCGTAAAAAGAATTTGTAATTTTCAAGAGGATTTAGATCCTCTTTTTTTTTGGGGACTAAGATGAAGTATGGTTTTTGAGTGTTTACCTTCACTATTAAGCATAAGTACCCTTACCCATAAAACTAACTTTCACAGGGAATGGATTTTTGGCTACCGCCAAGAAACCAAGCAGGCGGCCCACGTTGGTCAAAGACCGCTATTCGGTGCAAATTACCTGTTTTGCAACAGGGGCATTTGGGCAAAAAGGGCTTCTTTTCAGCTTTTTTCAAGACTTTAATTTGGAGCTTTTCCTGCAAAAGCTGTAGCTTTTGACGTTTCCAGGTACTGCTTAAAAAACCATAATGACGGATTTTTACAAAGCGTTTGGGCAAAATATGCAAGGCAAACCGCCTGATAAACTCCTGATGCGAGAGTGTCATCTGTTTTTTAAAACCCTCAGCACGATAGTCTTTGTACTCAAAAGTCACGTTTTGGTTATCGATGCTTTTGATTCTACGGTTGCTAATGGCGATTTTATGGGTGTATCTTCCTAAATATTCTACTACTGTTTTTGGGCTTCCAAAGGGCTTTTTAGCAAACACCACCCAAGACTTTTGCCATAACTCTTGCCGGATTTGCTCGTATTTAACGGGCTCTTTTTCTTTGAGTTTTTGACAATATTTAGCCCTAAAAACCTTCGACAAAGCTTTTACCGGAAACAGAAATTTACCTTTAGTGTGGCTGTTTTTCCACCCTCCCTCTTTGTCCACACCACCTCCAGGGACAATACAATGCAGGTGCGGATGCAAACTCAGGTTTTGTCCCCAAGTGTGCAACACGGCAATCATACCCATTTGCATTGCTTTGGCTTTGCCAAATTGATGTAGCGTTTCCCAAGTGGCTTCAAAGAGTATATCATACACCATTTTGGGGTGATGCATCGCCAAAGAATTGATGCTTTCGGGGAGGGTAAAAACCACGTGAAAATAGGGCACAGGCAAGAGTTCGGTGCTTCGGGCTTGTATCCAATCTTCGCGTTTGTTGCCCTGACACTTCGGGCAATGCCGATTGCGACACGAGTTGTAGCTAATACTCAAATTACCACAATCATCACAAGCATCAATATGTCCGCCCAATTCGGCGGTTCGGCATTTTTTTAACGCATAAAGCGTGCGCAGCTGCCAGGAATTCAAACCCAAATTTTCGATGCTCTTTCCTAGTTTTCGCAGTACATCGGCTACCTCACTTCGACTTGGCTCAGTGCAGGCTTTTCGACTTGGCTCAGTGCAGGCTACTTCGTGCTGCATTTTTCGAAAAGTGTATCGAGGGGACTAAAAATACGCTGACTCTCGAGTTGGGCAATCTGCAGATATTCCATAGTGGTCTCAATATTTTGGTGTCCCAAAAGGTCTTTGAGCGTCATAATGTCCATTCCGTCTTCGAGCAGATGCGTGGCATAGGAATGTCGAAGCGTGTGTACACAAACCTCCTTTTGGATACCGGCCGCCTTGGTCACTTGTTTGATTACCCATTGTACGCCGCGTTGGGAATAACGGCTGTCAAAGCCTGTGCTGAGCGAAGTCGAAGTACCACCAGCCCTATCATTAGGCTGACCGTTGAATAGAAAATCTTGTGGTTTTTCGGCTTCGATGTACTTTTTGAGCCCACGAATTAAGTGTTCCGATAAAGGAACGTAGCGGTCTTTTTTACCTTTACCTTGCACGACTTTGAGTTGTTTTCTGTCGAAATCCAAGTCTTGCAAACGTACACTTCTGGCTTCCATGCAACGCAAGCCACAGCCATAAAGCAAGCCAATAAGAACGCGATGTTTGAGCAGTTTAGCCTTTTGAAGCATTGCCCAAACTTCTTCTTTGCTCAGTACTACAGGCAATTTTTTTTCGTGTTTTATCGAGGGTAAACGAAGGAATTCATAGGGCAATCCTTCGGATTTCAGCAAAAACCGAAGGCCGTAAACGCAGTGTTTGAAATAGGTTTGCGAAGGTGTTTTTGACTTTTTCTGCTGATAAAACAAGTAGTCTTGTACTTGTTCGGGGTCCAATTCGGTAGGAATTTTACCAAAATACAGCGAAATGGCCGCAAGATGACGAGCATAGTTTTCGTAAGTGCTCCGACTGCGTCCCAAAACCGAAACGGTACGCTCAAATCGTGCTAATAATTGTTCAAAACCTACAACTTCTCGCTTGGCTTGATTTAGGATTTTGTTTTCTCTTAAATCTTCAGGATTCTTTTTTTTGTTACCATAGTTTACAAATTTTAAAGTATATTCGTAAGGTACTAAATCATTTGCTTGGTGCTACCGAAGGTTTAGTTCAACACACGCTACAAGCAAGCTGGGCAATGGGCTTAATTTGAAAATAGTTTGTGTTTGATACATTTGTTTTTAACCGAAAGATTACGCATCTTTAATCCCAAACCCGCTGTACTGCCAAAACTTTAGTGGATGGTTATCAGTAGATAAGAAAAAAATATGAAAAAGATACTTTTCATTGCGACCATACTTTTTTCAATTAATAGTTTTGGGCAAAAATTAACTGGAAAAGTTCCCGGATTGAGAATTACAAAACAAGAAATTGCTTCTGAAAACGACACAATTATTAAAGTTGTATATAAAACCGAAATTGAAAGTAATAAAAAGCCTGCTTATTTTTTAAATGGAAAGCTGATTAATGAAAGTATTTTAAGAAGTCTAAATCCGAATGATATTGCAACAGTGAAGGTTGAAAAAAATAATATTGAAATTGAAAAGGTAAACTATCACCAACAACTTTATATTGTAACTAAACCAACCTATAAGCCTAAATTCATTTCGTTAAACAGTTTGAAGTTGAAATATACCAACCTAACTGACAAACCAACAATTTTTCAAATTGACAATGAAATAATAAACGCTAACTATGATAGCTATATAGTAGATGAAAATTATATTCTAAAAATCATTGTTGAGAAGTATGAAAACAAGAAAGAAAAACGGAATGTGAATTTTATTCGCTTGATTACTAAAACCGAAGAAAATATTAAAAAATCGAAAGAAATCATTATTCGTGGGAATAACGAATTTGAGACCAATAAATAACCAGCCACTTACAGCTACAGCAATGTATCAGAACTACTCTTAACTCAAACGCAGTCGGTATATTTATTTGAGTATTTTGTATACGCTTTAATCAATAGCGATACTCAAAAGGATATTGCATGGACTTTCAGGTCAAGGGTGTGAGACAATGGCGTTTTTAAGAAGCTTTTCCTTGATAATCTCAGTTGGGTAAAGCTGTTAAAAATCAGTACGTCAAGATGTTAATGTAAGTGGGGTTTTCCGTTTTTTACGATGAAAAGTTCATTTTAATTAGACCATGTAACAAATATGTAGTACTTTTAAGTAATCAACTTGTTTGTGATGTGTAAATGTCAATACCTATCTATTTCCATTTTGATAATGGGACTACTCTCTTCTTGTAGTGCCTTGGAAAAGGCTTCTACTCATGGTTTTCAGAGTGGGTTTTATACGCTGAATTCTGAAAGTGAAAAGCGTAGGGAGGTGTATTTAGAAGTTACCGAGGAACAGATTGCGGTTCATGATCATAAAAAAAGAGAAGTTGATCCTAATCAATTTTTGACCATCCCATTGAAAACAACGGATGGGCAGGTTGTTCAACAGATGGTATTTAAAAAACAAAGCCTTGATATTGATCTGACTTCCATTTTATTTAAATATCGTCCGTCTTCTAATGGGGTGCCTGCACAATTAACGACTGACTTAAATATTGCTTTGTACACGGGTTGGCGGTATGATTCGTACAAAATACTAAGTAAAAAAGACCCTTTAGGTAAGAGTTATCGTAAAATTAATAATTGGGGTTATGATTTTGGCGTTTTTGCTGGGCCAGGTACCACTTTGGTTAGTCCTTTTACCACACGTAACAAGAGCTCCGATGAATATAATGGAATGATCTTTCAGGGGGGAGTTGCTGGTTTTATAGAGCTTAGCATTGCTAGTTTTGGCATTGCGCTTGGCTATGATTATCTTCTGAGTCCCGACCGCAACATTTGGATGTACCAAAACAAGCCATGGGTCGGATTAGTGGTAGGAATAGCGCTTAACTAGGCTTGCCTTAAGTGTAGAGTATAGGAAATGAAGGTTTGTAAGCATTACAGTACAGCCACACAAATGTATGGTTTTTGTCCTCCCTCGGTGTGAAAGCGTAGCAACTATGAAATCAGAAATCAATAGACTTACGACGCATTAGTGGCTCCTTGCGAAGAAAAAAATTTGGGAGGTACGGTTGAACTCAAGGTTTAACTTGTTTTTTACAGTATCTATTTGCTATTGAGAATAAAGCAAAAAAAAGCGCCAATGAGAATTGACGCTTTTAATTTTTTGTTTAGAAAGATTAGTATCTTTCTCTGTTTTGATCACCACGGTTGTTTCCGTAACTTCTTCGTGTATCTCCACCGCGGTTAGTATTGAAAGATCTTCTTTCCCCTTCAGGTTTTGGTTCCGATTTGTTTACCACTATGGTACGGCCTTGCACAGTAGCGCCGTTTAGTTCTTCTATAGCTTTAAGAGCTTCATCGTCATTTGGCATTTCAACAAAACCAAATCCTTTGCTTCTTCCGGTAACTTTATCCGTGATAACTTTAGCCGATGCTACAGCTCCGTAAGCCTCGAAAGACTCTCTTAAATCCGCTTCCTCGATACTCCAAGGAAGACTTCCAACAAAAATGTTCATATATGAATGATTATAATAAAAGACAAATGTAGTCTTATATAATTCTAAAAACGCTTTTATGGGATTAAATTTAGCTTATTATTGGCAAAAAAGGCATTATTGAGCGGAATTACCTTCTTTTGTCACAGGAACTTGGTAGAAAACCCCTTGCGAAAAATACATGGTGTCGGCGGTATGGGAGTCGTCGTCTGTTTCAGAGGCCAAAAAAGTGAAGGTGCCGCTTATCGTTTCGCGTGTAGGATCATAGTCCGTAATGGTGATTTTTCCTTCGCCTTGTTCGTTTTGTGTCGAAAAAACAGTACTTGTTCCCAGCAGTCTTTTTTCAAAACTGGCATAATCGACGCTGTTTTGGTTTAGAATCTTGGTTCCTGATAGGGGAGCGGTGAAGTGCAGCTTTAGAGTTTCGTTTGTTGTAACCGCTTCTATAGTGATGCTTCCTTCACGGTCTATTTTGGCTTTGCTTTGTAATGCTCTCCAAAACTGACTGTTCTGTAACCCTTGTACCGAAGGCGAATTAAAGACAACTTCCTCTGCACAGGAGCTGAAAAGGAGGGCGAATAGTAGAGTGGGTATAAATTTTTTCATGGGCAAAATCCTAAACAGTACTTACAAATGTACATTTTTAATTTTAAGAAGGTATAATCTTGTTGCTATTGGTTTGATAAATAAGGCAAAGACAATTCCTTGCGAACTTAAACCGTAGTCCTAATCAATTGAATTACAATTTTAAACTGATTGTTAGTTTGTATAAATAAAAAATGTATCTTTGCACCCTTAATTAATCGAGGTCGTGTACCTCAAAATTTAATCAAACGATTATGTCAGTAAAAATTAGATTACAAAGACACGGTAAAAAAGGTAAACCTTTTTACTGGGTAGTAGCGGCAGATGCACGCGCAAAAAGAGATGGTAGATACTTAGAGAAAATCGGTACTTACAATCCAAACACTAACCCTGCAACTATTGAATTAGATATTGATAGTGCTGCAAAATGGTTGCAAAATGGGGCGCAACCAACTGATACTGCTAGAGCTATTCTTTCTTACAAAGGAGCTTTATTGAAACACCACCTAAACGGAGGAGTTCGTAAAGGTGCTTTGACTCAAGAACAAGCTGATGCTAAATTGGCTGCTTGGTTAGAAGCTAAAGCTGGTAAAGTAGAAGCTAAAAAAGAAGGTTTGACTAAAGCACAAGCTGCTGAAAAAGCAAAAGCTTTAAAAGCAGAACAAGAAGTAAATGCAAAACGTTTAGCTGCTCAAGCAGAAGCTGAGGCTGCTGCATTGGCTGCTGCTACTCCTGCAGAAGAAGCTACTGAAGAGGCTCCTGCTACAGAAGAAAATAACGAAACAGCTGAGGCTTAATTTTAACTTGCGACAATGCGTAAAAAGGACTGTTTCTATTTAGGTAAAATCGCAAAAAAATTTAGTTTCAAAGGGGAAGTCTTAGCCTATTTGGATACAGACGAACCGGAGTTATACGAAAACTTGGAATCAGTGTTTGTGGAACAAAACAAACACTTGATTCCTTTTTTTATTGAGCATTGTTCCCTTCATAAAAACGATTTTTTACGTATTCTTTTTGAAGACATTACTACCGAGGAACAAGCCGACGCTTTAGTGGGGTGCGAATTGTACTTGCCTTTAAGCATGTTGCCCAAACTAAGCGGCAATAAATTCTATTTTCACGAAGTTATCGGTTTTGCTATAGAAGACCAACGCCTAGGGTATGTTGGTGATATACAAGCCATAAACGACACCACTGCACAACCTTTATTTGAGGTACTCAAAGGCGATACAGAGATTTTAATCCCAATGATTGACCATTTTTTGGTAAAAGTAGACCGCGAAAACAAAAAAATCATTATGGATTTACCAGAAGGCTTAATTGAAATGTACCTTTAGTTAGAATCCCAAAAAAAGAAATGCCAAATTCCAAATAAAGGGAATCAAAAAAGAATATTCCAAAAAAGAAATTCCAAATCCCAATTTTAAATGGGAATTCAAATATTTTACTCTAGATTTGAAATAAAAAACCAACTAGATGTATCTTTGATCCATTAAGATGTTTGGAATTTTGATTTTTTATTTTTGGAATTTTACAGCTTTATGAATAAACCTTATGATTTAGAAGAAAGAACTTTTTTGTTCGCTAAAGAGTGTAGATCTTATGTTCAAAAGCTACACAAAACTACTTCAAATATAGAAGATAGCAAGCAATTAGTAAGATCCTCTGGGTCAATTGGAGCCAATTACATAGAAGCAAATGAGAAGCTTGGAGACAAAGACTTAGTTTTTCGTTTGAAAATCGCAAGAAAAGAAGCTAAAGAGTCAATATATTGGATTCGCTTATTGCATGAGTTGAATCCAGAACATAGAGAAACCTCAGAATCACTTCTAGATGAAGTTGAGGAATTAAGAAAAATATTATCTGCAATTATAACCAAAATAAGTTCTAGTGTTTAATTTTCAATAAAAAACAAATTGCGAATTTAAGTTTAGAATTTAGAATTTGGGATTTAGAATTTGGATTTTAGAATTTGGATTTTGGAATTTGGATTTTGGAATTTGCAATTTAGAATTTAGAATTTGGATTTTGGAATTTGAGATTTAGAATTTAGAATTTAGAATTTGGAATTTGGATTTTGGAATTTAGAATTTGGAATTTAGAATTTGAGATTTAGATTTTAGATTTTGGATTTTGGATTTTGGATTTTGGAATTTGGAATTTAGAATTTGAAATTTCAGTATTGGAATTTGGAATTTAAAAAATTGGAATTTTAATTTATGTTTACATTTAAACAATTTGCTATTGAGCAAGACCGTTGCGCCATGAAAATTGGTACCGATGGGGTCTTATTGGGTGCTTGGGCTCCTATTGACAATCATCCTTTTAGTATTTTAGACATTGGCACTGGAACGGGTATCATCGCTTTGATGTTAGCACAAAGAAGCGCAGCACAGCAAATTGATGCTTTAGAAATTGATGAAGACGCTTACGAACAAGCCACAGATAATTTCGAAAATTCCCCTTGGAACGATCGTTTGTTCTGTTTTCATGCGGGTTTGGACGAATTTATAGAAGAACCTGAAGACGAGTACGATCTGATTGTTTCCAACCCTCCTTTCTATTCAGAGGATTATAAAACCGAAAATGAATCACGCGACTTAGCCCGATTTCAAGACGCTATGCCTTTTGAGCAATTACTTGAAGCAGCTGATTTGTTGCTCTCTGAAAACGGAATTTTAGCAGTCATTATTCCCTTCAAAGAAGAAGAAAACTTTATGGCTTTGGCCAACGAATTCGAATTGTATCCTTTTAAAATTACTCGGGTAAAAGGAACACCTACTACAGAAATCAAACGAAGCTTACTGGCTTTTAGCCGAAATAAAACTAATGACTTATCAATTGACGAATTGGTTATCGAAACGGCCCGCCACGTGTATACTCCTGAATACATAGCGCTGACTAAGGATTTTTATTTGAAGATGTGATATTGCTAATTTTTAATTTCCAAAAGAACAGGGCGTAGTAGAATAGCTGCCTTGGGTTCGAATCTAATATCAAATTCATAAAAAATAAAAATATAACAAAAAATACTCGTTTTGTTATATTTCTTTATGTAGATTTGTTGCTGTTAAATTTTCGAACCATGAAACCAGACTTATTTCAATCTCCTGATTATTACAATCTTGACGATTTATTAACCGAAGAACACAAGTTAGTGCGCGATGCAGCAAGAGCTTGGGTAAAAAGAGAAGTATCTCCAATTATAGAAAACTATGCTCAAAAAGCTGAATTTCCAAAGCAAATCATTAAAGGTTTGGGGGAAATTGGCGGTTTTGGCCCTTATATTCCCGTTGAATACGGCGGAGCTGGTTTAGACCAAATCTCCTATGGTCTCATCATGCAAGAAATTGAGCGTGGCGATTCGGGAGTGCGTTCTACTTCCTCAGTGCAATCTTCTTTAGTAATGTATCCTATTTGGAAATATGGCAACGAAGAGCAACGATTAAAATACTTGCCAAAATTAGCAACAGGTGAGTTAATAGGTTGTTTCGGATTGACCGAGCCAGACCATGGTTCTAATCCTGGTGGAATGACGACCAACTTTAAAGACAAAGGCGATCATTATTTGTTAAATGGTGCCAAAATGTGGATTTCTAATGCCCCTTTTGCAGATATAGCTGTAGTATGGGCGAAGAATGAAGAAGGAAGAATTCACGGTTTAATTGTTGAACGTGGTATGGAAGGGTTTTCCACTCCAGAAACACACAACAAATGGTCTTTACGTGCCTCGGCAACTGGAGAATTGATTTTTGATAATGTTAAAGTGCCAAAAGAAAACTTGTTGCCCAACAAATCTGGTTTGGGTGCACCTCTAGGATGTTTAGATTCTGCTCGTTATGGAATTGCTTGGGGGGCTATTGGTGCCGCTATGGATTGTTATGATACCGCTTTGCGTTATGCCAAAGAGCGTATTCAATTTGATAAACCCATCGCAGCTACTCAATTGCAACAAAAGAAATTAGCCGAAATGATTACCGAAATCACCAAAGCGCAATTGTTGACTTGGCGACTAGGCGTACTAAGAAACGAAGGAAGAGCTACATCGGCACAGATTTCTATGGCCAAACGCAACAACGTAGATATGGCGCTTCATATTGCTCGTGAAGCACGACAAATGCTAGGTGGAATGGGAATCACTGGGGAGTATTCTATCATGCGTCATATGATGAATTTAGAATCTGTGATTACTTACGAAGGTACTCATGATATTCATTTATTAATTACCGGAATGGACATCACAGGAATTGCTGCTTTTAAATAAGCTAAACGAATATTAATTATCTGATAAATTCAGCGCAAAAGCTTCTTGGAAACAAGGAGCTTTTTTAATTTTATAGGAGATTAACTCCAATATTTCGGTCTAAGGACAGATGGCTAACAAGGTAGTGGGATTTTTCAATCTAAAGCGATGGTAAAAGGTAGGATTCATTGTGCTGTGGTGCAGCGTTGGGTGTTGTTGTTTTTTACGGCTTTTTTTGCCGTACAATGCAGCACCGATGCTCCCAGTTCAATGCCTGTGGTTGTAGCGCCAACACCAGCACCTTCTCCTCAGCCTTTACCTGAAGCCACCACGGTTAATTATTTAGCCTTGGGCGATAGTTATACCATAGGGGCTAGTGTGTGTGCGAGCTGTCGTTTTCCTGAACAATTGAAGCGGAAGCTAGAGAGTACTATTTCTAATCTGACCGTAAATTTACAGCTCATTGCCCAATCGGGATGGACTACTTCCAATTTAATTTCGTCATTGCAAGAGCGGAATCCTACTAACGATAAGGGGATGGTTACCTTGCTGATTGGGGTGAACAATCAATTTCAAAATAGAGAGTTTAGTATTTATGAGCGCGAGTTTCCCGAATTGGTAAATCGGGCCATCTTCTTGGCGAAAGGGGATAAAAGCCGCGTTATTGTAATTTCTATACCGGATTATGCCTACACTCCTTTTGGACAGCGTTCCTTAAATCCTGATAAAATTTCGACGGAGATTGACCGGTATAATGCTTTTGCCAAAAGTTTTTGCGATCGCAATGCCATTGCGTATGTGTCCATAACGGATATTACAAGACAAGGTGTGACAGAACCCTATTTGGTAGCTTTAGATGGATTGCATCCTTCTGAAAAAGCATATGCTTTGTTTGTGGACCGTATTTTTCCTATTGCCAGTGCCATAGTTCGAAAATAAAAAAAGCCTTGATGCAGATGATCAAGGCTTGTGTGATTAATTTTCGGGGGCTAGTTCTAATTCGAGTCCGTCTAAATTTTCTGTGATGGGAATTTGACATCCCAATCGGCTGTTGGATTTTACATAAAAAGCTTCAGATAACATGGCTTCTTCGTCATCACCCATTGGGGGTAATGCAACATCATTGAGTACGTAGCATTGGCAAGAAGCGCACATGGCCATCCCTCCACAGGTGCCTTCCACGGGAAGTTCATAGGCTTTGCATAACTCCATGATGTTCATGGCCATATCAGTTGGGGCTTGTAACTCGTGTACAATACCTTCTCTATCTTTTATTTTTATTGTAACATCCATTTGTATTGGTTATTTGATCTCGAGATCCAGAATATATTCTTTATTGTTTTTAAAATTACTAATTTTTAATCGCACCACATCGGCTTGATTGATGGTGTATACTACTGCTACGTTGGGTGTGTAGACACCGTCCATAGTTTTGTAGATTAACTTGCCTTCATAAGTTGTGTTTACCAGTCCGTTTTTTTCGTTTTTGGTTTTGGCTAATACTTGCGAACTCAATTCGGCTGTATTGTAAGCGCTATTTTCGAGCATTTTGGCTTTTTCTCCACTGAGTTGGATTAAAAATTCGGCTCCTTTAATTTTCAAATGCCCGAGTCGGTTGGAAAAAATCTCTACTGGTGTGGAAAACGAAGTGTCCTGCCACTCGCCATCAACAGCAACGTACGCTCTTTTCACAAAAGCTTCTTGTATTAATTCTTGTCCATAATTGACAAAACCCGACAACAAAAAAAGTAAAATTAAGTACTGTTTTTTCATATGTAGTTATTTATTGTTTACTTGTTAAAGGTAGAAAATCAATTTGTTAGCGCTTGTTTTTTGTAACATTGCAACATTAGTTTTTTGTACCTTATTTATGGTTTGATTTTGATTAAAAGCCAAAAATATATTTTTTTTTGAAAAAAAACACCATAAAAAAAACAATAAATCCTATTGTGTTTTGTTGATTTAATAAAAAATCATTAAAAATAATCAATTATTTTAACATAAACGTTGTTGTTTTGTGTTTGTTGTCCTAAGTTTTCGTTACCTAAAGAAATGGTTGTGTCCATACGGAACGAAAACAATGACATTGTAAATGTCTGGTAATTAATATGGTACGTTGACTACGGTTTCGATTTGTGGTACAAATTTTTTAATGGTAGTTTCCACACCAGCTCTAAAAGTCATTTGATTAACGCTACAACTTGTGCAAGCACCTTCCAAACGCACTTTTACATGTTTGTCGTCTTCAATCGAAATTAGGGTGATATCGCCACCGTCCGATTTTAGAAATGGCCTGATCTCATCAAGGGCTTTCATTACATTTTCGGTAACTTCTTGTGTTGTCATCATTGGATTTATTTTAAAAAGCGGTCTAAAAGTCAGGTATTAAGAGTTTGCCCCTCGGATGTTTTGTGATGAGTGTGTTGCTCAACACAAAATGGTTTTCTGGTCTTTTAGACCGCTCGCTAATTTATTTTTTTACTGCTGAACATCCGGCCATGGTCGTGATTTTGATGGCTTCGGTTGCTGGCAAATTTTCGTTTCTTTTTACGGTTTCCTCTACTACACGACGGGTAATGTTTTCAAAAACGGTACCGATTATAGAATCTGTTTGTAAAGCGGCTGGTCGGCCATAATCTCCAGCTTCACGAATGGATTGAACAATTGGCACCTCTCCTAAGAAAGGAACGGACAGATCGGTGGCAAGATTTCGGGCACCTTCTTGACCAAAAATATAGTATTTGTTTTCTGGGAGTTCTTCGGGTGTAAAATACGCCATATTTTCTATGATACCCAAAACCGGAACATTGATGGCATCTGATAAAAACATCGACACTCCTTTTTTGGCATCGGCTAGCGCAACGGCTTGTGGGGTACTTACCACCACAGCACCAGTAATTGGTAACGATTGCATGATAGACAAATGGATGTCTCCTGTTCCCGGAGGCAAGTCAATAAGAAGGAAATCCAGTTCGCCCCAATGCGCGTCAAAAATCATTTGATTTAAGGCTTTGGCCGCCATTGGTCCTCTCCAAATTACAGCTTGACTTGGCGAAGTGAAAAATCCAATAGAAAGCATTTGAATTTCATAACTTTCGATAGGTTTCATCTTTGATTTGCCATCAACTTCAATGGAAATGGGTTTTTCGTTTTCAACGTCAAACATTATAGGCATTGAAGGTCCATAAATATCAGCATCTAATACGCCTACTTTGAAGCCCATTTTGGCTAAAGATACAGCTAAGTTAGCCGTAACGGTAGATTTTCCTACTCCTCCTTTTCCAGAAGCTACAGCAATGATGTTTTTGATGCCAGGGATGGCTTTTCCTTTAATTTCTGCTTTTTCTGGTACGGTTACTTTGGTGTTGATTTTTACCACAGCATCAGCAGCTACTTTTTCTAGGATTACTTTTTTAATGTCTTCTTCTGCTCTTTTTTTGATGTGCATGGCAGGAGTGTGCAATACTAGGTCTACGACAACTTCATTGCCAAAAACCACCACATTGGCAATAGCGCCACTTTCTACCATATTTTTCCCTTCTCCAGCAATAGTGATAGTGGATAAGGCATTTAAGATTTCTTTTTTATCTAATTTCATATTGTCTTGCTTTAACGACTCGCTTTTTTTTATTAAGACTGAGTTTAGATGGCAAAGATAATAGGAAAATTATTGAATTAATAGCCAAAGTATTGAAAATGTTTATCGCCGGATAATCAAATTAGCTTTAAAAAAGAGTTAATTTTGAGAGCAGCTTAAAAATGACTTAAAAACAATTTGTTTAGTACTTTTCTATGGATTTGGAAACTTTTTACCACTACTGTTTGGCCCAAAAAGGGGTTACGGAACATTTTCCTTTTGATGAAGATACCTTGGTTTTTAAAGTGGGAGGCAAGATGTTTGCCTTGACCTCATTACAGCAATGGGAAAAACAAGCACCCTCAGTAAATCTCAAATGCGATCCTGAGCGTGCTTTGGACTTGCGAGCCCATTATGATGGCATCCAACCAGGCTACCATATGAGCAAAGAACATTGGAACACGATTGCTCTCAATCAAGATGTTCCTGATGGTCTGTTGATGGAATTAATAAACCATTCGTATGACTTGGTTTTTAAAAGTCTTACGAAAAAAATACAGGCCGAATTGAATGCTTTGCCTTAAGTTACACTTCCACGTGTCCCCAGTTTTCGCCAGATTTGATACGGAAAATTTGCATTTCGCTTACACCAAATTGTTTGGCAATCATTTTGATTCTGGTTTTTCGGTTGGGGTTTTGCAACATCTTTTTGATGCGCATCACATTGGTCACCGTTAGTTTTCTACCATCGGATTTGATGTTGTGTTCTAACAAATTTTTCTTTGCTTGAATAACATGCGGACTTTTACGGTTGTGTTCCAAAAATTCTTCACGGGTGGCCCATTTTAGATTTCGGAGCGAATCGTTATCGCGAACATAATCCAAATGCAAAATGTGCACTTGATCTTCAGACTGTTTAGGAATAAAATGTTCGGCAATGAGTTTGTAAACAAATAGATGACGGTTAACGGGTTTTTCCCCATTATTTACTTTGTAGCGAAAAATTCGGTAGCCATCGATCTTGCTGCCTTTTAATTCGCGACCCTCTTCAATACGGTCTTTAAAACTAATGAGCCTTCCTCGGCTGGTAATAGCGTATCGCAATTGCAAAGATTCATGTACGCTAAATTCTTTAACTTGTTCATTCGGATATAATCGAATCATATGTGGTCTAGATTGATTTGAAACAAATATAGGTAATTATTCATCTGATAAGAAAAAATCAGTAACTACTTTTTTCATTAGAAGATAATGCACCTTTTATTCTTAAGGATCTTAAGCTAGAAATTCAATGGGGTGTCCCTGTCTATAAATTCATTTTATATTAAAAATATATGCCAAGTAGAAATCTAAGGAATAGACCGAAATCAATATTCAACTATCTAAATAACAAGCTTAGTAAGGTAACCTAAAAAAACACCGGAGTACAAATATTGCACATAAACAAGTACTTGTACCATAAGTTGAGTTTTGTGTAGTAAAGTAAAGTACGCGTGATCTAAATTGCTTTTTGTAAATTTAACTTAATAGAATTCTAGTTGATTCGCTCTCAAAATACTCTTCGCAGAAAAAGCGACTGTAATCTTTTGCTGTAGCACTCATTTTTTGATAAAGAGTTTTGTTTTGCAAAAGTTCATTTAATCGTTTGCTTAGAAGTGGTATATTTTTGCTATCTATCAAATAGCCATTTTCACCTTCTTTTACTAATTCAACTACACCACCAACCGGAGGAACTATAGTTGGTAATCCATAAGCCATAGCTTCAAGAATAGTAAGACCAAAAGTCTCAACAGAGGAACGTACATCGGATAAATTCAGTACAATGCTAGCTTCTCTATAAAAAGCATGTGTGTCTTCTGGTGTTGGGTAAATAGTTAAATTTTCTGGAAGTAATTCAAACTTAAAATAATTGTCAATTTCTTTTTGGGTAGCATCTAGGACCAGTTTGAAAGTATATTTTCTATTCAAATGTGCTAGATGTAAAAACTGACCAACACCTTTATTTGCTTTTAAAGAACAAATCATAAGAATGATTTTGTTTTCTTTTTGAGAGGTTTTAATACCCTTGCATTGGTTGAGAAAATCTTTTTCGAGCACGTTGTAAATTACGTTACTTTTAATTTTTAGTGGTTCTTGTTTGGCTAAGAAATTGGAAACATAAACAACTTCATTTGCTGTCCATTTTACTATACCAAAAAGGAAAAGTTTGAAGATTTTTGGAGTCATGCTAGTGTCATGTATGTGATACATGATTTTGCATCCTCTGATTTTTCCAGCAATTGCAGCTCCAAAAGGCAATACAGTATTGATATAAAGTATATCGGATTTTTTTAAATGAAAAAGAAGCTTTAAAAACAGTACCGTTTGACTAGTAAAAATAGCAATCAACCTAAAAATAGGGTTTTTAACGGATGAATACCAATACTGATGTGTAGTAGATTGAGGTGTATTTGATAAAAATCCTTTTTTGCCTCTACCTATATAAAGTTCGGTATTGATCTTGTTATTGGTCCAACCTTTTACTAATTGTTTCAAAACCTTTGAACTTTCGCTAAAATCGTTCACTAGATGTATGGCTATAATTTTCATAATTTTATTTTGTTATTAATGTTATGTAAATAGTTTTTTCTTTAATGTTAATGTAGGCTTGTTATGCCTTTTTTTCTATTTTAACTATGCCAAGAATTATGCTAGAGTTGTAAATGTCTTGTAAACACTGGGAGTCACATTTTTATAGAGTCTGAAAAAATTCCAAAATTTGGACTTTAGAATCATAAATGGAAAAATTGTTTCACATTTTAAAAAGAAGTTATGCCTCTAAGCCACGTGTTTTTATTTACTATCCAACCATGACCTTCTTTTCCCAAAAGTGTATCTAAGTATACAAATCAAAATAGTAGAATGTAGTATTGCTATATACTAGCTTATTTTTTTGTTGAGATTTTTTTCATTTGCAGCGTGAAGGATATGACGAGTTATTACAATCACTTTTCGCTTGCGTGCAGTTAATAAATGCTATTCTAATCCATTTTTCATTAAATACTTTATAGGGTTATAATGTGGCAATTTGCTAAAAGACTATTATTATCAACTCTTCTGTTTTTGTTGATTTGGCATTTCAATACCAAGAGATTATATTCTTTTCGGAAGGACATCGGAATCATTTTTTATAAGAACTTACCTTTTGGGATTTTTAAATCGGAACTAAGTTTTGCAGAAAGGAATAGAGAAACTCAACAAATTCCTAGCGATTGATCCAAGGTTGAGGAATTTTCAATATTAATTTAAAAAGGAGTAGTTCCAAATCAAGTTTTTTTTTCTAGTTAAGATATTATTAATTCATTATCGTTAGCGTTTTTAAAACTTGACTCAAAGTGACATCAAATTCTAAATTATTGTTAGTATGGTTTAAGTTTGAATTCCCTCTTTTTTGTCGTTTTTCGAACAACTCTCTGTAATCTGCGGTAAGTTCTTCGATAGCATTTTTACTAGGGTCTTGTTTTCTTTTCATAAGGGTAGAAGTATCTGCAAAGAACAAAAAGGTAAAATCAGGTTGCATTAAAAAATGATATCCATAGGCGGTCAGTTTTTTGGGCATGAGAATATCTCTCTGCTTATTTTCATGAATAAAATTAAAGTATTGGCTATCATCATAGATCACAATATATCCGCGAATAATGTACTTGAAATATATAACAAATTGGCCAATCTTATAATCCAAATAGTGGTAAGATAATCGAAGCAATGAGGCCACAGCAGCTTTCTTCTTTTTTAGATCTGACTGAGTGTTTATAATAGCTAATTGTGTTGCTTCTTTTGGTTTGTTCCAATTGCATAAGAAAAGTAAAATGGAGGGGCGTTGACGTAAGATAATTACTGGCTTACGTAGCTGTTTTTGAATGCGTTGGGCTATTTGTTCAAGCATTGTTGATTTTTCATTATTATTTATGCCGCCAAAAGAAATGACGTATCCTCTTTTTCTGGTGTAATTTTGCAACCTATCAAGAACATACAAGACGCTATTTTTTAAGTATAAATAGGATTGGTTTTTTGGGTTTTTCTTAATGAAATGTAACAAACTGGTTAAGTCATTTTTGTTGTTTTGAATGCAATGGTTAATTTGTATATCCAATACATTTTTTGATGTTTTTAGTAGTGGTAGATAATTACTATATTGGTTTGGAACATTAGTATTTGTTAATAAACTCGATAAGGCTGTAAATCTAGCCGAGTCAATACTACGTGCTTGTTTAATTCCAAAGGGGGATATGGAATTATTTTTACATACTTTGTGCGCATCCATTACTTCTAAACCACGTACTTTTATTTGCCAAATTAAATCCAAAGCCAAAATGCTTCCATCTATAAGCACAGCTTGAATGGCATACATAAACGATTTTTTTTGAACCGAAACATGACTTACTAAATGATGATTCATAAGAAGTTGTAGTGTTTTTTTAGCATCATTTTTTTTAATTACAATTTCAATTTCAGAGGCTTTACTAAGTTTTTCAGGGGTAAAATTTGGAGATTTCAGTGCGCCATAATCGGCGTTTTGTATGCTATCAAAAACGTCCATAAATATTAATTCTCTTATGGCTTTTTCTTCTTCAAAGAATAAATCCAATCCTTCATTCCAAAAATTCAATTGACTTTCCATTTTGCTGTTCCATTTTATTTGTTCAGCAAATTCTTTTAAGTAATGCATGCAATGGGTTAATAAATACCATTTTAGTTGGGTTTTGAAAGTGTCTAAATCATTATTAAAAAGACAATTTCCTTGGCTATCAACACACTGTTCTTTCAATTCTTTGTATATACTTGACCAATTTTTTCTATCAATTAACAACCCTTGTTGAATAACAAAATGAAAATAATCAAAGGCATAGGGTCGATCTTCTCTTGCTAATTCCCAATTATACATTGCAATAGTATCGCCTTTTTGAAATTGATTCCAAGGAGTGAAATCACCATGAGAGAATCCAATGGAAACTTTTTGTTGTCTGTTTAAGTTATTTAATAGAAATTCTATTTTGCGTACTAAGTTACGAGGTATCCTTGGGTCTTGAATCTCTATAAAGGTAGCTTCTAATTGACTGAACCAATCCCATTTCTCTAATGTAGTGGTTCGTTTTTTAATCATTGCTATTTCATTCAAGACTTTTAAATGGCTATCTGAAATTTTGTTTTTTCTCTTGCTGTTTATCAATACGTCGGAGAATTGTATAATATGTTTGTTGACCATATGAACCAATGGAGTAGTAAAACTTTTTGAAACTAATTGCAATTCTTGTAGAATTTCGTATTCGTTTTCTATTAATTGAGTTCCATTTTCAGTACAAGCAATTTTAAAGAAGGTTTTGTTTGTATACAAAACAGCTTTGTCATTCGATTCTTGCGAGTCAATAAACAAAGCCCAATCATTTGTGCAATCAAAAAGAGGATTTTCTCCAATAGTATAAAACCATTTTTTTTGTTTAAAAAAAAGACGCTGCAATTGCAAAGCAAAAATCACTTGAATCATTTTAGTGAATAACCAATAATTTTTGTTTCCTGTATGATACAATTTTAGAAATGACGGAACTTTATTTTGAGCATTCCAAATCCATCTAGGTGAACCATCTCTGTTGAAGATAAAAGATAGTTTGATGCTTTGTTCGTTTCCATTTATTTCTTTTGGAGAGAAATTGTAGCCTGTTAATTTTAAAATTTCTTTCATGATTATAATGTTTTGTACTACAATCAATGGTAAAATTGTGCCAAAACAAAAAACTCTATATTTTACAGGGGTTTTGAGAGATTATAGAATTTAAACTTTTCCATTTTTTGGAAAAAAGTCTTTTTTTGAAAACAAGAAGTAATGAAATGAATTGATTTTTCGAGAACTAGAATTAAAAACAAATTACAATGGTTGATTGTTTATGATTAACCTTCGATATAATTATTTAATTGATTTATATAGTTATACTTGCTATTGCTTTTTGTAAAATGTGATAAACGAAAAAATACTCAATAATTCATAGATTAGATGAGCTTAAATATATTTTGTAAGATTTTAATTTAGGTTATTATTAATTGGATGTCACCATTACTTTTTCTATATTGAATATAATAGAGTTTCCGATTCATTCTTTGTTATCATTAAGGAGACTTTTTTAGTAATGAATTGTAATCCTTTTATTGTAAATAATTTTTATAATTACTGCTGTTCCGTCTATTGCTACTGCAAAATTTTCGGATAGATTTATCTAAAGCTCTTTGTTGTCATACATTTTTTGGTCTAAAAGAAATTCTTTCCTATTTTTTACTAGCCAAATAAAGAGTTTCTGTCTTTGATTTCAGTTGTAGTTTTTTGTTTCGGTTTTTGCGTTCAAATGTTTTATAGGTTTTGTAACTGCTTAAAAATAGCAGTAATATTGCTCGTGGTATAAGTGTTATCATAAGATAAACAATTTGTGATTACAAAAAGCTCTTTAGTCGCTTAAAAATTTTTGGATTTGAACAGTTGGTTTCGGTTTTTATTTTGCAAATTTTTTGAATTATGTATGTCATTTTATCACATACAAAAGTGTTTTTAGTTACATAATCAAAAGCACCATGTTTTAAAGCGTCTACTGCGATTTTGATGTTTTCTTGTCCAGAAACCATTACGACATAAATGTTAGAATTGTATCTTTTGATTCGTTTCAATACTTCAAATCCAGTCAAATCATCCAGGTTATAGTCTAAAAAAATGATATCTGGATTTTGGTCTAGGTTGTCCAGACACGCTTTACCATTACTAAAGTAAGTAAAATCAGTATAATTGAGATTTGATAAATATTGTTCAAAAATACTAGCACAAAAGATATCATCGTCTACAATAAAGAATTTGAATTGAGTTGAATATTCCATAATAAATTTTTTTTATCATTTCAATGCCAAATTCAAGCCAATAATAATCAACCCCTGAAAAGAAAGGGGTTGATGCTTTTTAATGTATTCTTTTGTTCCAAAAAATGGAAAATAATTCCAAAATGTTACTTCTTTAATTCGTTTTCTTGAAGTTGGGTAATAGCTTGTAACAAAACCAGTTTAGTGCGTTGTAGTAATGGCATAATTTCGGATTTGTTGCTGGATGTTTTTGCAATTTTTTCAAGCGATATAACATCGTTTAAGATAGTTTTTATACCCAAACTTTCTATACTAGGTTTAATTTTGTGAATCAATAGGCTAATTTCTATAAAGTTGTTTTCTTGAAATGCACGATCGATATCTAGCAGAATTTGCTTAGTTTGCTCAACAAATATGATAATCATTTTTTGAACAAATTCATCATTTCCTCTGCTTAGACTTCTTAGCATCGATAGGTTATAAATGATAGGTACGAGGTCTGTTGTTTTATATTCGGAACTGTTTTTAGGACGATTTATAGTTAGTTTGGCTATGGTTTCTATCAAAACATATTCGTCAAATGGCTTAGTTACATAATCATCCATACCTGCATTTTTACAGTTTTCAATTTCTGATTTGAAAGCATTTGCGGTCAAAGCGATAATAGGTGTATTGAGTTTGTATTCGTTTCTAATGATTTTGGTCGCTTCAATTCCGTCCATTTCTGGCATTTGTATATCCATTAGGATAATATCAAAACTTTGATGTTTTAAGATTTCTAGGGCTTCAATACCATTTTCGGCTTCTGTGACAGCACAATTAAAGTATTGCATGGAATTTTGTAGCACCATTCTGTTCATTTTATTGTCTTCAACCAATAAAATAGACAGGCCTGAAATATCTACATTTGTTTCTTTATTGATTTCCTTTATTTTGTCTGGATTTCCTTTTTCTAATGGAAGGGTGATAAAAAAAGTAGTTCCTACCCCTTTTTCACTTTCTATTGTTATGTCTCCATGCATTAAAGAGACCAATTCCTTGGTTATAGCCATTCCCAAACCGGTTCCGCCAAATTTTCTGGTAACTGCTTTGTCTTCTTGGGAGAATTTTTTGAAAATGGTTTCTACATAACTTTGATCCATTCCTATACCGGTATCTGCAACTTTTATAAGAATTTTTTGAAAATTAGCATAATCAGCAATTACCTCACATTTTAAATCGATTCTGCCTTTGTTGGTGAATTTTAACGAATTGCCGACTAAATTAAAGAGAATCTGTTCTATACGTAATGAGTCGGCTTTCAATACAGGGCTAACTATGGGTTCAATGTAAGCTGAAAGTCTTAATCCTTTTTGTTTGGCTAATGGATGCAGTACTTTGACAACTTTGTCTATTGATTCCTCAAATAAGAAATCTTCTTTTTCGAGTTCCATTTCACCAGCTTCTATTTTAGAGATATCCAGAATATTGTTTAATATTGCTAATAAATGACGTGAAGCAATTGTGCTATTGTCAATGTATTTTTTTTGCAATTCTGTGAGTTCTTGTTTGCCCAATTCTCTTAAAAAGCCAATAATGGCGTTGAGTGGTGTACGAATTTCATGACTCATATTGGCTAAGAATACTTCTTTGGCTTTCGAAGCTTCTTCAGCTTTTTGTTTTTGTTGGTTGAGTTCTATTTCGAGTTGTTTTTGCTCGGTGATATCGAGATGAATTCCCACAGAACCTACCAGATTTCCTTCGTCATCATAATTAGGTGCGCCGCTAATAGCCCACCATTTAAGTTCTCCTTTTTTGTTTTTCACGGGAATTTGATACACATCTGAAATGCCTTTTGTGCGCAATTCTTTTTTGTGTTGAATGACATCATAGTTTTCTCTAAATACAAAAATTTCAGATGGATTTTTTCCTATCAAATCTTCAATTTCATAGCCAGACATCGTGGCAAAACTTTGATTTACAAACTGAATGATTTCATCGTTATCAACTTCAATCAGTCCGAGGTTCATATTAGAAATAATATTGCGGTATTTTTCTTCTTGATATTTGAGTTTGGTTTCAGCTTTTTTTCTTTCTGAAATATCTTGAATGAAAGAGCAAAAAAAAGATTCTCCATTTAATTTCAAGGGGATAATGGCAATTTCTATAGGAAATTCTTCTCCTTTTCGGTTAACTGCTGGGAGTTCAATATTTTTATTTAAAACTGGTCCTTCGCCTGTTGCTAAGTAATGTTTCATGCCCTCGTTATGTCCTTTTTGGTGTTGCTTCGGTATTATAGTTTCGGTGAGGGTTTTGCCTATTACTTCTTCTTTTTTCCATCCAAAAATCACTTCGGCTTGTGTATTCCAAAAAGTGATAAATCCTTTTTTATCTATGGTTATAATAGCATTGAGAGATGAATTCATTATGCTTCTGTTACGTTCTTCACTTTGTTCTAAAAGCATTTGGTTGTGAATACGTTCTGTTACATCGGTGTATTTCCAAAGATGTCCTTTGTACTCTTGTCCAATGATAATTGGAATGTAATCTCTTTCGTAAAAAAGATTGTCTTTGGTTTCAATCAATTCTCGAATCACAATTTTCTTTTCATTAATGATTTCATTTACTCGATCAACAAATTGTTTTTCATTTTTAAAAATGAGTTTGGTTGTACTGATTAACTCTCTGCAGTCTTTTCCGATCATTTCATTTGGTGAAAGCGTGATGTGTCGCATGTCGCAAAAAAGTTGATTGGTAAATACAATCTTACGATCCATATCTTCAACCATAATTCCTGATTGAAGGTTCGCCAAAAGTGTTTTTAGTAAAACTAAATTTTCTGAAAGTTGGTTTTCGGCTTCTTTTCTTTTGGAAATATCTTGTAAAAAGGCACAGAAAAAGGTTTCTCCATTTTGAGTAATTGGTATAATTGATATTTCGGCTAAAAATTCGTTGCCAGATTTTTTAACTCCTATAAGTTCAACATTTCTATTTAAATACTCATTGAAACCTTCAGTTAAGTATTGGTATATAGAATGTTCCCAAAGGGCCTTATTTCGTTCCGGAATTAAAAATTCAGTAAATGCTTTTCCCATAACTTCTTGGGGAGTATAACCAAGTGTAATTTGTGCTTGCTCATTCCAAAAAGTGATTCTACCTTTGTCATCGACAGTAACAATAGCATTCAACGAGGAATTCATTACAATTCTGCTGCGTTCTTCACTTTGTTCTAATAGAATCTGATTTTGGATCCGTTGGGTCACATCCGTATATTTCCAAAGGTGGCCTTTGTACTCATCGGCTATGTATATTGGAATATAATCTCTTTCATAAAAGTGACCATCTACCGTTTCTAAAAGTTCATTGGTCACTACTTCCCTGTTGCTTAAAATACGAGTTATGTCCTCACTAAATGCTTCTGGATCTTTAAATAAATGTTTGGATTGCTCTGCCGAATTGGTACAGTCGACACCAACCATTTGGTCAGGATTGACTGGGATTGCAAACATATTGCAAAACAATTGATTGGTAAAAAGGATTATTCTGTTTTCGTCTTCAACCAAGATGCCAGAACGAAGGTTGGCCAAAAGTGTTTTTAAAAGTTCAACGGTTCTGGAAAGGTTTTTTTCTGTGTTTTTTCTTTTATCAATTTGTTGGTTTAAATATTTTGAGATGAATAAAATATCATCAACAGCATCATCGGCTTTGATATTTTTGTAATCATCTTCTAAAGCTTCTAGACTGTCATATAAATTGGAAATGGATTGTTGCTTGAGTTCGTATTCTTTTTTGAGATTTTGATGGATTTCTTGATATTCTTTTTCACTTTCTATAAAAGAGTGGTTCATTAAATCTCGGTCTCTTTCGTAGGAAAGATAAGAGTCATTGACTGCATTCAAAAAAGCCAATATCGATGGATTTTGCATGCAATCAGTAGACAGATGTTTGTTGATTTGCTTTTGTAAAAGTTTGTGAAGGTCTGCCATAGATTAGCGTTCATTAAGACAAGTAATAGTCATAGTTTGATTGTGCAATTCACATCCAGAAAAAGGACGCAGCGGAGATATTTCACCATAGGAATAAAATCCCGTTAATAATGTGGTGTTGTTAAAAATATCTGAAACAGCTTCTACTTCTTCATCAATTCGATTGTTAAGGATTACTTTTCTCCCAACACAGCTGATTAGTAAAGCAACTTTGGGTGATATGCTATTCATTCGTAAGCAATTATTCGCTGCATCACTAGCTGCATCTATGAGTTTATCAAAGTTGGCTTTCATAAACCTTACTTTGCTACCAAGTGGTAGGTCACCTGCAAAAGTCATGGATTGGTTCTGTTCATCTATTGATAAAATGGTGCGAACAATAACATCATCTTTATCGTTTAGTTTTATTGAAAGTGGAAATAATAATGCTGAACCTGGTAATTCTTCTGCATATTTTCCTAAATAATTTTTATACAATTCTAGTACGCTTTTGTCATCAATTTCATAAAGAACATTTTTATCAGATTTGGTAACTGTACGTTCTAATCCAAAACTTTCCCAGCCGCCAATAGAACCATGAGATATTTGAAGTTTTTCTCCATAAAAACCTATAGCTACAACTTTTCCCGAAGTTGGTACTTGATTTAGACCCACAAATGTTTTTTCAAATTTGGCACCATCACCAGCCAGTCCACCGGTAACCAAGACTTTACTTTCTGTAGCTTCGTTAATTCCTTTTACGAGTTCGCTTCCGTTAACTTTTCCACCGTCTGAAAGGACAAAAATCAATTTGAGTGCCTCTTTAGTTAGCTTAGTTACTAAGTCATGTCCGGCATCAAAGCTATTGTCATAATCTTCTATGTTTACCTCAGAGGTAGCAATTTTTGTGTCGTCAAACTGCATAGCTATTAGTGAAATTGTATTATCAAATACTTCTTTATCAAATATTTCACCAGCAGATGAGGCCATTGCTAAAGTGGCATTTGGGAAATTTTCTCGGATAGTCGCAAAATTATTTTCATCAGAAACTAATGCGCTAGCACCAAAACCAATCACTAAATTGGCATCCTTTACTTGTAATTGATCTTCGTTAATTTCTTTGATAAAATTTTCATTTTTATATAAAAAAGACGCTACTTTCATAAAATCATTTTTTTAATTCGACGGATTGTAAAAGATTGTATATGGTAGATTTACCGATGTCTAACTTTTTTGCAGTTTTGAGGACATCATTGTTATTTTTTTTCAAAAAATAGAGAATAACATCTTCGGTGTATTGTTTTAATGTTTTTTCTTGAGACAGAAACAAATCATTCGAATGGATGCTATTAAAACTTAAATCATTCTCGGTTATCTCGTTGCTGTCGCACATCACACAAGCCAAATCGATCACCGATTTTAATTCTCTAATATTCCCCGGAAACGGATAGCTTAGTAGTTTGTCCTTTGCTTCTTTGGATAAGGATAGGGGCGACATTTTGTTTTCTTTTACAAACAAATCCATAAAGTGTTTCGCAAGAAGTAAGATGTCATTGTCTCGTTCTCTCAGCGGCGGAAGCTCTATGGGTAGGCCAATAATTCGATAATAGAGGTCTTCTCTAAAATTTCCTTTTTTCACCTCCTGAGCCAAATCTTTGTGTGTGGCAATAATCAAGCGTGCATTGAATTTTATTTTGGTCGTGCTTCCTAATCGAACGACTTCTCTTTCTTGTAACACGCGCAATAATTTGCTTTGGAGATTCAACTCCAATTCGGCTATTTCATCCAAAAAAATGGTGCCTCCATCGGCTTGTTCAAATTTGCCCATTTTTCTTTCGTTAGCTCCTGTAAAGGAACCTTTTTCGTGGCCAAAGAATTCGCTTTCCATCAATTCTTTGGGGATGGCTGCCATATTTACAGCAATAAATGGTTTGTTTTTGCGATCGGAATTATAGTGAATGGCATTGGCAACAACTTCTTTTCCTGTTCCGGTTTCACCAGTTATAGAAACATTGATATTGTTGGATAAGGCTTTATTTATTTTGTTAAAAACATTTTTAATGGCGGTACTCTGTCCAATGATTGTTTTTTCGAAACTGAATTTTTGCTCTAATTTTTCTTTTAATATTTCAACTTCTTGAACAAGATTTAGGTTTTCTTTTATTTTTAGAATGGAGTTCCAAAGTAAATCTTTTGAATGTGGGCTTTTTACTATATAGTCCGTTGCACCACATTTTAGAAAATCTACAGCTATATCAATATCTTCTTGTCCACTAATAATTATTATTGGAATACTGTTGTTGATTTCTTTAATACGCCTAAACAATAGATCTCCCGTAATATCGGGTAATCCAAAATCTAAACAAATAATATCAGGTTTTTGATGTAAATTATTAAGACATTCTTTTGCAGACCCGTATAGAAAAACCGTAAAATCTGGATTTAACTTTAGATGATATTTCAAAGTTTCTCCAAAGAAAGAGTCGTCTTCTATAATGAAAATTTTTAATTCGTCCATACAATTTACCGATAAGTCGTGTCTAATTTACTAAAAATTAAAATAGTATGTAGCGATGGTGTATGAATATTTTGATTACGAGCATTGTTTTAATGAAATCTTTCTACTATTTTTAGAACGGAATCTATGGATAGGCAAAAGTCTTTTCAAAAGTGAGTACTTACTTGGGCGAACTGTGCTTTTTGCGAATTTCTGATAGTTTCTAAGGATATGATACCATAAAAAAAGCACTTCAAACACAATGAAAGAACAAATCAAGAAGTTTTTAAACGAAGAACAAGACCCCAAAGCCGTGGAGAAAACCACTGCAAAGCTCGAGGCATTTTTAATGCAACATGAGACTATTGGCTATATTGCCGTTCAAAAAAAACCAGCTGTAACGGTTTTTCCAGATAGTATTGTATTGACCAATAAAAGAATAATTCTATGTCAGCCTAAAAATTTAGGGCTTTCCATGCATTTTGAAGATTATGCTTGGGATGCAGTTGAAGGGACATTTATCAAAGAAAACATTTTAGGAGCTGAGTTTTCCTTTTCAACTCTTTCAGGAAACAAACTTACGATTGATTTTATCCCTAAAATTCAAGCCAGAAAACTGTATACTTTTGCCAAAGAACAATTAGAATCATTGAAAAGCAAGTCCGAAGCGTCTAATGCTTCTCTTACTGTGGGGACCATTGATGAAAGGCTTTTACAAACCCCAGAGGTGGAAACTTATGATGCTGAAATTTTGCCTGAATCAGTAGGACTGGAAACAGCTTGGACTCCTGTGGCACCCATTGAAAATGTTTCAAAATTAACTCAAGAAGAATTGTTCGAAAAATTGCAGAATTATAAAAAATTACTCGATAACGGCCTCATTCTTCAAGGCGAGTATGATGCTTTTAAGAAAGAAATTTTGAGTCAGATGTAAACGATTTTGTTCTAGTAAGACCTGTTTTGAAGTTTTAAAACCGTTTTTTATACCCAAAAATCCTTTATGTGATATTTGTTACTGTGCTTGTTTTTACTGAAGTATACCTTTACATACAATTTAAAAACATCATTATGACTACAACAATTATCATAGGAGGAAGCTTTGCGGGTATGACTGCTGCTTTGGAAATAAAAAGAAAAGGGAACAAGCAACACAAAGTAATTTTAATCGATAAATCGCCTTTGTTTATGTTTATTCCATCCTTAATTTGGGTGCCCTTTGGGAGAAGAGATATTAAAGACATCTCTTTTAAAAAAGAAGGAATTTTGACCCGAAAAGGAGTGAATTTTATCAACGAAGAAGCCCTAAAAATTGATCCCCAAACACAAACGGTAACCACAGATAAAGGCGAATATCATTACGATCATTTGGTCATTGCCACTGGCCCAAAAGTTAAGTATGATATTGCTCCAGGAGTTGAAGAATTTTCGCATTATGTGGGCACACCCAATGGCGCCATGAAAATCCGAACCGCTTTACAAGAATTCAAAAAAAATCCTGGACCAATCTTTATTGGTGCTACTCAAAATGCGGGTTGCATGGGAGCGGCGTATGAGTTTTTATTCAATATCGAAAAATGGTTGCGCGAGGAGAATATTCGTAAAAAAGTAGATTTGTATTGGATTACCCCCGAAGATTATCTCGGGCATTTCGGTATTGATGGTATGCCTATGGGCGAAGCAATGCTCAAAGGATTTATGAAAATGTTCAACATTCACTATCGTACCGAAGTAGGCGTAAAAGAAGTACAAAAAAACAAAGTATTGTTGACTAATGGGGAAACATTAGACAGCGATTTCACGATGTTGATGCCACCATTTGTTGGTGTGGATTTAATAACAAATTCACCCGAACTTCAGGCTACACCTGCCGGATACATACCAGTGGGCGACGATTACCGTCATCATACTTATCAAAATATATGGGCCGCAGGAATTGCTGTCGATGTGAAATTGCCTTTTACCCCCAAAACGGTAGCTTTTGGCTCTCCCAAAACGGGTTATCCTTCTGATGAAACTGGAAAAATTGTAGCCGAAAACATTATTCGAGTAACCAAAGGAAAGCAAGAATTAGTAAAAAAAGAATGGGGTAGAATTCCAGGGCTTTGTATTATGGATGCTGGTAAAAAAGAAGTGCTCATCTTTTCCACTTCTTTGTTCAAACCTAGATCTTTTGCCATTATGATTCCCAATGTATTATATGACTTTAATAAAGTGCTGTTAGAAAAATATTTTCTTTGGAAAAGTAAAAACGGGTATGCCTTTTTGCCGTAACAACTTGATAGCTTGTAGAAAAAAAACGTCTATTAAGACGTTTTTTTGTTTTTTAATTTATCCGTTATAGTGTGTTTTTTTGCTTCTCAATGAATCTTTGATATTGTAACTCTAATAACTCGGTAGCATTTTTACGTTGCAAATCGTACAAGCGTTTGTCTTCGGCTATATCCGCGTACACTTTGTCGTGCATAGAGGCATTTGTTTTTATCAAAAGTGAACGTTGGTATTTATCTTGTTCTATGGTGGCTTTTAACGCGGTTTCAAGGTCTTCGAGTTTGTAATCGTATTCGCCTTTGGGGGATAGTAATTTGGCAATAATTGGCGAAGTTTCAATAGCTAAAAACAGCAACATAATGAAAAAAGAAGGCCACCAAGGCAAACTATTCAACGCATTGATTCTAGCCATTAGTCCATCAAAACCATCAATAATAGGTTGGGTTTGGGTTACTTTTTTGTCCAAATCGGCTTCCAGTTTTTTGTTTTCTTTTTCTAATGCCTCAATTTTAGCCAGATTGTTTTTTTGTAAGGTGTCCAGCTCTTTTTTGGACAAATCGTGTTTGGCAATTTTTTCTTTAAACACGGGGCCTTTACCTAATTTTTTGGTGCCAGCCGTTCCTTCGGCTTCAGCGATGTAAGTTTCGTAAAGGGTATTGACTTCTTTTTCTTTTTTGCTGATTTCGGTTTTCAAAGCGGTAATCTCAGCTTTGTTTTTATCCAAATCGGTTTTAAAATAGGCTGCCACTTCTTTTTTGTTTTTCAAAGCCATGGCATTTTTCTCTTTCAAAAGAACGGTATTGATTTCTTTTTCGAAGATTTTAATTTCAAGGGGTTTTGAAATTACAATTGCTATGATAATTGCTAATAAAATACGAGGAGTGGCTTGCAAGAATTCAGCTTTAAACTGATCTCTTTTTCTAATGGTCGAGACTATAAATCGATCCAAATTGAAAATGAGCAAACTCCAAACGAACCCAAAAGCAATGGCTGGATATAGACTATCGAAAACGGTAAATAGGGCATAAGAACTGGCTAAAAATGCCATTACAGCTGTAAAAAATACGGTGGCACCTATGCCCACAAATTTGGTTTTTTCGCCTTCGGAGCAACCTTCTAAGAGGTTTTTGTCTACTCCAGAGCAGACAATAAAAAAGGATGATAACATGATTGATTGATTTTTTGATTGATGATTACAAATTTAGGGCCAAAAAACGGAATACAATCTAAGTGTATGAATATAAAATAGTTAAAGAATATAAAAAAAGAGCTGTTCCGTGGAACAGCTCTTCTTGGTTTTGGTTGATTTATTTTGGTTTAGTGTGGTTTTCTTAAAGTGATTTTGGTCCACCTGCTAGGATTTCCGCATTGGCAAATTCTTCGAACTTTTTAAAGTTAGTTTTGAATTTTTCGGCCAATTCTACAGCTTTTACATCATACAAGTCTTTATCGTCCCAAGTATTTCTTGGGTTCAATATTTCGCTTGGTACATTGGGACACGATTGAGGCTTGGCTATACCAAACACTACGTGGTCTTGATATTCAACGTGGTCCAAGTCGCCATTCAATGCAGCGGTGATCATGGCACGTGTATATTTCAATTTCATTCGGCTACCTATACCATAAGGCCCTCCGGTCCATCCGGTATTGATCAGCCAGACTTTAACATCGGCCTCTTTCATTTTCTGGCTTAACATTTCAGCATAACGAGTGGGGTGCAAAGGCATGAATGGAGCGCCAAAACAAGCCGAAAAGTTTGGTTGAGGTTCTGTAACTCCGGCTTCGGTACCCGCAACTTTTGCCGTATAGCCCGAAATAAAATGATAGGCGGCTTGTCCAGGAGTCAGTTTTGCAATAGGAGGCAATATACCAAAGGAGTCTGCCGTCAAAAAGAAGATGTTTTTGGGGTTTTTACCAATAGATCCGGGTTGGATATTGTCAATATGTGTTATAGGATAACTAACTCGTGTATTTGGGGTAATAGAATTATCGGTAAAATCGACTTCGTTGCTGTGGGGTTTAAATACCACATTTTCTAAAATAGCTCCTCGCTTTATAGCGTGAAAAATTTCAGGTTCGTTTTCTTCTGTCAAATTGATCACTTTGGCATAACATCCGCCTTCAAAATTAAAAATCGTGTTTTCATTGGTCCAGCCATGTTCGTCATCTCCAATTAGTTTTCGATTTGGATCAGCAGACAAAGTGGTTTTACCGGTACCGGACAATCCAAAAAAGATTGCTGTATCTCCATTGGCTCCTACATTGGCACTACAATGCATCGGTAACGTATTTTTATCTACGGGTAGTATGAAATTTAAGGCCGAAAAAATGCCCTTTTTCATTTCACCAGTATAGCCAGTTCCTCCGATTAGAGCTATTTTTTTAGTGAAATTTAAGATTGCAAAATTTTTGTTTCGTGTACCATCTACAGCAGGATCGGCTTCAAAACCAGGCGCACAGATTACTTTCCATTCTGGTGTAAAATGTTCTAATTCTTGTGCCTCAGGTCTTAAAAACATGTTGTAACAAAATAAATTGGCCCAAGGGGTCTCAGTGATAACCCTTACATTCATCTTGTAATTGGTATCGGCACAAACATAGGCGTCTCTAACAAATAATTCTTTGTTGGAAAGATACTTGCCTACTTTTTCTAATAATGCATCGAATTTAGCTGGTTCAAAGGGTATGTTGATATTGCCCCACCACACTTGATTTTCGGTAATGCTATCTTTAACAATGAATCGATCTTGTGGTGAACGACCCGTAAATGTACCTGTATTAATGGCTAATGCTCCCGAGGAACTTTCCACACCTTGCCCATAAGCAAGGGTTAAATCATGTAATTCATCTGGAGTTAGTTGGTATTGAATTTTTGCATTTTCGATACCTATGTCTGTAAGCGAAATCGATTTCGTAAAAAGTGTGTTAGTTTCCATTCGATTATTTGTTGATAGTTAGTTTTTGCTGTAAAAGTATAAAATAATTTTAAAGACCGACTTTTAAATTCAAATTTTCTTTTTTGCGCCTTTAAAAAAGTCAAATAACAAATAGCCCCAAGCTGAAATTAAGAGGAGACCTCCAATAGGAGTAATAAAACCAATAGTTTTAAAATCAAAAGGAGTTAAGGAGTTGGTAGCCAATAAATAAATGGATCCCGAAAAGAAAAGTACACCCAAAAGGGTAAGACGTGTAATGTTTTTTTGAGTAGTGTTAGACAATTGCGGATGAAGCCCCACGAAAAGTAAGAACAGTGCGTGATACATTTGATACTTTACACCCGTTTCAAAGGTATTTAAGGCATCGGTAGGAAGTAAGTTTTTTAGAGCATGAGCACCAAAAGCCCCCAAAATAATGGCCGTCATTCCTAGTAAAGCTGCAATAGCTGTAACATTTTTACTCATATAGGCAATGCTAAAATCGGTACAAATGTATTTATAAGATTTTAAGTTTAGTATCGCTACAAGTTAAATTTTTAAATTTTTACGTTTTTAACACAATTGTTTTGTTATAAATACAACAAAATACTATGTTTGTGTTAAATAAATATATTTTATGCGTACAATTTTAATTATCGGTGCCGGAAGATCCGCTTCTTCTTTGATTCAATACCTGCTTTCCAAATCGGAAGCAGAGCAATTACATCTGGTAATTGCGGATCTGTCCTTAGCGATGGCTCAAAAAAAGACCCACAACCACCCTAATGCCACCCCAATGGCATTAGATATTTTCAATGCCGAGGCTCGAAAAGCGGCCATCCAACAGGCAGCTATAGTGGTTTCTATGTTGCCCGCTCATTTGCATTTGGAAGTAGCTAAAGATTGTTTGCTGTTTGGCAAACATATGGTCACGGCTTCTTACATCAGCGAAGGGATGCAGGCTTTAGATGCCGAAGTGAAAGCCAAAGGATTGGTCTTTATGAACGAGATTGGTCTAGATCCAGGGATCGATCATATGAGTGCCATGAAGGTGATCGATGAAATTAAAGACAAAGGCGGGAAAATGTTGTTGTTTGAATCCTTTTGTGGTGGATTAGTAGCCCCTGAATCTGACAATAACCTATGGAATTATAAATTTACCTGGGCGCCAAGAAATGTGGTGTTGGCAGGTCAAGGTGGTGCTGCTAAATTCATCCAAGAAGGGGCCTACAAGTACATACCGTATTGCAATTTGTTTCGCAGAACCGAATTTTTAGAAGTAGAAGGCTATGGTAGATTTGAAGCCTACTCCAACCGCGATTCTTTAAAGTATCGTTCGGTGTACGGTTTGGACGAGGTGCTTACTTTATATCGAGGGACTATTCGCAGAGTAGGATTCTCAAAAGCATGGAATATGTTTGTACAATTAGGAATGACCGATGATAGTTATGTAGTAGAAGGTTCAGAAAACATGTCGTATCGACAATTTGTAAATGCCTTTTTGCCTTATCATCCTACCGATTCGGTGGAACTAAAAATGCGTCATTTGCTTAAAATAGATCAAGACGATATCATGTGGGATAAATTAGTAGAGTTGGATTTGTTTAGTAAAACCAAAAAAGTAGGTTTGAAAAACGCAACGCCTGCACAAATATTAGAGAAAATTTTAACCGACAGTTGGACGTTACAGCCCGAAGATAAAGATATGATTGTGATGTATCACAAGTTTGGGTATGAGTTTTCAGGAGAGCAACTGCAAATTGATTCCAAAATGGTTTGTATAGGCGATGATCAAACCTATACGGCCATGGCCAAAACGGTGGGTTTACCTGTAGCGATGGCTACGTTGTTAATTTTGAATGGAAAAATTACCACTCCAGGGGTGCAATTGCCCATTCGAAAAGAAGTATATCTGCCCATTTTACAAGAACTTGAATCCTATGGCGTAGTGTTTCATGAACAAGAAATGCCTTATATAGGATACAATCCTGATAAGGTGTTTCATTGATTTTCTTTTGTTTATTTTTTTTGAGATTATTTGTTAATCGCTTCTCCAAACTTGTAGTATAAGAGAAGCGGTTTTTTTTTTATTGGTTTTTAGTTTATGGCTATAGGAAATATTATTAAACACGTACTCGATCATTATAAATATACCACTGAGTTTAAATTGGTTAATTTATAAATACTTTTAGTAGCTAATAAAATTATTAGTTATAATGTATTTGGAGTTTGTATTGTAATTGGCATACTGTATTCTACACGTACTGGTACTCCATCTTTTTTACCTGGAATCCACTTTGGAGACATTTTAAGTACTCGTATTGCTTCTTCACCAGTACCATAACCAATGTCTTTTAGAATAGAAAAATTACTTAGACTTCCATCAGTTTCTATCATAAATTTAACATGCAATTTGCCACTTGTTTTGAATTCTGTTGGGATTTGATAATTTTCCCCTACAAATTGGTAAAACTTCTTCATCCCTCCAGGAAAATCAGGATGTTCAGTTACACCTGCTTCTGTATAAACGTCTTTATTTGGTACAGAAGTAGCACTTTCAATTATTTTTGTAGGTGTAAGACTTGAAAGAGGCTCTTCTTTTGACGAAATATTTTGTATTTGAGACGTTTTTTTTGGCTCAGGCACGGTAATGTTAATGCTTTTACCAGAAAACTTTTTATGTGCATTTTTTAAATGTTTATCATAATAGGCTTCAGTATAGAAATTATACTGAAAAGGTTGTGGAAATTTTTTGCTCCTAGCATTTTTATGAACAAAGCTTCCTGTAAAATAGGCAATTTTGTCCGGTGAGTAGACCTCTAAATGATTATTGTTGGCGTGAATACCATCAATCCAGATGGCATATTTTTTACTGTTTTTGAAATCTTCAAATTCTGCTTTTGTTGGGGTTTTTTTTGAATATTTTTTAGGAGCAAAAGGTAGGTATCTATTCTTTTCTTCTAAGATAAGTGCTTCATACTTTTTGGAGAAGTTGATATTCCTTTTTTTGTCAGTAACATTAACTAAAACACCTGCGTAGTAAATATCTCTGTCGTTACTTGTTGCAGTAGTATATATTGTGTTTGTTGCTTTTGTTGTTTGTATTTGTGCAACACTATCGATACAGAAATGACAGAAAAGTGCCGTAAAAATTGGCAATAGTGCTAGCTGTTTGCCAAGTATTATTTTTTTCGAAGAATTCCGACCCATCATAAGAAAGCGTTTTTTGGTGACTTGAAAATTTAAATTACTGGCTAGATACAAAGGCGGGTTACAACTCGCTTTGGATAACAATAGCGATTGATAAAATGGAATGTTTTGGTACGATTGCACTACTTTTTCATCGGCTAGGAATTCATGATTGAGCTGTATGGCTTTTTTGTATAAAACAAACAAAGGATTGAACCAAAAAACAGTTTTAATCAACTCTACAAAAAGAACATCTAGGGTGTGCTTTTGATTGACATGGGTCAATTCGTGTGCAAACAATTCTTTTTCAATTTTACGTTCTTGGTATTCCGCTTCATTGATGAAAATAGAATTCATAAAAGTATGCGGCAACACAGATTCTTTTAGTAAAACTAAAGTCGCGTTTTGAAACGTGAGTGTTGTGTTATTCTTTTTTAATTGATAAAAAGTGATAATATTTCGAGTAAATCTAAAAAGCAGAATTGCAGTTACTAAGACATAAATACCCCATAGTGTTTGTTCTAGATAATTAGTTTCTTCTGCAATTACTATAGTTCCGCCTGAAAGGCTCATTGGAATTGGAGCGCTTATAGGAGTCGTGATTTCTTCAATAATTTCAATCGAAATAAAAGGAATTAGAAGTGAAAAAAGCAAACTAAGCAACAAGTAAAAGCGATTGAAATGATGCATTTTTTCCTTTTCTAGAAAAAGCTGATATACTACCATTAGGATAGTGGCAGCGATAGTTGAAGTTAGCAAGTACTGTATCATGATTTCTTTTTTTGGATTTCGTTATCGATGATTTTTTTTAGTTCCTCCAATTCTCGGGTGGTTAGGTTTGTTTCTTTGGTAAAAAACGAAGCAAATTGAGAAGCTGAATTATTAAAGAAATTACTAATTAGTCCATTGACGTGTTTCGAGAAGTAATCTGTTTTTTTGATCAATGGATAATATTCCCGTGAGTTTCCAAATTCATTGTAAGCAACGAATTTTTTGTCAATCATCCTTTTTAATAAGGTTGCAATGGTGGTTGTAGCAGGTTTTGGTTCAGGGTAGGCTTCGAGTAGGTCTTTCATAAAGGCTTTTTCGAGTTGCCACAAATGCTGCATCACTTGTTCTTCGGCGTTGGTGAGTTGTTGCATAGTTTATTGTTTTGTATTTTTTATTTCTTTTTCTGAGATAAGTTCTCCCTTGTCGTACAAACGGGTGATGATTAAATCTTTTTTGGTGTCGAAATACTCCCATTGGCCGGAGTAAAACCAATGAATGTCTTTCCCTTTTTCAATCAACTGTGTAATTCCTTTGGCTTGAAGCGCTCCATTGGGATGGTAGAAGCGCACTTTGCAATACTTTTTCTTATAGGTTTCTTTTTTGATGATTTTGCCATTGGCATAATATTTCCATTTTTTGACTGGCTCTCCTTCTTTGTAGCTACCAATAGATTTGTATAGAATGGTGTCCAAAGCATACTCTTCAATCCATTTACCGTGCATTTTTTTGCCTTTCTTTTGATTGATGTGTTGTACTTGGCAACTACATAAAAGAAACAGTACAAATAGAAAAATTGGTTTTGTCATTGCTCTACAGAATAATACATTGCTCTACAAATGTAGAATAAAAAATAATATGTGCAACAAAAGGATTAACTTTTTTGCAATGAGTAGTTTAGAAACGGTTTTGCGTAAGGGGTAGGAGCGGCATCCTTTTTGGGGACGCGCTTTTTCGGCGAGGGACCAAAAAGATATAGCGGATGACCCGACCCGCTTTTTCTGCGGGTTACGCCCAAAAAAAATCCGCTCATTCTGGAGAACAAGCGGATGTTTATGTAAAAAGAGTGTTTATTTGCTTAACTCTACAAAATATTTATAGAAAAGCGGAATGGTTTCGATTCCTTTAAGGTAATTGAAAATTCCGAAATGTTCGTTGGGTGAATGAATTGCATCGGAGTCTAGACCAAATCCCATCAGGATCGTTTTGCTTTTCAATTCTTTTTCGAATAATGCAACGATAGGAATGCTTCCACCGGAACGAACTGGAATGGCAGGAACGCCAAAGGTTTCGGTATAGGCTTTGTTGGCGGCTTGGTAACCAATGCTATCGATTGGAGTTACATAACCTTGACCACCGTGATGCGGTTTTACTACAACACTCACGCCAGCTGGAGCAATACTTATGAAGTGTTTGGTGAACAAATCGGTAATCACTTCCCAATCTTGATTAGGTACTAAGCGCATCGAAATTTTTGCATAAGCTTTGCTAGCAATTACTGTTTTGGCACCTTCACCAGTATAGCCTCCCCAGATTCCATTCACATCGAGTGTTGGACGAATCGAATTGCGCTCGTTTGTAGTGTAGCCAATTTCGCCATAGACATCGTTTATGTCAAGTGCTTTTTTGTAGTTTTCTAAGCTAAAAGGGGCTTTGGCCATTTCGGCTCTTTCTTCTAGAGATAATTCTTCGACATTGTCATAGAAACCAGGAATAGTAATGTGATTGTTCTCGTCGTGTAACGAAGCAATCATTTTGGATAAGATATTGATAGGGTTGGCCACCGCACCACCGTACAAACCTGAGTGTAAATCGCGGTTAGGACCAGTTACTTCTACTTCTACATAACTCAATCCACGTAATCCTGTAGTGATGGAAGGTTGTTGATTAGAAATCATTCCCGTATCCGAAATTAAAATCACGTCATTTTTTAATTTCTCGGTATTGTTTTCTACAAAGGTTTTCAAGTTGACACTACCTACTTCTTCTTCACCCTCAATCATGAATTTAACGTTACAAGGTAAAGTATTGCTTTGAATCATATATTCAAAAGCTTTGACGTGCATGTACATTTGACCTTTATCATCGCAGGCACCGCGAGCAAAAATAGCGCCTTCAGGGTGAATGGCTGTGGGTTTGATTACGGGTTCAAATGGCGGAGAATCCCAAAGTTCAACAGGATCAGCAGGTTGTACATCATAATGTCCGTACACTAATACAGTAGGCAAATTGGGGTCGATGATTTTTTCGCCGTATACAATAGGGTAGCCGTCCGTTTCGCAAATTTCTACTTTATCGCAGCCGGCTTGTTCTAAACTTGCTTTAACTGCATCTGCGGTATCTAATACATCCTGAGAAAAGGCGGTATCAGCACTAACAGAGGGAATTTTTAACAATTCGATTAATTCATTGATAAAGCGTTCTTTGTTTTGCTGAACGTAATTACTTATATTTTCCATGAAGTGGTTTGATTTTTTAATGCTTTCAAAAGTACAAAAAATAGAAGAATATTTTTTTTAAAAAATTGCTTTGAAAATTAGAACTTATGCTTATATTTGCACCCACCAACGCGGATATGGCGAAATTGGTAGACGTGCCAGACTTAGGATCTGGTGCCGCAAGGCGTGTAGGTTCGAGTCCTATTATCCGCACTAAAACCCTGACTATTATATAGTTAGGGTTTTTTGTTTTAAAACTTGCCCAACCATTGCCCAACGGCATTGAAAAACCATTTTTATTTAGTTTTTTTCCATCGAAGATTTCTTCAAGGTATAGTTGCCTTGATTTATTTTTTTTTACCGTTTTTATTTTTTTGACCTAACAAAAATGAAGAAGCGAGAGAGGACTCTTAAAATGACATAATTACATTCGTATCTTCTTTTTGAATAAGTACCAATATTGGTATCACAAAAACTAAACAATCAAGTTTGACTTGAAATAAATAATTTAAAATCCTACATTTATACCTTTAAACAAAAAATCAACAATGTCAGACGATCAAAAGAAACTTCTAGAATCTCAACTTTGGGCTATTGCCAATATATTAAGAGGTAAAATATCCGCCAATCAATTTCAAGATTATATTTTAGGATTTATCTTCTATAAATACCTTTCTGAAAAATTAGAAAAAAAGGCTAATGAATTCCTTAAACCTGATGGTTTAGTATTCAATGAAATAGACGAAAACAGCACTGAGGGCAAAGCAATTTTAGAAGCTTTAAAAGAAGCAACTGTTGATGCGCTTGGCTATTTTTTAAAACCTTCAGAATTATTCTCCAACCTAGCCAAAAAAGGAAATGCAAAAGTTTTCAATGAAGATGATGAAGAACAAATACAAAGTACTTTCATTCTCGAAGACTTAGCCAATGTTTTAAACAGTATCGAAAAAAGTACCATGGGTTCGGATAGTCAGGACGATTTTGATAATTTGTTCTATGATATCGATTTGAACTCTACTAAGATTGGACGCACCACCAAGGACCGTAACGATGTTATTGTAAAAATACTAACGGCATTGGATGAAATTGATTTCGATCTTGACAATACCGAAGGCGATGTGCTAGGCGATGCTTATGAATATTTAATTGCACAATTTGCTGCAGGAGCAGGACAAAAAGCGGGTGAATTCTATACTCCTCAACAAGTATCTACTATTCTAGCCCGTATTGTTACCACTCGTAAAAGCAAATTGAAATCTGTATATGACCCAACTTGTGGTTCTGGTTCGTTGTTGCTTCGTGTAGCTAGAGAGGTGGAAGAAGTAGGACATTTTTACGGGCAAGAACAAAACCGTACTACCTATAACTTGGCACGAATGAATATGATTTTGCACGATGTTAATTATCATAAATTCGATATTAAAAACGAGGATACACTCGAGAAACCTCAACATTTAGATTTTAAATTCGATGCTATTGTAGCTAATCCTCCCTTTTCGGCCAAATGGTCTGCCAATCCTTTATTTGCAAACGATGATCGTTTCTCTCAATACGGTCGTTTAGCACCCGGAACAAAAGCAGATTTTGCTTTTATCCAACACATGGTTCACCAGTTAGACGATGCCGGTATTATGGCGTGTGTTGCGCCTCACGGAGTTTTGTTTCGTGGAGCTGCAGAAGGGCACATTCGTAAATTCTTAATTGAAGACCGTAATTACATTGACGCTATAATTGGCTTACCAGCAAATTTATTCTACGGTACCAGTATACCAACCTGTATTTTGGTATTGAAAAAATGCAAAGAAACTCCAGATAACATTTTATTCATTGACGCAAGTAATGGTTTTGAAAAAGTAAAAAATCAAAATGTTTTAAGAGAACAGGACATTGAAAAAATTATTGAAACCTATCAAAACAGAGCGGTAATTGATAAATACTCCAACATTGCTACACTCGATGAAATAAAAGCCAACGATTACAATTTAAACATTCCGCGTTATGTAAATACCTTTGAGGAAGCAGTTGAAATTGACATCAATGCAATTGCAGAAAAATTACAAACCGTAGATGATAAAATGAAAGATGTCGATACTACTATTGCTTCATTTTGTGCAGCTTTAAATGTTAAAACCCCTTTTTAATATGGATAAGTTACGACCAATATTGAGATTTCCGGGGTTTGAAGGAGATTGGATTAGTAAAAAATTAATCGATATAAGTTTGAAAATAAAAGATGGAACGCATTTTTCACCTAAAACTTCAACTGATATAAATGATTTTCAATATTTAACTTCTAAAAATGTTAAAAACGGATATATTGATTTTTCAAATCTTCAGTATATTTCAAGAGAAGATCACGAAAAAATTTACAAGTCTTGTGATGTTAAAATAGGAGATGTATTATTAACAAAGGATGGTACAATAGGTCAAGTTTGTGTAAATTATTTAGATTACGAATTTAGTTTATTATCAAGTGTAGCTTACATTCGACTTAAAGAAAAGTTCAATAACTATTTTTTATATCATCTTTTAGTTTCTGAAATAGGACAGAACGAAATTAATAAAGCAATTGCAGGTCAAGCTTTAAAGAGAATAACATTAACAAAAATAAATGATTTTATTTTTAATTTCCCTTCATTAGAAGAGCAAACCCGCATAGCCAATTTCCTTTCCTCAGTAGATGAAAAAATAAACCTTTTAAAAGAAAAAAAATCCCGTTTAGAAGAATACAAAAAAGGCATAATGCAAAAAATATTCAACCAAGAAATTAGGTTTAAAGATGATAATGGGGAGGATTTTGAGGATTGGGAAGAGAAAAAGCTGGGAGATATTGTAGAAATTAATAAGGGTAATCAACTTAATAAAGATGATTTAAATGATTTTGATATTTATCCATCAATCAGTGGTGGAATAGAGCCTTCCGGTTACACAGATAAACATAATAGAAATGAAAACACAATCATAATTAGTGAGGGAGGAAATTCTTGTGGTTATGTAAATTTTATTAAAACTAAGTTTTGGTGTGGCGGTCATTGTTATTCTATTAAAGTTATTGATAAAGAGAAAATAAATAATGAATATCTTTTTCAATTGTTGAAATTTAATCAAAATGAATTAATGGCATTAAGAGTTGGTTCTGGTTTGCCTAATATTCAAAAAAAGGATTTGAAAAATTTTAATTTAAAATTATCTATAAATAAAACTGAACAAACCAAAATCGCCAATTTCCTTTCAGCTATTGATGAAAAAATAGAGTTAGTTTCCAATCAAATAGAAGACACCCAAGAGTATAAAAAAGGGTTGTTGCAGCAAATGTTCGTCTAGATTCTTCGAGATTATCGATAAATCTCGAAGTTTTGCTATATTTGTATTTTTATAAATCCTTTTATTATGATTGAACAAGCACCAAAAGTAACCTTTACACCTAAAACTTTTGCTTTAGCCAATAAGCCAAACGTAGTATTAAAAATAAAGGAAATCAATAATGAGTATTTGTTTTGGGATAAAATAAAATATAAAAATATTGATGACCTTGACCCTAAACAAATATGGTCCATTGTTAAAATTTCAAGAGAGTTTAATTACAAGAATTTAACTTTTGGTAAATACAATTTTAATTATGTAAGTACTGATTATATTCAAAAAATTTTACATTATTTTGATATGAATATAGGAGGTTATATGGGGGCTAAAAGCATTATTCCAGATGCAGATAAAACAAGATATTTAGTTAGTTCTATTATGGAAGAAGCCATTTCAAGTAGCCAAATTGAAGGTGCTAATACTACCCGTAAAAAAGCTAAAGAAATGCTTCGTAAAGAAGTAAAACCAAAAAACAAATCGGAGCAAATGATTGTTAATAATTATGTAACCATCAAGCACATTACCCAAAATAGAAATGACGATTTATCACCAGAAAAATTGCTTTACATCCATGGTTTAGTGGCTTGTGATACATTAGATAATAAAACTGAAGAAGGGGCATTTAGAAATTCTGACGATGTTCATGTTGTAAATCATATTGATGGAGAAATTGTACATACACCACCCAACCAAAAAGAAATAGAAGGTCTTATTCAAGATTTATGCAATTTCTTTAATTCAGATTCAAAAGAATCATTCATGCATCCTATTCTAAAAGGTATTGTTATCCATTTTATGATTGGATATATCCATCCCTTTACCGATGGAAATGGTCGAACAGCAAGAGCTTTGTTTTATTGGTATTTATTAAAAAAAGGATACTGGTTAACAGAGTATTTATCTATTTCTAAAATAATACAGGATACTAAAAATCAATATGAAAAAGCCTATTTGTATACTGAAAATGACAATAATGATTTGTCCTATTTCATGACCTATCATTTAAAAGTTATGGATAAAGCATTTGAAGCATTGAAAGCATATATTCAATTAAAGCAAAAAGAAAATTTGCAAATAGCAAGTTTTGTAAAAATTCCGAATGTAAATGAAAGACAAGCGCAACTTTTGAAAATTATCTTTGATGAACCCGAAAGTATTTTTACTGTAAAAGAAACAGAAAATCGTTTTATAATTTCCAATTTTACTGCCAGAACAGATTTATTAGGATTAGTTAAATTAGGTTTTTTAGAAATTATTCAAGTCAATAAAGTGAAGCAAAATTTTGTGCGATCTGATAATTTTGAAGCTCTTTTAGCTAAACATAAAATTAAATAAACTTCGAGATTTGTAAAGAATCTCGAACTATTAATAAAGCATGACATCACAATCCGAATTAATTTTAGAACAAAACCTAGTCAATCAGTTAGCCGCTAATGGGTACGATAAAGTAACCATTAAGGATGAAAATGATTTACTAGTCAATCTCAAAAAGCAATTAGAGAAACACAACAACAAAGTTTTTTCAGATAGTGATTTCAAGCAAATTCTAAACCACCTTACCAAATCTAACAACATCTTTGAAAAAGCGTTGTTACTTCGAGATAAGTTTGCCTTCAAAAATGAGGCAAACGAGCTGGTATATGTGGAATTCATTAATATGGATTTTTGGTGTCAAAACCAGTATCAAGTAACCAATCAAATTACAGTTGAGGGCAATTACAAAAACCGTTACGATGTTACTATTTTAATCAATGGTTTGCCTTTGGTGCAAATAGAATTAAAGAAAACAGGTTTAGAATTAAAAGAAGCCTACAATCAAATCAATCGTTATCAAAAACACTCTTTCTCAGCCAATACTGGCTTGTTTAATTATGTGCAGTTATTTGTAATCAGTAACGGAGTAAACACCAAATACTTCAGCAATTTTGGAAACAAAAAACCGGATTACAAACAAACCTTCTTTTGGACCGACGAAAACAACAAACGGATTTCTAAACTAGAAGATTTTGCCAATACTTTTTTAGAGAAATGTCATTTGTCTAAAATGATCACGAAATACACCGTTTTGCATGATTCTGATAAAATGTTGATGGTATTACGTCCGTATCAATTTAATGCCGTAGAACGCATTATTGATAAGGTAAAAAACAGCAATCACAACGGTTATATATGGCACACTACAGGATCGGGTAAAACCTTAACGTCGTTCAAAGCCAGTCAAATATTATCCCAATTACCAAAGGTAGATAAGGTAGTTTTTTGTGTAGACAGACAAGATTTAGATTACCAAACCGCCAAAGAATTCAATGCCTTTAAACCTGATTGTATTGATCCAACCAATAACACGGCCAATTTAGTACGTCAGTTTAAAGATGGCAATAGTAAGTTGATTGTTACGACGATTCAAAAATTATACAATGCCATTACAAGAGAACACCATCTTAAAACAATGGATGATCTCAAAAACAAAAAGATAGTTTTTATTTTTGATGAATGTCACCGATCGCAATTTGGAGACACGCATAAAAAGATTACCCAATATTTTGAAAACTATCAAATGTTTGGGTTTACCGGTACACCTATTTTTGTAGAAAATGCCTTGTCTAAAAATAAGCAAAACCAAACCACGGCAAGTTTATTCGGAGAACAATTGCATAGTTATGTGATTACAGATGCTATCAAGGATGAAAATGTATTGCGCTTTTCGGTAGAATATGTTGGTAAATACAGAGAACGTGAGAATTCTCAAAACGAAATTGATATTGAAGTCGAAGCAATTGACACTCAAGAACTTTTAGAAAGCAATGATCGTATCGAAAAGATTACTAATTATGTTATTCAGCAACATCCAATAAAAACACAAAACAAAACCTTTACGGCTATGTTTTGTGTGAGTAGTGTCGAAATGTTGATTAAATATTACGATTTGTTTCTCAAATTAAAACAAGAGGGTAAACATGATTTAAAGATGGCAACTATTTTTAGTTTTGGTGCCAATGATGAAATGATCAGCGATGTGGAAGATTATGATGAAAAAGATTTTAATGAAGTAGCTGAAAATGGCGAAATCTATAATGCGTTCCACAAAAGAGATAAACTGGAGAGTTATATTGAAGAATATAATAAGACATTTAAAACCAGTTGGACTACGAAAGATAGTCAATCCTTTTATAATTATTACAAAGACATAGCACAACGAGTTCGTACCAAACAGGTAGATATTTTGTTTGTGGTTAATATGTTTCTCACGGGATTTGATAGCAAATCCTTGAATACTTTGTTTGTAGATAAGAATTTAAAGTACCATGGTTTAATTCAGGCCTATTCCAGAACCAACAGAATTTTGGGTGATAAAAAGTCACAGGGAAATATTGTTGTTTTTAGAAATCTGAAGAAAGCCACGGATGATGCTATTGCTTTATTTTCAGATAAAAAGGCCAAAGAAATTATCATCTTAAAACCATACGAAAGTTACGTTAAAGAAATTAATGAAGCCTATGCTAGTTTAATAGCAATTACCCCAACTTTCGAATCAGTAGATGATTTATATACAGAAGATGAAGAACTGGAATTTGTAAAAGCATTTCGTGAAGTCATTAGGTTAAAAAACATAATTGCTTCATTTGTAGATTTTAAATTTGATGATATTACTTTAGGCGAACAAGAATTTGAAAATTATAAATCCAAATACTTAGAGTTATCAGATAAAGGTAAAAAAGAAAAAACCTCCATACTTAACGAAGTTGATTTTGAACTAGAATTGATTCATCGCGATGATATTACAGTAACCTATATTTTAGGATTGTTAGCCAAGTTAAGAGCAATAAACCCAGCGGAAAAAGAACGCAGACAAAAGGAAATATTAGATCTTGTTGCGGGTAATGTTAAACTGCGTAGCAAACGAGAATTGATAGAACGTTTCATTGAAGAAAACTTACCGGCGCTAGATGATATGTCTATTGAAGAGGGTTATGCTGCTTTTATGATTGAAGAGCAAGAGAAAGCTTTTAACCAGTTTGTAACCGATGAAAAATTGAATGCGGACAAACTTAAAAAACTAACCGAAGATTATTTATTTACCCAACGAATCCCTACCAAACAAGAAGTAGTGGAAGTGCTGGAAAATCAACCTTCTATTTTACAAAGATCAAAAGTTGGAGATACTATTTTGAGAAAGTTCTTGAATTTTATCGACACCTTTTTTAATGATTAATACTCTCAGTAATGAATTATGGAGGTATTTACAGAAATTAGAAAATTAAGTGCTAGCAATGCTATTATTTTTTTATTTCAAAAATCGCTTTTTAATTCATTCAATTTACCCTCCACATCACTAAATTTCGAATGAACATTTTGCATACTACTATCGTAGTTTTCAATACTTACTTCGCCTATTTTACTCTTGAAATCGTCTAATGCGATCTCTAAATCATTAACTTTTTCCTCTATTTCATAAATCTTTATTTGCAAATTAGCACTTTCAATTTTGGATGCTTTTAATTTCTCCTCCGATATTGAGTTTTCTGTTTTACTATATCTTTTTCTATCTTTTTCAATGAGTTCGCAAAATGTATAATATCCAAAAATCATAAAACTAGAAGCAATAAACACAGTAATCATTTTATCTCTATTTATACCTTCAAACAATGAAGTCTTAACACTTGAAATAAGAAATACAATAACACAAAAAACAACGCAAAAATTGTATTTAAAATCATCAAGAGAAATATAATCTATTTTTAATATTTTTCTAAAAATAATATAGTGATAAACGACTAAACAACTAAATACAATTAAGGGAAGGAAATAAAATCTTTTTTTCTCTGATAGTGTTTCTGTATGATAGGCACCATAAATTTCTTCTCTTTTAATAAAACCTCTTATTCGATAAGTGATAAAAACATCACAAGATTTTACAAGATAACTTAGGAAAAAAACAAATAATGAGGTTATAAAAAATAAAGGAAATAAAAAAAAAATAAAAGTCAAAACATCTTTAGTCATATTACTGTCCTCTAAATTAAACTAATATAATTACACTTTTTTCAATCAGTGATAACAAGCAGTCAACGTTCCCGCAGCTACAAGAAGTGACAATGTTCGTAACCGATATTTTTCGGCTACCACTAAATTTCTTGCGAAACGTATATGTGATGTTGCCACTTAATTTGTCATTTCTTGTTATTGCTGTTGTAGGTAGTTTCTCTTATTTAATAAAGTTTTCAGTTAAGATTTTTCCATCAACAGTTGATTGCCATTTAAGTGAACTAGAAGTTAATTCCGTTATAGTAAACGTTGTAACCTCTAATCCAGGGTCTGCAGAATCCCAAGTTATTTTTAATGTATTTCCTGTTTTCTGCCAAGTTCCATTTTCGTTAAAATCCTGACCATTATTTCCTTGGCCTAAATAAGTAAAGGAAACTTTATTATCTGAAGTAAATGTAATAGGAGTATTATCAGGAACACCAGAGTTAGTGCCATTAAATGTACTCGAAACACCATTCCATTTTCCAATAATCAAATCAGCATTTTGTGTGTTATTGTTATCATCTTTTGAACAAGAGTAATTTACAATACTCAAAATTGTAACGATTGCTAAAATAATTTTTTTTTTCATAATTTATAATTTTCCCGATTACTTCACTCGAAGTTTAAAGGCGTCGAAATGGAATTTTTAGTTATTTTTTGCCCGCCATTTTTATTTATTACTATTCTTTTGAAATTACCTACAAAGTTTTGCAGCTGCAACAAGTTTGCGATTTCGAAGCACTAAACTGTCCGCCAGTACTGAACGTGATACGAAACACAAAGCTTTATTTAACCACTGAACCGCCAATTTCTTATAGGTGCTGTTAGCACCTAGTGCATTTGTATGTTTGAGTTTAAATAATTTCATTAATTCTTGCCTTCAACTTTGTCTCAATTAGTGAAAGAGGAGATGCTACGCCATTAACATATTGTAAATTACCTTCCATTTTTCCCTCTATTGATAATTGAATAAAACTTGCTTGACTTTGAACTGCATTAACTTTAAATTTTTCAGTCTCGTTGTCATAAATTAAATACGGAGACCCAGAAGAACCAAACCTAAAATATCCCTTTATCAAATATCGAGTACCGTCCATAGTGTAGATGTTGTCAAGCACATCCTTTTGTTGACTAAAATTGTCTAAAATTCCTTCAATTCTTGCTTCATTGATTATTCTCCCCAAATTGTCGTATGGTGCTGTCTGAAGGCAATAATAATTTTCTGTGCCTGTGTCGTGCAACTGAAAATCAACCTCAACTGAAGGCAATTTATTTATTATGTTATTGTGCGTGTTTACAATTCTATAAATTGCGAGGTCCTCATTGATGCACTCATCCAATAATTCTAATTCAATTAAAAATGTGTATCTATTTAGATTTGCTTCGTGGAATGAATTGCTTGGAGAAAAATGAACATTTAATAATGGGTCATCGCAAAAAGCATTATTTCTAAAAGTTGTAACAAGATAAGGCTTGCAACAATTTTCTGAATGCAATTTAGAATATCTTCTGTCAACCTTACCAACATCTAATATTTTCACTAATTGCTCTATCAAAGGTTGATTTCCACCACCATTAAACACTCGTTTTGAAGTCCCTGGAATAGAGGTGTAATGTTGGTTAAATAGCGGAAGGTCATTCGGGTCAACTTTTGGAGTAAGTTCATTTTGAAAAAAAGTGTCAGAAAGCAAAAGAGGGAGTCCGTCTAATGTCCTTAGATTATGTGCTACGCTAATAACAAGTCCGTTTCCAATATGGAAAGCACAAATATTATTTGAAAACGCAATATTCTGTCCGTTCAGATTGTAAACGGACATAATTCTAAAAAGAGGAGAGTTGTTCTCGTCAATTAATTTAAGTTTTTTATCTTTCATGTTGGCGTCATATATGCATTGGTGCTAACTTCTGTATAGGTCTTACTAGAGTCATAATTTATCTATTATCACATATACACTGAGTATCTTATTAATCCGAAATGAATTTTTAATTTACTGAGTACTTTTGATACCCTAATTATCAAATGTGACATGCAAGATTACAACACAAAACAAAGTAAATCTTATCAATCAACTTTTGCAATACCCACTTTTAGTGATATTTAGAATTAATTAAGTTTTCTAAATTAGTAGTATGGATAAAATTAAACTCTACAAATTTTAAGTCTTTCAGAAGTGGAGCAATAAAATGCGGTTTGGTCTTTGGGTGTTCACCTAGATAGTTTTATTATAGAACCCAATAGCAATTTTATCCTTTACCATTTTGTAAATGCGTTTGTAATATGCAAAACAAATCTAATATTTTGTTAATTTATATTTGGACAGACCAGAAATATTGTAAGAATTACATAAAACAATCCTAACTAGTAACACCGCAAGAAACATTAAGCCAGATGGAACGAACGCAGACCGACAATCATTGCAATCAAGCGTCTTAAAATTAAATACTAAAACAGATGGCAAAAAAAATATATCCTATAGAGAATCTGCTAGTAAATATTCTAACTCAAGTGAATTCAACCTACAATGGGAAGGAGATACCGACGGTAATAACTACAACCGCAGTAATTTATGTGTAATCCGGATGAAGTAGAAAGATATTCAATTCAAAGGAACAACCAAAGTCAAAAATGCCGAAGATGTAGCTCAAACAGTGAGTCTACTCAGAAACAAAGTGGAGGAACATGCACTTGCTATACGTATTGCTCAAAAGTGGCGCATATAAAAAATTGTATATAGCTGCGTGGTGGAGGTGGTATACAGTTTTTTCGCGCCTACCGGCCCAAAGGAAAACACGATTGCAAAAGGCAGGGGGGCGTGAATTAGAGACGATTGTCCAAAGTTTTTGCCTTTTTGCTCGCTGACTGCGAACGTCTCACTCACGAACTACTATGGGAGTGCAGTCCTATCAAGAACACATTGTGCGTGTGTAACTTGCTTATAAGGTATGGATTATGTGTAGTGCATACAAGATATTTTCCGACATGTTTCCTACATAGTAGTCCAAGTGCCCATTCTCCTTGCGATATTTACAACTTGACTGCTGGAGTGCAGTATATTAAACTCATGAAAGCACTAAATTGATTAAAACCCAGTTTTTCATTCTTTGAACGTTCGTGTGTACGTTTCGGAAACTCAAACAAACAATCTACCTATTCGTCAAACCTAGACTTATGCATGTGTTGTTTGTTTAGTCCTTGTAGTTATATATATAATTTATATTATTTTCTTTTACAATAGACGAAATTGATAAATAATGTTTTGAATACTAGTGCAGTTATTTTTTTCCTAGCAAAGACAAATGCGATATGCAAAGCTTTCGTACACTAGTACTCGTTTACTCAATCTTTGTTATTAGAAGTTTCATATTACTAAACCTTTATTCATACCATCTAGAAAGGCGTTAGTGACATCACTATTTCTTTGTATTATATCATCAGCATTATTAAATCCTAATATTTTTGCTACACTATCAGAGCTGTAATAAATTTGATTGGTTGTTTTGTCTTTTTTTATACTTACTTCTATTCCTTGAAAGTAATCAATGTAGTAATCGTATTGTGTATCTGTGTTTATTAGTTTCATTTGTTGGTTGTTTATATTCCTAATTGGTTTAATATGTTTATTTGTTGTGGTTGATATAGTCTATGTTGTTTAATGTTTTGGTTGCTACTATGGTTTCTAATGTTATGTGCAATCTCTTTTATTTGGGTTTCGAAATTTGACTTAAACCATATTTTTGATAAGTACCGCCTTTTGATTTGTTCAAAGATTCTTTTGTCTGTTTTGTAGTAGTATTTCAGTCCAGTATGTGAGAGTAAATTACTGTTTTCTTTTTGCATCGATATATTAAAACCAGTCACTTTGCAAATATGTTTTTTAGTATCGTTTTCATCATTAAATACTATCCGTTTTGACATTATAGTTAAAGGGTCAATTTGGATAGTCTTACTATTTAGAAAATCAATCTTTTTTCCAATTGTCTCTGCGGTTAAATCTTGGATTTTGTTTGAGTTATTGGAAACAATTTTTTTTAATTGATTTTTATGATAGGTAAAGTTTTTAGTTTGATTGTTTGCTAGTAATCCAGTCCAGTAATTTGGGTTTGAATACTCTAATAGTGCCTTTTTTGATCTACTAGTTAAATGGTCAATTTGGATAGTGTTGTCATAAAAAAGCACATTTTGCCATTCATTCAAAATCTCATTTTTGAAATTCTGCAAACCGTAATTCATTAAATCTTGTAAACTAAAAATACCTTTTTCATTCAGTTTTTGCATTTTAGTATATTTAATTTCAAAACGCATTATTTCGTCTTTAATCTTAAACCCTTTTGATTTGTAGTGTAACGCCTTATTGTAAATTTTGATAATGTATTGAGAGTGCTGCACCTGTTTATATTTGCCTTCATCTGAATTTTTTTGATATTCAAAAGGTTTTGTTTTGTGAAGTAAACAATTGTCTAAAATTTCATTTGTTGGAACAGGTGGTGTTATGTTAATGCCTATCTCTAAACACTTCAAAATACATTTGCTTGGATCAATATCGAATTTTGTATTTAAGTCGTTCAAAATAAACGAAACCGCTTCGTTATTAAAGTCGTTGTAATTGTGCGCTCCATCATTCCAGTACTTATGTAAACTTCCTGAGAGTGTTATAGTTCCCGTGTCATAAATTTTAAACTCCAAACCTTTGTACGAAGCGTTTTTTGATGGTGTTACCTTGTTGCCATTCTTGTTTGTGGTTTTCATCTCGCCGGTAGTTAAGTTTATGGTATCGTAAAAGTCCAATAGGGGATTGGTCTCTAAAATAGAGGGTTGTAAGTGCTTAATTATTATTTTTATGAAGTCAACCAATTGATTATCTTTGTTGAAGTTTTTTAGCATTGCCTGTTGAAAACTGAACTTTTGAACAAAGTATAAACGAGAGCCTGAACAACTCTCGTTTTTTTGTATCTTTTAGTTTGTGTTATAGGAGCTAAGAATGTTTTGAAGTAGTTGTATTGGAAACAGATTCTTAAACGTTTAGGGGTTTAAGACTTGCCTCTACTTCGGATCGTAAAAAGTAAACACGCCCAGAGATTCCGAGAGGTTTTAGTTTTCCTGATTTTTGCCAATTGGAAACGGTACTAATGTCAACACTAAACATTTTTGCCACGTCTGATCGGGTCAAATATTCCTTAGGTTGGATTGGTGCGAAATGTTTTAAAAATTCCTGTAACTGGATTTTTATGCCCTCGTTAATTTGTTGTTGTAGTTCCTGAGGAGTTGTTTGGATAAATTGAACTTGTGCCATATCTAATGTTTTTAATTATTGATACGGCAAAGGTTTAAATACGGTTGTACTGTTTAAAGTCTGAAATTGTACTTTTTACAGTCTGTTATTTGTTTTGAAGTTTAAACCAGTCTAACGAATTTGAATAATGTTTTAATCTGTTAGCGTTTTGAGTTGTATTTAATGTTTTTATTTGAAAACTTTCAACATTGTATAACTTAGTAAACCATTCTACAAATGGATAGGGTTTTTGGATAATGTAATTGTCATTGTACATTTTCCAATAATAAAAACTAATGTCGTTTATACGCCCCCTTAATTCTGTAATATGATTATTTAAAATGTATTCGAACAATTTGAAACTGTCATTTATAAATATATTAGGGTGTTTGTTTTCGGTGGGCGGTTCAGTGTGAGTTGTTTTGGTTTCGAAATAGGATAGTTTTGATTCTAAAAAAGCTATTATTTTAAATGAACTTAAATTATGTTTTTTTGCCAACTCTAAAAATTCCCGATCAGCATCGTTGTTAAATCCATCTCGTACTTTTTTAGAAAAATGTTTTAGTGTGAATTCATTACTAAACTCGATTGATGGAATATCTATTAGGCCGGAACACACCTTTTCTATTTCTGCAGTTGCAAAAATAAATTCGTCATGGTCTTCATATTCAAGTAGAAATTTTTCTAATAAAACAGGGTAAATTTTTTTGTATTCGTCTAGGGTATAACTATTATCAATTCTCATTTTTTTTTGCCTGTATTCCTTGAATTAATTTGAACTTTTGAACTTGAGTTTATTTCAGTATAACTGTCCTGTTCTTATTTATTACTTAGTCTATTGAACTTTACTTGTTATTTTTTGGCCGTTTTGCGAGCTTCAAAATCTTATATTTCTTTTTTATTCATTTGTGCCGTTAGGTAACAATACCATTTTAGCCGGTTTGTCTCTGTTGATTTCTTCATAAAATTTCATAAATAAATCAGCGTTTGTGTCTTTGTCCTCTCGTTGGTTAATGTACGTTAAAAACAAACTTTCTTTACTGTGTCCCGTAATACCAATCAATACTGCAGTAGGTATCTTTTTATAGTAATTGCTAGCAAATGAACGTCTAAAACAATGGGAGGCAATCAACTCGTATTTTGGATAGTTTCCTAATTCCTTTCGGTTTGTTTCTGTATTTAGTTTTGTTCCTTTTACTATTTCAACTATTCCCGATAATTTACAAATCACTTTTGCATATTCGTTTAGTTTTTGGTGTGGGATTTTTTTAGGGAAGTGGTTTTCTATTATTTGAACAACATGAGGTGCAATAATACCAATTGTAACACTCTTATTTGTTTTTTGTTGTATGAGATCAATATAGTAGTTTTTACCATTATAGCGTATGTTGTTGGTTGTAATTTCTAACAAATCCCCACCACGTTGCCCAATCTCGCAACCTAACAAAATCCAATTTCGAACATTGTTCAAACTTTCGGGGGTAATTGAAAGATTTTTAGTTAGTTCGGGGTTTTCTTTTTTGAATCGGTTGAGGTATTCAATGTTTGATAAATCTACATTTTTGATTTGTTCCAATTCAGCAAAAGATAAGGTTTGTATATAACGGTCTTTGTCACTTTCTCTAAAATGTTGAATGATTTTTGAATAGGGAGTTACTGGTATATCGTTTTTTTCTGCATCAATACAAACCGTTTTAAGTATTTCCAATTGTTTACCAGCATAATTGGTAGAATAATTTTTATCATTAATGAGCCAATTGGTAAACTTGTCAACAAAAGGTTTTGTAATCTCAACAAATTGAATTTGTTTTTTAATATTCTTTTGATATTCTAAAATGATGTTTTTGAAAAGATTGTAGTTTTTGATTGTGCTAGGACTCAAACCAATTTTGTTTTTTACTTTTCGAGTGTTTGCATTATCGATTATGTATTGAATATGATTTGTTAATATACCCTTATCGGTTTTTATAACTCTACTAAAACAATCATTGATTTTTAATTCTAACCAATTGGAGTCAATCAATATTCCTTTTCCTAAGTCAATATTGAGGCTTTTAGTTACAAAAGAATCTAGTTTCTTGAGGTCGCTGGATAATATTTTATTTTCGGGATTGGTTTGTTTGGGGAGTCCAGTTGTTTCGCTCCAGTCTTTTGGGTGGATTGAAAAACCTGTATTTAACTCAAATACATTATTTCGGTCTATTGATAGACGTATTTTTATAGATACGTTTTTATTTGCCTTACTTCTTAATCTAAAATTTACAGTTGCCATTTTTTGAACTTTGAACGGTTGAACATTTGAACAATTCAAAGATAATGATTTTTGTAATACGTTTCATAAACTTGCCCAACCATTGCCCAACTGTTTTAAGATTTCATTCTATTTTATTCTATTTTTTTCTATTCTCAATTAAGTTTAGAAAACCTTATTAAGTACCGAAATTATTGAGTTTTAAAGTTGTTGTTGTACGGTTTTCAGATGTTTGGTGGTTTGGTCAAATAGAATGTCTTGGCGTGTAGGTTCGAGTCCTATTATCCGCACAAAAAAAGCTTCTCAATCGAGAAGCTTTTTTTTTAGAATTTACTCAATAAAACCGTGAGTCCTATCAAGTCCTTCTCTAGTTTAAAATTCACCTCATTTTTTTTAATATACTCGGAGATCTCCGCTTTATGTTCAGGGTAAAGGGCGTACAATTTTGATTTGCTGTCGGGAAATTCGATTACTTTTTTATCGGGTTGAATAATGTAGTACGTTGAGATAAAAGGAGAAAATTTAGGTTTTGAACCTAAATCAAATGAATTTCGAGGTAGTCTGCCTTCAGTAAATTTTACTTTATCGTGTCTAAGTAATTCCAATGAGCCGCTTTTCGTAATTTCAAACATATACTTGTAATTTGAATCATTTGGATTGCTATTTAGAGCAATCAATCGTACTATTGAAAGGCCATTTTGAAATATAATCGTATTGAATTTAGGTTCTTTTGTTACGTTGTATATTTCGTTTTTTTCATTTTTTATTTCTAAGACGTCTTCAAAAGCATTGTAGCGCATCAAGAATTTAGTGGGAACACCTATAATTTCAGCATTGGTAAAATCTTTGAAACGGTAAGGTGTACCTTCAATATCTTTAAAATAAGTTTGATTAAAGATTTTATTAGCTTCAAAAGTGCTCAGATTGTTGTATAAGGGGGCAATCGTTTCATTGGTTCCGCCTAAACTTTGGGCATTAACTAATAAAACTGTACAACTCAAAAGTATACTTAACACATAATTTTTCATATTTTCTATTTATTACATTTTTAAGTTAATATGGGATTTCTGCTATGTAATATAATTCCTCTTATTCTTTCATACTCAAATCTACATTTTATTATTAAATTAATAAATTAAATCCTTTATTTTTGTTAAAAAAAATTCAAATTTTGTTTCAAATTTTATAAAAATCATTTAATTTTATCACTTAATCGATTTTATTATGCATTTTATCGATTATTTAGAAGTAAAATCTTAAGAAATATTTAATAGTAAAATTACGTATGCAACTACTGCCTTATTTTAAAAATCTAATTTCTAACGACTTATTGGTTAAGTTGTCTAATTGTTTGGATGAAAATGAGGTTTTGGTAAGGAAGACTGTTGAAGTTTGTATTGGAACGCTATTGATAGGAATTAACAATCATAAGGGTGCGGATTTGAAGCTGCTTTTGTCTCGAGAGATTGCTGCAAATTTTGAAAAGGAATTGGATGGTTTTTGTGTCAAAGAAATTGTATTTCCGGAAGGAATGTATTTTGTCGAACAGCTTTTTACCATCAAAAAGGACCGTATTCCTGAAATGATTTCTAATGAAATTTGTGTTAGAAGTGCCACAGCAAGAGCTGTTTTGAATCTGGTTGCTCTACATATAATGTCGAGTTTAAAAAATGACATGCCTGAGGAATTTGAAAGTTTGTTACATGATCAATATACTTATTTGTGTGGATTGTTGCCACGAGGCGTTCGATTGGTGTTGGGGGTTACAACTATAGAATATGTTATTCCTTCTATTAAAAAATCAGAAAGAAAAAACACGGGATTTTCTTTTTTTCGAAATAAAAAAATTCAATAATAGGTTCTGATTGTAGTTAATTATAGTAACCAAAAAACGGGAGACCATAGTAAAAGGCCTCCCGTTTTGTTTTATTTATTATCGATCCAATGATTAATTTTTGTTTCTAGTAATGCCAAGGGTAAGCAACCGGATTCTAATACTTTTTCATGGTATTTTTTAATGTCAAATTGGCTTCCCATTTTGGTTTTGGCTTTTTCTCGAAGCTCTTTTATTTTGAGTTGCCCCATTTTATACGAAAGGGCTTGTCCTGGAATGGCCATATAGCGTTCTATTTCGGCAATGATACTCGCTTCGCTCTCAGCTTCGTTTTCTAGCGAATATTGAATAGCTTGCTCTCTTGTCCAGCCTTTGCTGTGCAATCCCGTATCTACTACCAAACGGATGGCGCGATGCATTTCGTTGCCCAACATACCGAAGTATTGATAAGGATCTTGATACAATCCCAATTCTTTGCCTAAACTTTCGGTATACAAGGCCCAGCCTTCGCCATAGGCACCAAACCAATTGAATTTTCTGAAATCTGGTAAATTTTCATTTTCTTGTTGTAACGATACCTGAAAATGATGTCCTGGGATGGCTTCGTGTAAAAATAAATCTTCGTCACCATATACATTGTAGCTCTTTACATCTGGTATAGGTACGTAAAAAATTCCCGGACGGCTACCATCGGCTGTGCCTTGATTGTATTCGGCACTAGCTGTTTTTTCTCGGAACGCTTCGGTTCGTCTTACCTCAAACTTGGTTTTGGGTTGTAAGGAAAAGAATTGATTGACTTTCGGTTCAATGATTTTATGAATGCGATTGAAATTAGCAATCACTTCTTCAGGCTGCGTAAAAGGTATCAACTCCTTTTTGTTTCTCACTTCGTCAAAAAAGGCCAATAAGCTTCCTTTGAATCCTACTTGGGCTTTTACTTTTTCCATTTCTCCTCGGATTCGAGCTACTTCTTTCAGCCCTAATTCGTGAATGGCTTCTGGAGTAGTGGTGGTAGTAGTCCATTGTTTGGCATAACTGCTATACAATTTTTGGCCAATGGCAAGACTTCCTATGCCACTTGTAGATCTGGAAGCGGGGAGGTATTCGGTTTTCAAAAAAGCAGTAATTTTTTGATATTGTGGAACCAGTTTTGTAGTGATTACCTTTTTGTATTTGTTGGCTATATCCGCTTTGGTGTTAGCCGAAAACGAAGCGGGCATGAGTTTTACTGCGGAGTAAAATAGATTATCTTCTACTTTAGTGGTTGGCATGGTTTCGAATTGTGGAATCATTTTTAGGGTTAAGGCTTTGGGTAATACCACGCCTTCTTTGATGCCTTTTTTCATGTACACCATAGCTGAGTCCATCCATTGACTATACAATTCCATTCTTTTTAGGAAATTGGCGTAATCTTTTTCCGTTTTGAACGGTTGTGCTCCAGTGCCACCCGCCATTTGTCCGATGGCTAAATGTGTGCCTTCAAATTGATTGATAGGCATTAAATTGGTAGGATATTGCAACATTTCTTTGCCCATTGCAATTTCCCATTTCATAATCTCATAGCTGTTGCGTTCTTCTTCGGAAAGAGACGTGGTGTCTATCGTGCTTAATGCCGATTCGTATTTTGTATAAAAAGCTTCTTGTTTTTTTCGGAACGAATCGGTCATTTCAAATTGCAATTGGTCGTTGTATTCGTTTTGACCGTTTTGAGTAGCTCCCAGTGGATTTAGCACATTTTTGTCATCAAAATAACTTTTGGTAAGTGCGGTGAAGTCCGTTGCGTTCGTTTCTTTTTTGCAGCTAACTAAAAGTACAGCTAGTGCAAAGACTAGTAAAAAGCGGTTTTTTTTCATTTTTGCAAAGTTTTGTTTATTGGTAAAGCTACTTCATTTTTTTAAAAATCTTATCCATGATACACTCTCGAAGCGATAATTTTTTCATTTTTAACTTCTAACACTTCGGCTACTAACAAATCCGTCTCATTTTCAACTTTTCGGATATACTCCATAAATACTCGATCGCCATTAGCGGTCAGCGATGTTACTTTATAGTGTAAACTCGGAAGTCTCTCAAAAGCTTCTTGCCACCAAGATCGTAAGGCCTCTTTACCCGAAATCAAACCTTGAGTTTCAGGTTGTCGCACTTTTAGTTTTGGACTAAAGTGCACCGCTTCGTCGTCATAAAGGGATAACAATTTTTCTAATTCTTTCTTGTTAAAACAATCAAACCATTTGTAGGCTATAGCGTTTAGTTTTTCTGGAGTCATACATTTTTATAATTAAAAAATCCCATTGCAATTGGATTGTAATGGGATGGTGTAGTATTTCTTTGTGTTAAATGTTTTTCAAATTGATGATTTCTTGATCCGTGAGTAATCGCCAATTCCCTCTTGGCAAATTTTTCTTGGTCAAGCCAGCAAACGAAACACGATCGATGCGTAACACATCATAATTGAATTGTTCGAAGATAGAACGCACCACTTTTACATTCGCCGAGCGTAATTTCAAACCTACTTCACTTTTGGGTTCATTTTCAATATAACTCACCTCTTCAACATAAACGCGGTGGCCATCAAGAATGACACCTTTGCTGATTTTCTCTAAATCCTCGTATTTCAAGTTTTTGTCTAAAGAAACTTGGTAGATTTTGGATGATTTCTGATTCGGTAAAGTGAATTTTCGAATCATATCGGTGTCATTGGTAAACAACAACAAACCCGTTGTGTTTTTATCCATTCTGCCAATCGGTGCGATTTTGGCTGTAGTTGAGCCTTTTACCAATTCCAAAACGTTACGGTATTCCTGACCTTCATCAAGGGCTGTGGTAAAGTTTTTGGGTTTGTTCAACAAGATGTACACTTTCTTCTCTGGAGTCAACACTTTTCCGTCAAAGTTCACTACATCGGTTGGTTTTACTAGGTATCCCATTTCGGTTATGGGAACACCATTTACCTTTACATTACCAGATTGAATGTAAATATCCGCATCACGTCTCGAACAAACGCCCGAGTTCGAAATGTATTTATTCAAACGAATTTCGTCTTTTTCTTTAAGTCTTTTGGCGGCTTGATTCGGTTTTTTAACCACTTTGTTGGCCTCTTCTATTTTGGCAGTAGGCTTAGCTTTTTTAGGGCCTTGTGCTCTTTTAGGCATTGCAGGTTTTGGCTTATTCGAGTTGGGTCTTGCACCTGCAGGTCTTGCTCCGCCTCTTTTGTTGTTGCCTTCCTTATTATTCATAATAATCTCTAATTTGGTGCAAAGATACTATTTATATCCTTGTGAAACGATTTTCGATAATTAGAAAACGGTAACTAACTAATTTATTAGTAGTTAAGTAGTATTTTTTAGTAAGTCGATTTGTTTTAGGAGCTGTTTCCTGCTGTCCACTATATCTTTACTGCCGAACCCCGGCAGTAAAGGATGCCGTTCCCATCAGGGCTAGGGAATCCTGCACTAAAGAACGTTTTGTTTTAAAGAAGTTACTGCTTCAATAACCAGTCTTTTCCGTGCCAAAGCACACTTGGGTTGATTAAAACAATGCAAAAAACGCCCGCTACAATCAGAAATTTTAGGATGTTGTGCAATCTGATGTAGTCTGATTTTTGATGAGAGGGCCAAAGCAAAAACAAAAAAAACAGCATGGCAATCAAACAACTATAAAAGTAGATATCCATATAGCCCACATCATACAACTCAATCAAAATGTACACTGGAACCAAGGTTAAAATGGTTAATCCTGTACTGATTCTTTTGGACCAATTTTCACCATACAATACAGGAATCGTGTGGTAATTGTTTGCCAAATCACCTTTCAAATTTTCCAAATCTTTGATTAGTTCCCGAATCAAAATCAATAAAAACAAAAAAGAAGCGTGAGCAAAGATTACCGCAAAATGGTCTTTGTGGCGTTCCAATTCTTCAATCGAAGTGGGTTGATAGTAATACAAAAGAATGGCAAAAAAAGGCCAAACTGCCAGCAATGCCGCTGATAAATTGCCAATAAAAACGATTTTTTTCAATTTATGTGAATAGAACCAAATCAGAAAAATGTAGAATGAAAAAAACAATAAGGCTCGCCAAGAAATAAACCAAGCCATCAACGCCACAATGAAATTCAAGATAAAATACACCTGAAGTTTTGTTTTCTGACTCACCAATCGGTCCAACATCGATTTGTTTGGGCGGTTGATTAAGTCTTTTTGGCTGTCGTAAAAGTTATTAATGATGTATCCTGAGGCGATTGCAATGGCAGAAGCAAAGACTAAAATAAAGATGTTGAAATCCAATAATATACTCAAGGCGCGCTGCTCTGGAGCCATAATAAATATAGCCGACAAATACTGCGCAATGATAATTATAGGAATGTTGTACCCTCGAATAACAGAGAACAGACTAACGATTTTTAATAACAATAGCTTTTGCTCTCGTTGCATCTTGAATGGCGTCTGAACGTTTTTTAGAATTGGTACACTACTTCAAGTTTGTAGTCTTTTAAAGCTGCTTTGGCACGTTCCAAGTCTTGCGTAAAGCCCAAAATGTAACCGCCGCCGCCTGAACCGCATAGTTTTAAGTAATAGTCGTTGGTTTCGATTCCTTGTTGCCAAATACCATGAAATTGTTCAGGTATCATGGGTTTAAAATGGCTCAACACTACTTTCGATAATTTTTTAGTATTGGTAAATAAGGATTTGATGTCGCCCCCCAAGAAATTTTCAACACAGGCATCGGTATATTTAACAAACTGTGTTTTGAGCATGTTTCGGAATCCTTGATCTTTTAGGTTTTCCATGAATATGTTTACCATAGGGGCGGTTTCTCCTACAATACCAGAATCTAACAAAAACACAGCGCCTTTGCCGTCAAAACTTTGAGTTGGAATGCCTGTGGCTTCAATATTGTCTTTAGAATTGATTAAAATCGGAATGCTCAAATAGCTATTCAAAGGGTCTAAGCCAGAACTTTTTCCGTGGAAAAAGCTTTCCATTTGAGAAAAAATGGTTTTTAATTCCAATAATTTCTCACGGGTTAAGTTTTCTAAAACCGTGATTTTATGTTGTGCGTATTTGTCATAAATAGCCGCGACCAAAGCCCCGCTACTTCCAACACCATAGCCTTGCGGAATACTCGAATCAAAATACATCCCTTCATTCACATCTTTTTGCAAAGTCGCAATGTCAAATTGTACCAAGTCCGGTTGCTCTGTTTGTAAGGACTCCAAGTAGGTTACAAATCGTTTCAAGTGTCCGTTAGAGGCTATCGCTTCTTGCGAAGGATGCTCCTCTTTTTTAAGGGCACCGTTGTAAAAGTTATAGGGAATAGACAATCCTTTGGAGTCTTGAATAATTCCGTACTCTCCGAAAAGTAATATTTTTGAGTAAAATAAAGGTCCTTTCATACGTATAGTGCTATTATTTTATTTTCTTAATTTTTGTTGGGTCTTGTCTGGTGTCAAACACAGCAACGAGAACGATATGCTTTTGGTTAAAATGATAAAAAAGACTAGTTTGCCTGGTAATTACTCCTTTTCGGATTTTTTTATTAAGACTTGAAACTGGAAATAATTCTGGATTCTCAACTAGTAGTTGTAAAGTATCATTTATTTTATTTGCAAATTTTATTTTCGTGTTTTTATTCCATCTTGATTGTAAATAATCAAAAATAGTTATCATCTCCAATTGAGCCTTTGGAGTGATACAACCGTTCTTTTCATTACTTCAAATAAGGTTTGATAAATTCATCAAACGAAACGAATTTTCCATTTTTATATTCTTTCAATGACTCATTGATTTCAAACTGTTGCTCTTGTGTCAATTCTTCCCAAAAATCTTTTTTCGAAGCATTGAAAATCTTTTTAATGGCAGCAACAATAGTTACGTCTTGTGTTGCTTCCAATAATTTGATTAATTCCAGTTTTTCTAATTCGATATCCATAACCGTTGCATTAGAGATAGGTGTCAAAGATAGCAAAAAACAGTTTACAATGTTGCAGCGCCAAACCCAATTTGGTCACAAAGGTACTGACCATTTTGGCAATAGCCAACTAATTCATTCTTAATAAAGTGTAAAACCTTTTCTTTAGTATGTTCTGGATACAAAACGTGTACATTCGCCCCTGCATCTAAGGTGAAACAAACCGGTATGTTGTTTTCCTTTCTAAACTTCCAAATGGCGTTGATGATTTGTAAGGTGTTTGGTTTCATCAAGATGAAATAAGGCATAGAAGTCATCATCATCGCGTGCAAGGTCAAGGCCTCACTTTCTACAATTTTGATGAAAGCCTCTAAATCTCCGTTTTCGAAAATGGAAATCAATTGGTCAATATTTTCATGAGCTTGTTCAAAACGACGTATGGCAAAAGGATGATTGTGCATCAAATCATGACCCACCGTACTCGATACTTGTTTTTCGCCTTTATCGACTAATAAAATAGTATCTTGATAGTTTTCGAAAACCGAATGTACTTTTCCTGAAAAAGGCACTCCAAAAAGGTTTGAACTTCCTTCAATATTCTTTTGGTCTCCCCAAACAACCAAATTTCCTTTTACACTTCTACAAGCACTTCCTGAGCCTAAACGAGCTAGAAAAGACGCTTTTTGATAGAAATATTCCTCAGTCATTTCAGGGTGTAAGGCTTTTTCAATACTCATGAAATTCATTGCCAAAGCCGCCATCCCCGAAGCTGATGAAGCAATTCCAGAACTGTGTGGAAAGGTATTTTGTGTATTGATAGTAAAATGATAGTCTTTCAAAAAGGGCATAAATGGAGCAATTCGCTCCAAAAATTTCTGAATCTTGGGTTTAAACTCCTCTTTGGGCTGTCCTTCAAAAAGCAAGTCAAAAGACCAATTGTCCTGATTTGCTTTTTTTTCAAAAGCCACACTAGTAATGGTTTTGCAGTTATTTAGTGTAAAACTGATTGACGGATTGGCTGGAATTTGATGTCCTAAATCGTCTCTTTTTCCCCAATATTTTACTAGGGCGATATTACTAGGGGCACTCCATTCAAAAAAACCTTGGTCTACGTTTTGGGTATAGGGTGAAGAAGGTGTAAAAACAGTTGATTCCATCTTGAAAAGTAAAATTTTGCACAAATATACTATTTTGACCACAGTGTTTTTCAATTTTATACACTTCCTCTACAAGGATGGATTTTGTTGTAGTGGAAGTTTCAGTTTTTTTATTTATTTTTATTTAATTATTTAACATTTAGGAAGTCAACTATTCATTAAAACGATTTAATTATGACTAGAAAAGAATTTTTTGCTCGTGTAGGTTTTGGTGCGGCTGCCGTTTTAGTACCAGCTTGTATCACAGGGGTAGCCACAAGTTGTTCCAATGATAATTCAAGTGGTGGCGATCCAGCACCAACAGGGGTTGATTTTGTCCTCGATGTGAGTACGGGTTCCTTGGCAACTAATGGTGGTTTTTTGGTAACCAAAGGCATTGTAGTGGCTAGAACCTTAGCGGGTGATTTTTTAGCGGTTTCAGCTTCTTGTACGCACGAAGGAACTACTATAAATTACAGTGCTAGTGGCAACAAGTTTGTTTGCCCGAACCATGGAGCTCAGTTTAGTAGTACGGGTGTAGTTACTGTTGGTCCCGCAACACGTAATCTCACTACCTACAAAACTTCCTTGACTGGCAATTCTTTGCGAGTTTTTTCATAATTTGGGCCTTATTTAAATTTTCAATTTTTATTTTTGGAAAAAAATAAATTTCAATTTAATGAATAAACTCACCCGAATTCTCACAGTGGTGGTCACCTGTTTGGCCATTGGTTACTTTTCGAGTACCGTTACCAAAGCCGCCATTTTAGATTGGTATCCCACTTTAGTAAAACCTTCTTTTAATCCACCGAATTGGGTTTTTGCACCTGTGTGGAGTTTGTTGTATGTAATGATGGGTGTGGCAGCGGGTTTGGTTTGGGATAAAATCGAATGGAACCAACCAATTGTCAAAAAAGCATTGACGCTTTTTGCGATTCAATTGGCCTTAAATGCCTTGTGGTCCTATTTGTTTTTTGGATTGCATAATCCTTTTTTAGCCGGAATCGAGATTGTTTTGTTGTGGTTGATGATTTATGAAACCTATCTTCAGTTTGCTAAAATCAATAAAATTGCGGGCTATTTATTGTTGCCTTATTTGGCTTGGGTAAGTTTTGCTACCGTGTTGAATGCTAGTATTTGGTGGTTGAATAAATAATTAGGTATATTTGTTTTTAATGAACAATTAGTGAATTAAAGACAAATTTCCTTTATGCAAAAAATCTTCTTCTCCTTAACTCTTTTTTTATTTTTTCAAATAAGTCACGCTCAACATTCTTTATCAGAAACTGAAAAATTAGCCACTACTGCCAAAGTTTGGGGTTTCTTGAAATACTATCATCCTAACGTGGCTAGTGGGAAGTATGATTGGGACAAAGAATTATTTACTATTCTACCTCAAGTAGAAAAAGCTAAAAACAAAAAAGAGTTCTCTGAAGTGATAGAAAAGTGGATAGAAACTCTTGGTATAGTTGAAAAATGTTTGACATGTAATGATGATTATATGCAAACCAAGTATTTCTACAAAAATTTGGATTTATCATGGTTAAAAGCGACAATTTACTTTTCAAAAACGCTATCAAGTAAGCTTGAGTTTATCAAAGAAAATCGACATCAAGGGCCACAATTTTATGTACATCCTGATGATGGAAAAAATGCATTTGCAAAAAATGAAAATTACGAAGATTTTGATGTCTCCAATAGAAATGCTCGCCTTTTGGCCCTTTTTCGATATTGGAATATTGTTGAATATTTTTTTCCAAATAAATATTTAATGGATGTTAAGTGGGATGTGACATTGAATGATATTCTACCTGTTTTTTTAGCTGCCAAAAGTATGCCTGAGTTTAAAATAGCAGTTGCAAAACTAGTAGCTCGTTTAAATGATTCTCATGCTGATTTTGCTTATACTAAATTGGAGAATTTGGGTAAAGAGCGTTTTTTTTTTTTCTGTTGAGTTTAAAATAATAGATCAAAAATTGATAGTGTCTAAAATTCTAACAGATTCATTAGCTATTAAAGAAGATTTACGATTAGGAGATGCTTTTACCAAAATGGATGGTAAAACTATTCATGAACTTCTAGAAGAAGAGCGACCTTACATTAGTGCTTCAAATGAATCTGTCTACCAGAAACAATTTATTGATAAAGTGGCCCGCAGTTATGCCAAGTCACTTGATGTAGAATTCATTAGAGATGGGCAAGTGGCAAAGAAAACACTAACTATGTATTCATATAAAGAATCAAGAATTACTGAGTTTAGGAATGAGTTAAAAAGAAAGCCAAAAACCAATTTTATTGTACTTGAAAACAATATTGGTTATGTTAATATGGCAACGTTAAGAATTAAAGATGTTGCGGAAATGGTACAGCTATTAGGTAGTACAAAAGCAATTGTTTTTGACATGAGAAATTATCCTAATGGTACCAACTTTGAGATTTCTAAGTTTCTGAATTCAAAAGAAAGACCTTTTGTAAAATTCACAAAACCGGATTTCACCTATCCTGGAAGATATTATTGGTCCAAAACAAATCTATGTGGTTCTGAGAATCCAAATAATTACAAAGGGAAGGTAATAATTTTAGTTAATGAATTTTCACTTAGCCAATCAGAATGGGCGACAATGTGTTTACAAACTGCTGATAATGCAACAGTGATAGGTAGCCAAACTGCAGGAGCCGATGGTAATGTATCGCGAATTGACTTTATAAAAGATTGGACGATAAAATTTTCTGGTATAGGTGTTTTTTATCCTGATGGAAGAGAAACACAACGCATTGGGATAGTTCCCGATATCGAGGCAAAACCAACCATCTTGGGTCTTCGTGATGGTAAGGATGAAGTCTTGGAACTTGCGATTCAATTTATAGAAACGGGTAAATAATTAACTTTTTTGTCGTTTTTCACCCCACCGCATTCGCCACAATAAACCTACTCATCCAAGCATTTTGAAAATTGTATCCGCCTTTGATGGCGTCGATATTGACAATTTCGTCTGCAAAATATTTTGAGAAAAAGAATATGCTTTTGTAACATTAAGAATAATGCCCTAGCGCTGAAACTACAAAGACTGTTACAATATCGTCATGAACCTCATATATTAAACGGTCTTTTTTGTTGATTCTTCTTGACCAATATCCGCTTAATTCAAATTTTAACGGTTCAGGGTTTCCACTACCAGTGTAGGGATGGTCTTTCAATTCATTAAGTATTTTTATAATTTTTTTATGGAAGCAAGATCGCCTGATTTTTTATGTTTGGATAAATCTTTTTCAGCAGTTGCTTTAATGATTACTTGATACTTTCCCATAAATCTTCTGCACTTTCCATTAGTCGGCCTTTCTCAGTGCTTGCTTTTTTGATTTTTTTTACAAATTCAGAATTGTAAGGGCTTTTATCCTCTTCTTCAATTAAAACAATTTCTTTTGAATTTTCAGAAAACACACGAGCCATTTCTAAAAAAGCTTTTCCTTTTTTTGACTTTTCATTTATTTTTAAGGTTATTGTTGTTATCGCTTATTTTTTTCAAATTTACAAAAAGTTTTGTGGCTAGAGATGTCTTGTGTTTTGATTTATAGAGATTTGTGTTTTTTCTGTATTACCGCACCGCATTCGCTACAATAAACCCACTCGTCCAAGCATTTTGGAAATTGAATCCACCTGTGATGGCGTCGATATTGACAATTTCGCCTGCAAAATATAGGTTGGGGTGGATTTTACTTTCCATGGTTTTAAAGTTGATTTCCTTTAAATCAATGCCGCCAGCTGTAACGAATTCTTCTTTGAAAGTGCTTTTGCCATTGATGGAAAAAACACCATTAGTGAGTTGTTGTGCCAAGTGTTGCAATTGGGTTTTGGACAAATCGGCCCATTTGGTTTCAGTACTAATGCCAGAAGCCAGCACCAAACTTTCCCACAAGCGGTTGGTGAGTTCAAACGGTGATTTTTTGGCAACTGTTTTTTTGGCTTGTTCTTGTTTTAAGGTTTTCAATTGAACGAGGGCTTCTTCGGTATCTAGATCATTGAGCCAATTCACCAAAAGCGTAAATTGATAGTTTTTGTCGTGTAAAATGCGCGCACCCCAAGCAGATAGTTTCAAAATAGCGGGGCCACTCATACCCCAATGGGTAATTAAAAGTGGTCCAGTGGCTTCGAGTTTGGTGTCTTTCACTCTCACGGTTACTTTTGCCGAAACGCCTGGCAACTCTTTGATTCGAGGGTCTTTGCTGTTAAAGGTGAATAAAGAGGGTACAGGTGGAATGATGGCGTGGCCAAATGTTTGCAGCATGTCCCAAATTTTCGGGTTACTTCCCGTCGCTAAAATCAAATTTTCGGCTTGATAATTTTGATTTTGGGTATCAATTTTCCAGTAGTTGTCTTTTTTGAAAATAGATTGTACGCTCTGACCTGTGAGGACTTTGATGCCTAGCTGTTGAGTAGCTTTTAGAAAACAATCAATGATGGTTTGAGAAGAGTTGGAAACGGGAAACATTCGGCCGTCGTCTTCAATTTTGAGGGCTACGCCGTGGCGTTCAAACCACTCGATGGTATCTCCAGAGCAAAATTGATGGAAAGGACCTCGCAATTCTTTTTCGCCTCTTGGATAAAATTTTACGAGTTCGTTAGGTTCAAAACAAGCGTGGGTTACATTGCAACGACCGCCACCCGAAATGCGCACTTTGCCTAGGACTTCGGCGCCACGTTCTAAAATGGCAACTTTGGCTTTAGGATTTTTTTCTACAATGTTGATGGCAGTAAAAAAACCTGCAGCGCCACCTCCCACAATTAAACAGTCGTACATCATCGTAATCTTTCGGGAAAATTACAAAAAATTCCATCGACACCCAATGCGATTACTTTTTTAATGTCTTCAGGGTTGTTTACGGTGTACGTGTTGATTTTAAATCCTTCTTGGTGAATGCGTTTTACATTTTCGGGCGTAAGGGTTTTGAACCAAGGATTGATGGAGGTTGCCTTTAATTGTCGTGCCATTGGGAGTGCGTCTAGCGGATTTTCTTCCGTTAAAACGTCGATGGCTATTTTGGAATCAAGTTTTCGATAGGTTGCTAATTCGTCCCAAAGGAAACTGGAGATGATAAAATCTTTTGCCGCCCAACCTTTTTTAATAAAAGCCGTGACGATTTTATGTGTAGCTTCGGCGGTATTTTTGCCTTTTAATTCAATATTTAAAGACACTTTTCGGTCGATGGTGGTGATGATTTCTTCTAGCGTTGGAATGTGATGTCCGCCTTTTACGATTACTTTTTGCAAGGCTTCGAAGGTGTAGTCTTCTATCGGACCTTTTGCATTGGTGAGGCTATCCAAAATATCGTCGTGAAACACCATAACTTCACCAGTTTTGATGACAAACACATCAATCTCGATGCGGTCGACGCCCATTGCTAATGCTTTTTTAATCGCGGGAACGGTGTTTTGGGTTTCGTGTCCCATAGCGCCTCTATGGCCTATGTTGAGTGGTTTGTTCATAGTAGTACAACTGGTTAATCCAATAAAAATAAGCCAAAGATACGGTTGAAGTTTCATTTTTTTTCTTTTGGTCTAAAATAGGAAAAAGCAATTACTTCTTTGATAAATAGTAAGTTATCATTATTTTATGTTTTTTGTGAAAATTAACCGCAAGGTTCGCAAAGATTTACGCAAGGAACGCAAAGTACAAAAGCATTGCTTCTTGTTCCTTCTTGGTAAAAAAAACACCGCAAATTCGCAAATTATACTCCCTACTTTGGGAAATGAATTTGCGAATTTGCGGTCTATAAAATCTTATGAATTTTCTATTTTTTTGCCTCTAAAAGCACAAAAGCATTGCTTCTTGTTCCTTCTTGGTAAAAAAACACCGCAAATTCGCAAATTATACTCCCTACTTTGGGAAATGAATTTGCGAATTTGCGGTCTATAAAATCTTATGAATTTTCTATTTTTTTGCCTCTAAAAGCACAAAAGTAAAGTTGGAATCGATGATTACTTTTCCGTTTTTCACTTTGGCAGTTTGGTTGGAATAAGCATCGCGAACCGTTGTGCCGTTTTTGAAAATAGTCCCAACAGGAATTTCTTTTTTACCAGGTTTAACGTGTAAGGCAACTACTACCTGATCGTTGTACTTGCCTTTGGTGTATTGACGACTAAACACGTAAGGAGCATCAGCAATTTTTTGATGAACACCAGCACCTACCGATGGATGGTTTCTTCGAAATTGCCCCAATTTTTGCCAATGCGCCAATGTTTTTTGCGTTTCTGGATTCATTTTGATGGCGTCCCAATTCATAAACGAACGCAAAGTGGCATCGCCTTGAGTGCCTTCGATTACTAAAGAACGTCCAGATTCGTCACCATAATACACTTGTGAAATTCCTGGGGAAAGTAAAAGCTTAGTGCCGCTTTCGATAGTTTTTTCTCTTTTTGGATCAAAAGGGGCTCCGTCGTCATGAGAAGATAAATAATTCAAAACGCTGTAGCCTTTAAGTTCGTTGTTTAATTTTGAACTGTATTTTGAGAAAATGGATTCATAATCGTTTTTCGCGTCCCATTTGAATTCAAAATTGATCATGTTGTCGAAACCATTTTGGAAATAATTGATTTTTTTATCGCCAAAATCAAAAATTTGACCACCGCTAATGCCGTAGTTGTACACTTCGGCTATGGTGTAAAAAGGATTGTTGTCTAATACTTTGGTAGGATTGTTTTTCTTCCAAACTTCAAAAGCATACAAACATTCTTTTTGAAAGGCGGCCCATACTTTTTCATCGGTATGTTTTACGGTGTCGGCACGGTAGCCATCGATTCCGAATTCTACGATATAATCTGTCAACCATTTGATGATGTAATATTTTGGGGCTCTTGGGTAACCCGTTCTTTTGAAAAAGGCATCCAAAGAAGCGATTTCTTTTTCGTAACGGCCTTCTTTTTTCCATTTTTCAATTAAGAAAGGAGGGAGGGTTACTTCTTTTTCACTTTCTGTCAATACATCGGGAAGATTGGCTACCAAAGTACATTCGGTAGTTCCTGTAAACGTTTTATAATCACATTGTGGTCCAGTACGTACCCAATCTGATGGCCAAACAGCATCTTTCTCCGTTACAGGTCCTGTGTGGTTGATTACCCCGTCCAAAACAATACGGATGCCTTTGGCGTGGGCTTTTTTTACTAAGTCGGCCAAATCTTCTTTGGTACCAAAATTCGGATCCAAAGCGGTCCAATCTTTGGCCCAGTATCCATGGAATCCGTAGCTTAAGCCCGTTCCTTCATCAACTCCTTCGTGAATGTTTTCGACGATAGGGGTCATCCAAATGGCATTGATTCCGAGTTTAGTAAAATAGCCTTCTTCAATTTTTTGGGTGATACCTTTGAGGTTTCCACCTTCAAAACCGCGAAGTTTTCCTGGTGTTTTGGTGCGGTCAAAATAGATTTCTTTTTGATTATTATCGTCATTAAAACGATCGGTCATTAAGAAATACAAATTGGCCCCTTCCCAAACAAATGGGGTAGTTTCTTTTTTGGGAGCTTGTTTTTGCTGTGCGTTAGCCATGCCACCCAATAGAGTGGATAGGGCTAAAGTAAGTGCTATGGTTTGTTTTTTCATACTAGTATTGAATTTGAATTTGAGTCGGTTTGTTTTTGTTTACTGGAACAGTCACGACAATAGTCTGCCCTTCTTTGGTAAAAGGAGTAACGATTCCGTTTACTTTAATTTGGCTTACGGTTGCGTTATTATGTAGGATCAAATTGGCTTTTTTGTCCTTAGTACTGTAGCTTTTTCCAGATGTAGTAGCCAAAGTAATAGTGGTATTGTTTCCTTTGGTTTGGGACTTGAATGTGATCATTTCATACAAGCCTTTTTCAAAAGCATTGGCCGTTACGCCATCATCATGGTACAATTTCCCTTCGCTAGTTGGCGTTTTTTCATCCTTGAAAAAATGCAAATCAAAAGCGTCTAAACTGTATTTAGTGGTGTTTTGAATGGTTTTGATCATCGGAATGAAAGCACCTCCACGAACAAAAACAGGAATATGATCTGTGGCTGTAGCTACGTTAGCAGTGCTTCCACCTTCATATTTTGCATCAGAATAAAAATCGAACCAAGAATTGTTTTTTGGGAAATAAATGTCGGCCGATTTTTTACCCGCTTCGGTGATTGGGTGAACCAAAAAGTCATTCCCCCAAAGATAAGTATGCGAAACGGTTTGTAAAGTAGTGTTTTGAGGTTCTTCAAAAAACAACGGACGCATCAGCGGAGTTCCTTTTTGATTGTTCTCAAAGGCGATGGTATAGTTGTAAGGCAACAATTGGTAACGCAATTCCACTTGTTTTTTAGCATTGGCTTTGGTTACAATGTCTTTAAAAACTGGTTCGGAGGCTACATCTTGTTGCGCATGTGGACGGAAGATAGGTTGGAAAACACCATATTGTAACCAACGTAAGTACAATTCGTTGTCATAATAATCGCCGGCAAATCCACCCAAATCCGAGTGCATATAACCGATACCTTGTAATCCCATTTGTAAGGAGATTTCGGTTTGGGGTTGCAATCCGCCCCAAGTACGGCTCACATCACCTGACCAAGGCATCATTCCAAAACGCTGTGAGCCAGAATATCCTGATCGCATTAAAATAAAGGGACGAGTAGCAGAAAAGTCTTTTTTATAACCTTCAGCTAAGAGTTCTGCCCAAGTATGGCCATAAATATTATGCACTTCATCAGCTGGCCCCGCTACTGTCATTGCTTCGGAAGGAAACACTTCGGGTTCGCCTAAATCGCCCCACCATCCAGCTACACCTTGATTGGCAAGATTTTTATAAATATCCCAAAACCATTTTTTACCTTCTGGTTTGAATATATCAACGATTCCTGTATTTCCGAAGAAGAAATTAAATTTAAATGGATTGCCATTATTGTCTGTAGCTAATACTTTTTTCGAAACAGCATCATTCCATTTGCTTGATGTTGTAGTGATGAAAGGCTCGGTAATCAAAACGGTTTTTACCCCTTTTTGGTTTAAGTCCTCAATCATTTTGGTAGGATTCGGGAAGTTATCTTTATCCCAATCCAAATTCCCCATAGTACCTGTTACTTCTTTTCCAAACCAATATAAATCTAAAATGATAGCGTCTACAGGAATTCCATCTTTGAGGTATTTGTCGATGGTTTTGTTTACTTCGTCTTGTGAGTGGTACCCAAATCGACTCGAAAAATTTCCTAAAGTCCAAAGTGCAGGTAACGGTTGTTTTCCGGTCAAAGTAGTATAACTGTCAATCAAATCAGTCCAAGAATTACCAGCAATCACTTGATACGTTTTGCGTCCTGAAATGGTTTCATACGCCAAAGTGTTGTCTTTTTTGCTGTCTAAATCTAAGTAACCAATAGGGGCATTATCAAAATGAACCGCATAAATTTTAGAGGATAGTACCAATGGCATGGTGTAATTCATCAGTTCCGAATAGGTTTCATAACCATAATGGGCTCTGTTGTACAATTGCAATCGATGCCCGCGTCGGTTCATACCTAAAACACGTTCTCCGGTACCGTATAAAACTTCGGTCGAATTTAAATTGAAATCTAATACCTCGTGTTTTTCATTTTTGGAATACCCATTTTTTTCAGAAAGTAATTCAGTATTTCCATAAAAATATTGAATTTGAAATGGGGCTTTCGTAATCACAACTTTAATGCCTTTTGTAGCTAATTCTAGAGTTGTGGCAGTTTCCTTTACTTTTCCTAAATTTTTTTGAGGCGCTAAGACTACCGCATGCGATTTAGATTGTAGGGACTCTCCTTTGGGTACAAAACTGGTTTCTATTATTTTATCAGAATAGGATTGGAGATAGTATACACCATCCGATGTTTTAATCTCTAAAGTTTGAGGTGTCTTTTTATAACTTTCAAATTTTCGGTTGGCATTTTGCGCAAACGATAGTGAGGAAAGTAAAAGAAATACAAATAATTTTCTCATAATGCTTTTGTTTCTTATTGGTGAACTTAACAAAGTTTTCTATGATTGGTAATGTCAAATGGTAGAAAAACTTGGCTAATGCATACCATTAGATTAGTAGTAAAGTAGGGTAAATCACAAAGATGCTATTCCTTACCTTAAAATAATATGGCTTTAACTTTTATTTTGGAAAGTTATTGCTTGAGGATTTGGTTTTACATTGATAAACCAATAGTGTTTTAAAAAGTAACCCTTTCAAAGCAAACTCTGAAAGGGTTACAGGTATAAATTCTTGGATTAATTGGGTTGTACCACAACTGCTTTTCCATCTACATAAACAGTCAATGCTTGGGTTCCTTCTAAAGAGAATTCGGTTGCTTTTTGACTCACACTAACTTTTAAGATTTGATGTCTAAAGTTAATTTTGAAAGTGTAACCTTCCCATTCAGCTGGGATTTTTGGAGCAAAATGTAAAGCGTTATCTTTTACACGCATACCTCCAAATCCTTCAACTATGCTCATCCAAGTTCCGGCCATTGAAGTGATGTGACAGCCTTCTTCTACTTCTTTATTGTAATCGTCCAAATCTAAACGAGATGTTCTTAAATAGAAAGTATAAGCCATGTCCATTTTATCCAATTTAGCGGCTTGAATAGAGTGTACACAAGGAGAAAGGGAACTTTCGTGAACTGTGAATGATTCATAGAATTCGAAGTTCTTTCTTAATTCTTCGGTAGTAAAATGATCTTCGAAGAAGTAGAATCCTTGCAATACGTCGGCTTGTTTGATATAAGGGGAACGCAATACTCTATCCCATGACCATTTTTGGTTGATAGGACGTTGTGAGCGGTCTAAATCTTTTACTGGAATTAGTTCTTTGTCTAAGAAACCGTCTTGTTGTAAGTAGATGCCTAATTCTTCCGATTTTGGGAAATACATATTACCAGAAACTTTTTTCCAATCTTGTAACTCTGCATCGGCAAGATTTACTTTCTCAATCACACGTTTGTGATCCGATGGATATTCTGTCGCTACTTTTTGGATTTGTTCGTAGGCATAATCAATACACCATTTAGCAATATAATTGGTGTAGAAGTTATTGTTGATGTTGTTTTCGTACTCATTTGGACCAGTTACACCCAAGATGACATATTGATTTTTGTCTGTAGAGAACGAAGCTCTTTGGTGCCAATAACGGGCGATTCCGATAAGTACTTCCAATCCTTTTTCTGGGATGTACGAGTAATCACCTGTATAACGGTGGTAATTATAGATGGCAAAGGCAATGGCTCCATTACGGTGAATTTCCTCATGGGTAATTTCCCATTCGTTATGACATTCTTCTCCGTTCATCGTTACCATAGGGTACAAAGCAGCACCATTTTTGAATCCTAAATTATCTTTAGCATTTTCGATGGCTTTGTCTAATTGATTGTAACGGTACGTCAATAGGTTACGCGCCACTTCTTGGTCTTTGGTCGCCATGTAGAATGGAATACAATAGGCTTCAGTATCCCAATAGGTAGATCCACCGTATTTTTCTCCAGTAAATCCTTTTGGACCGATATTCAAACGAGAATCTTTTCCTGAATAGGTTTGATTCAATTGGAAGATGTTGAAACGAATACCTTGTTGTGCTTTCACGTCGCCAGCAATGGTGATGTCCGACATTTCCCAGATTTTAGCCCATGCTTCTTTTTGTTCTTCTAATAAGGCTTGGTAGCCTTTGGCCACCGCTTCTTGAATTACTTTTTCGGCAGCAGTTTGCGTGTTTTTATGGTTTAATGATACGGTGTAACCTCCAATTTTTTGAAGGGTAGAACGATCACCTTTAGCTACTAAAGTTTCGTAAGTGTATTGTACATTGTCTACTGTAGTTTCAATAGCAGCTGGAGAAATATGTGAAGGTACCCCATTCAACAACACCGTATTGTGCATGAAGGTGGTAACTTTAAAATGCGTTTTGTAGGTTTGAGCAGTAACAAAAGCTTCGTGAGTTCCTTTTTTTACTTCCAAAGGTTCCCAGAATTTTTCTTCCCAGTTGGCGTCTTCATTAGTAACACCTGCATCGATAAAGGGTTTGTAAACGATTTTGGCGTCTTTATTTAGAGGCGTTATTTCGTAGTTGATGTACCCTGCTTCGTCCAGATTCATACATAAAAAACGAGTTACATTTACAGCAACTTCGGTACCATTTTTTAAGGTAGCTTGAAAAGAACGGTTGTACCATCCTTCTTTCATGTTCAATTCTCTTTTGAAGTTTTTTACTTCCGTACAAGTGTACAAGTCGAAATTTTCGCCGTTTATTTCAATTTTAATACCGATCCAGTTGGGGGCATTCAATACTTTGGCAAAGTATTTTGGATATCCATTTTTCCACCATCCCACTTTGGTTTTGTCTGGATAATAGATTCCAGCGATGTAACTTCCTTGAAAGGTTGGACCTGAGTAATTTTCTTCAAAATTAGCTCGTTGTCCCATGGCGCCATTTCCAATACTGAAAAGACTTTCGGACGATTTTACTCTCTCGATGTCAAATTCTTCTTCAATGATGGACCAATTGTCGGGTTTTATATAATCTTGGTGCATTTTTTCTTTTTTTTAAATTGTATATAGAATCTTGATAGACTTTTAATGGAAGTCAAAAAGGGTTTTTATTGTTGAATTAATTCATCTAAAAATGATGGACTAATAAGTGTAAAGTCTTTAAAATTGTGTTTCGCTTCATGTAAAACTGTGGCATCGCCTATACCAATACTGGTCATGTTGGCAATGTTGGCAGCTTGAATTCCCGCGACAGAATCTTCAAAAACAATGCTGTCGTTTGCTGTTACTCCTAATTGCTGTGCTGCAATTAAGAATACTTCAGGATCTGGTTTCGCATTCGAAACATCGTTGCCATCTACTATGGCGTCAAACAAAGGAAGAATTCCCGTTTTTTCTAAGATGGGTCTCGCATTTTTACTTGCGGATCCTAAAGCAATGAGTTGCCCATTCTCTTTGAGATAGTTCAAAACTGGAACTACACCAGGTAGAATTTCGCTGGCATCCATATCGACCAAAAAGGATAAATAGTCTTCGTTCTTTTGCACTAACCATTGTTCTTTTTGTTCTTGGGTAGCTTGAACATTACCCAATTCTAAAATAATATCTAAGGAACGAACGCGACTCACTCCTTTCAATAACTCATTGTGTTCGTGCGTAAATTCGATATTGAGTCCCTCTGCTATCTTCTTCCACGCTAAATAATGGTACTTTGCGGTATCCACAATAACACCATCCAAATCGAAAATAAATCCTTTTTTCTTTTTCATTTTAAATAATATTTAGTGGCTTGCTTGCTTTTCTTTAATAAAAATAACAACCAAACCGGCAATCAACATCGAGATTCCAGCTATAACGATAATAGCCATAGGGAACCCTCCAAACAATGCAATAAGGGTGCTTCCTAGGATTCCAGCGGTTATTTGTGGGATCGTGATGGTGGCATTGAAAAGCCCCATGTAAACCCCCATTTTGTCAGCCGGTAAGGAACCAGAAAGGATGGCATACGGCATAGCCAAAATGGCAGCCCAAGCCAATCCAACGCCTATCATTGATACTAATAATAGGTTTTTGTCTTCTATGATAAACATAGAAATCAGTCCTAATCCTCCTAGTAATAAGGAAAAGGAATAGGTTTTTTTACGTCCAATAGCTTTAGCAATAGACGGCATTATTAAGGAGTAAATGGCTGCTACAGCACTATAAAAGGCAAAAAGTACGCCTGTCCAGTCTCCTGCTTCGTTAAATCCAATGGATTTTGCATCCAGGGCATCCGGACCCCATACTTGGTTGGCAATAGCTCTAGTAGTGTATACCCACATTAAGAAAAGCGCAAACCAAGAGAAAAATTGTACAAAACCAAGTTGCCAAAAGATTTTAGGCGCGGAGGTTATTAATTTAAGAATGTTTGTCTTTTCTTTTTTCTCTTCGGCATCCAGATTAATTTTGTTGTAAAGGGCGTGTTCTTTTGGGGCGTATTCTTTGGTTCTAAAAACGGTCCAAAGGACACTTGCCAGTAAGATACTGCCGCCAATGTAAAAAGACCAAATCACAGAGTCGGCTACTTTTTCGCCTTCGGCTGGTACATTTGAAATACCAGATTGAGTCAAAATCCATGGGAGAAGCGAACCAAAAACGGCTCCAAAATTAATCAAAGCACTTTGAAGTGAATACCCTAAGTTACGTTGGTCATCGTTTACCATGTCGCCCACTAAGGCTCTAAAAGGTTGCATGGTTACATTGAAAGAAGTATCCATCAAGAGTAACATTAACCCACCGAAAAACAAAGGGGGCAATAAATAAGCAAAATACTCAGCATTAGGCATAAAAAACATGGCTAGGGCCGAAACAATTGCTCCGAAAAATATAAAAGGAATACGGCGCCCTAGTCGTGTCCAAGTCTTGTCGCTGGAGAGTCCGATTATTGGTTGAACAATCAGTCCTGCCAAGGGTGCGGCTAACCAAAAGTAGCCTATACTATGAACATCTGCTCCAAGGGCTTCAAGGATTCTACTTGTGTTTCCGTTTTGTAGTGAATACCCAATTTGTACCCCTAAAAAACCAAAACTTAGATTCCAAATTTGCCAAAAACTTAATTTTGGTTTTTCCATACGATCTAATTTTATGTAAGTTATTATTACAAACGTCTAACCGTTTGTTTATGACTAATGCTGAATTTGCCAACTACAATTTGTTGAGTTAGAAATCGTTTTCTAAACGCGTTACAAGTAAGATCCAAACCATTATGAGATTGCAGCAGATTTGAAATTTGCTATTACATCAACTTGGTGTCCATATCCTAGCAAATACAAAAAAGAGAGTTGCTCGTAGTGGTGGTATTGCTACTCTTGTAAAGCTCCTTAAAGAACCCTTCTAAAGGTCGCTTACTAAAAATAAAATGTAAGTACCGTACAATAAATGAGTTTGGTGGCTTGCGATAAGCAAGGTTGGTTGGTTATGTTAGGTGTCTCGAATTAGAGCTTATAAAGAAAAGCCATTTCAAGACCCATTAAACAGCACAAAACTTTGCTTGGTTTCGAAGTAAAAAAAGTTTTGACTTATGTAAAAATAGAAAATTATTTACTTAAGCTTTGTTTCTCAAGTAAATAATTTTCACTATCACGTTTTTTGTTGATAAAAAATGAAATTAATCAGTAGATTCTCTTTCGATCAGATGGGTTTCGATGATTTCGGTTTGAAAGATTTCTTCTTCATTTTCGTTTTCTTCAGATTCTAACCTCGAGATCAATATTTCGGCTGCTTTTCGTCCCATTTTTTCTCCACTTTGACTAACAGTAGAGATGGTAGGTGTGGAGTATTTGGAGATGATGCCGTCAGTAAAGGCGATAACAGCAAATTCTTCTGGTACGGATAGTCCTAGTTTTAAGGCGGTTTTTAGGATAGTTACCGCAAATAGTTCATTTACGGCAAACACGGCATCGATGGCTTTATCTTCCAAAAGCTTACCAATGGTAAATTCACAGGTTTCTACATCTTCAATTTTGATGATGAGATTTTCATCAAAAGGAATATTATGGTGTGCTAACGCTTGTATGTAGCCTTGGGTTCGAAGTTGTCCTACACTCACATAGTCTACTGTAGTAACTAAGGCGATTTTTTTTCGACCTTTTTTAATTAAAAAATCTACTGCTTCGAAGGCTGCTTTTTTGTCGTCAATAATCACTTTGTCACAAGGAACTTCATCGGTTACGCGGTCAAACATTACCACAGGCATCCCTTGATCAATGGCTTCGGTAATATGATGGAAATCTTTTTTGAATTGGGTTTCTTTGGAAAGCGACATAATGAAACCATCAGCACTTCCGTGGGCTAATATTTCCATGTTGGTTACTTCCTTGTCAAAGGAGTCATCCGAGAGACAGATGATAACACTGTATCCTTTTTCGTTGGCCACTTGTTCAATACCGTTAATAACTGTCGAAAAGAAATAGTGAACAATTTCAGGGATAATGATACCAATGGTTTTTGTTCTTCTGTTTTTTAAACTTAAGGCAATATTGTTGGGTCTGTAATTGTAAAACTTGGCAAAGGCTTGTACTTTAAGACGGGTTTCTTCGCCTATTTCTAAACTGTTTCTTAGTGATTTAGAGACAGTTGAAATAGAGACATCTAATTCTTTCGCAATTTGTTTTAAGGTGACTTTCTTCTTCATAGTGCGGAATTATATAAAAATGGAATATTAATTTTAATGTTTGTTTTTTTATTTATTAAGTAAAAATTAGTTAAAAAAAATGGGTTTTATCCAAAGTTTTCAACACTACCACGTTTTCGTAAAGCTCCCTGATAATTGTCATGTTAACGGTATTAATAATATGTTAATTTTGGTATTCGAAGTAAAAAAAGCTTAACTAAAAACCAAAAGTAAACATTAATTTAAACAAAAAGTATGAGAACAATTTACAAAAAGTTGTTATTTTTATTGCTCTTACTGCCGTTGAGTATTCTTGCACAGAATACTGTATCGGGGACTGTTGTTGAAAAAGCAACAGGGGATCCAATTCCAGGAGCCAATGTAAATATACAAGGAACAACCAATGGTGTTTCTACTGATTTTGATGGTAAATATAAGTTATCCAATTTAAAAAAAGGAGATAAACTTGTATTTTCATTTATCGGTTACAAAAATGTAGTTATTGCCTTTACAGGTCAAGCGACACTAAATGTAACATTAGAAGAAGATGCCAATGAATTAAAAGAAGTAGTAGTAAACGTTGGATACGGTTCTGTAAAAAAGAAAGATGCTACGGGTGCGGTTACTGTTATCGGAGCGAAAGACTTCAACAAAGGACCAGTAGTTTCTGCTGATCAAATGATCCAAGGTAAAGTGGCTGGTTTGCAAATTACCAATGGTGGGGGTGCTCCAGGTGAGGGTGCTACTATTAGAATTCGTTCTGGATCATCTTTAAATGCACAAAATGACCCATTGTATGTAATTGATGGAGTACCTGTAGCTCAAGGTGGTGTACAAGGAAGTAGAAACCCGTTATCAACTATCAACCAAAACAACATTGAATCGATAACTGTATTAAAAGATGCTTCGGCAACTGCTATCTATGGATCTAGAGCATCCAACGGGGTAATCATTATTACGACTAAAAAAGGTAAAGCAGGTGACCTTCAGGTAAACTATAACGCCAATTTTCAAGTATCTGAAATTACGAAAACGATTGATGCTTTATCAGCTGATCAATTTAGAGATTTAGTAAATGCGAAAGGTACTGCGGCTCAAATTGGGTTATTAGGAACTGCGAATACTGATTGGCAAAAAGAAATTTACAGAACTGCTTTAGGAACGGATCATAACGTTTCTGTAGGTGGAGGAGTTGACAACATTACTTATAGAGCTTCTGTAGGTTATGCAAACTTAAACGGTATTTTGTTAAGAGATAACATGGAGCGTTCTACCTTATCAGCAACTATTGTTGGTGATTTCTTTGACAAGCACTTAAAAGTACAGTTAAACAATAATACTTCTTTGATTAACAGTAATTATAGTAACAGAGGAGCTATTGGATCAGCTATTCGTTTTGATCCTACGCAATCTGTTAAAAACGCTGATGGTACTTACTTCCAATGGTTCTTACCAGGAAATCAAATTAATCAATTAGCGGGTAGAAATCCACTTTCTTTGATTGAACAACAAAACAATTTCGGAACTTCATACAGAAGTATCGGAAATGTACAATTTGATTACAAATTGCATTTCTTACCAGAATTAAAAGCAGTGGCCAACTTTGGTTACGATTATATGAGTGGTCGTTCTTTTGGTAATACTGCGGCTGATTATTTGAATGGTGTAAAAGGATCTGGATTCAATAATACTTACGAGAATACAGAAAAAAGACACAATAAAGTGATGGACTTGTATTTCAACTACAACAAGTTGGTTGAGTCTATCAATACACAGTTTGATATTACTGGAGGTTATAACTATCAAGATTTTAGAGATAATTATGGAGGTTTTTCTTTTAATTTTCAAAATAATCAAATTACACCGGTAGTTAATAGACCACGAAGAGTAAATTTACAATCTTTCTTTGCTAGAGCTAACTTTACTATTGCTGATAAGTATCTATTGACAGCTTCTTTAAGACGTGATGGATCATCTCGTTTTTCTGAAAACAATCGTTGGGGTAATTTCCCTGCTGTAGCAGTTGGTTGGAAAATCAATGATGAAAACTTCTTAAAAGATGTAGAAGCAGTTTCTACACTTAAATTGAGAGCTGGTTGGGGTATTACAGGTCAACAAGATATCGGAGGTGATGGTTTCCCTTCATTACCATTGTATTTAGGCTCAAATATTGCGGCTCAGTATCCATTTGGAGATATTTATTATCCTACTTTCCGTCCACAGCCTTACAATAGTAATTTGAAATGGGAGCAAACTACTACGATCAATGCGGGTATTGATTTTGGTTTCTTCAATAATAGAATTTCTGGTACAGTTGATGTGTATCAAAGAGATACTAAAGATTTGTTATTGCGTGCACAAAATCCTCCTTTCTTTGGATTCTCTAACTTCGATAACTACAACATTGGATCGATCAGAAACAAAGGGGTTGAAATTTCTGGAACTGTGATTCCTGTAAAAACAGATAACTTTGAATGGACAGTTGGAGGTAATATCACATTCCAAAATTCAGAGATTACTAAATTATCAAGTGATTCTCCAGCGTTTCCTGGATTCCCAGTGGGAGGATACGAAGGTGCAACAGGTAACTTTATACAAAATAATCAAATAGGATATGCACCTAATTCATTCTATGTATACGAGCAAGCTTATGGTGCTGATGGTAAACCACTTGATGGTGTGTTTGTAGACCGTAATGGAGATGGTATTGTAAACGAACAAGACAAGTACCGTTTTCATAAGCCAGCAGCTGATGTTTTCTACGGTTTTAATACAAGTGTTGTGTACAAAAACTGGGATTTTGCTGCAGCTTTCAGAGGTTCTTGGGGGAATTATATGTACAATAACGTAGATTCTAACAACGGTTCTTTAGCTGGAATCTTTATAAGAAATACGGATTTGTCTAATGGTGTAGAAAATGTTTTAGAATCTGGATTTACAACAAACGATGTTAAACGTTATGAATCTGATTATTATATTCAAGATGCTTCTTTCTTACGTTTAGATAATGTGAGTATTGGTTATACCTTCAACCAAAAACCAGATTCAAATTCGTTAGTGAAATTAACTTTAGCGGCTCAAAACGTATTTGTATTAACTAAATACAAAGGTCTTGATCCAGAAATTGCAAGTGGTATCGATAATAATTTATACCCAAGACCAATTACTTTCACGTTAGGTTTAAACGTTAATTTCTAATTCAAATTTAAGAAAAATGAAAAAATCAAAATTTAATTTAATAGGAATAGCACTGCTGTCATTTGTGCTGTTATTCTCTTCTTGTATAAATGATTTGGATCAATCCTCTTCTGACAAAGGTGGATCAGTTGATGGAGAAGAATTTTTCAAAGATCCAACTTCCTACAAGAAGTTCTTAGCCAAACTGTATGCAGGTTATGCTACAACTGGTCAGACAGGACCTGCAGGGTCTGGAGATATCGAAAATATAGATGAAGGTGCGAGTCAATACATCAGAGGTTTATGGTTGATGCAAGAGTTGACTACAGATGAGGCGATTATCGCTTGGAATGATGGAACAATTCAGGATTTCCATAATCATTCTTGGTCCTCATTGGATACATTTATCTCGGCTACATTTTCACGTTTTTCGTTCCAAATTGTAAACTGTAATGAGTTTTTACGTCAAACTACAGATGAGAAATTAGCCGCTAGAGGGATTGATGCAGCTACTATTGCTGAAATCAAAGTTATGAGAGCAGAAGCTCGTTTCTTGAGAGCGTTAACTTACTGGCATTTAGTAGATACTTTTGGAGGAGGTTCTATCGTAACTGAGGAAGCGCCTACTACGATTTATTATCCTGAATATGCAACTAGAGCAGAGATCTACAAATTTATTGATGATGAGCTTACTGCTTTAACTCCAGAGTTAAAAGATCCTAAAACTAACGAAAAGTATCGTGTAGGAAAAGCTGCTGCTTGGATGTTACAAGCCAAATTGTATATGAATGCTAAAGTGTATATCGGAACAGATCAATATGCTAAAGCGATGCCTTTAATTGAAAAAGTAATTGCATCTCCTTATACTATTCACAACAACTACAAAGATTTATTCTTAGCAGATAACGATAAGAATGGTGCGCAAAATGAATTTATCTTTGCTGTTGCTTATGATGGTTTGAACACTAAAACCTATGGAGGTACTACTTTCTTAACGCATGCTGCTGTTGGTGGAGATATGAAACCAGAAAAATTTGGAATCAACGGAGGTTGGGCTGGTATTAGAACAACTGCTGCGTTTGTAGATAAATTTAATGGATTATCGGGTGATGTTCGTGGTAACTTCTTTACTGCAGGACAATCTAAAGAAATTAAAAATGTGGGCAACTTCCAAGATGGTTATGCTATTCAAAAATGGAGTAACTTAACTAAAGCGGGTGTTCAAGGTTCTGATAAATCTGGTGATTTTGTGGATACCGATTTCCCAATGTTCCGTTTGGCAGATGCGTATTTAATGTATGCAGAGTGTAATTTAAGAGGTGCAGGAGGAAATAACAATACAGCTTTACAATATGTTAATGCTTTGAGAACTCGTGCGAATGCTCCAACAATTGGTTTAGGTGAATTGAATTTAGACTTTATTCTAGATGAAAGAGGAAGAGAATTGCACTGGGAGTGTCACCGTAGAACAGATTTAATCCGTTTTGGTAAATTTGCCGGCGGATCTTATGTGTAGCCTTGGAAAGGGGGTATCGCAGGAGGTACAGCAATTCCATCCTTTAGAACCTTATTCCCAATACCTGCTGGAGCGCTTGCAGCTAATACTAAACTTATACAAAATCCTGGATACTAAAATTAATCAACTTAAAAAATTAAGACAATGAAAAATATATCAAAATTATTTTTAGCCTTATTCACTCTGGTGATGGCTTCATGTAGTGTAGAGGACGTACAAGACCGTCCAGTTATTGAGGCGACCGATGCCCCAGTGATTACTGCACCTGTTTCAGGAGCAAGTTACATAATTACTCCTTCAACAGTTGAAAATCTATTTGATAGATTTGCTTGGAAACCAGCTAACTTTGGTGGTGATGTAGTGGTTACTTACAATGTACAAATTGCAAAATTTGATGACAAAGATTTTAAGAAACCACAATTAGTGCAATCTTCAACTTCTAATAATGTTGCTGTAATGGGGACTAGCTTAAACAAAGCGGCTATTGATTTAGGATTGAAACCTTTTGTTGGGTCTAACGTATGGGCGAGAGTATTAGCGGTGGTTGGAACACAAACTATTGCTTCTAAACCAATCGAAATTGTAATTACTCCTTTCAAAGTAGCGCCTTTATTAGGAGTTCCTGGAGCTCACCAAGGTTGGAAAGATAAAGACGGTTTAACATCTCAATATCAATTGAAACCATCCGCTAAAGGGAATTCTGACTTTGCTGGTTATGTGTATTTGGATGGAGAGTTTAAATTCTTAGAAGCTAATGACAATTTAGTATTTGATTGGAATACTAATGTAGCTTATGGAACTGGAGGGCCAGGTGTGTTAGATACTAAAGGTGGAAATTTAAGTGCTGCTGCTGGATACTATTTAATCAAAGCAGATACTCAAAAATTAACTTACTCAACAACTAAAACTAATTGGGCTGTTACAGGTAGTGCAACTCCAAATGGATGGCCAGACAATGGTGTAGTTGATCATGATATGACCTACAACAAAACAACAAATGTTTGGGAAGTTACTTTGGCATTAAAAGCTGGAGAGATGAAATTTAGAGCAAATGATGGATGGGCACTTAACTATGGAGATGAAGGAGCTAATGGAGTATTAGATGAAGGTGGTCCAAATATTGTAATAGCTGCAGCAGGGACTTACAAAATTACACTTGACTTAAGCAAGTCTAGAGCATATACTTATACTATTGTAAAACAATAAGTTCTATTTTTATGTGAAAGGGGTTGTCGCTATGGCAACCCTTTTTTTTAAAATTAATTTACCAAAATGAAGAAAATTTTACTTTTTTGTGCTTTTTTGGTGTCTTGGTTATCTGTGGCGCAACAGCAAACCGTTACCTATAGTATTTCGCCTCCTACTTTCGAGGAGACCGATCAAATTACCATAACAATCAACGGTAATGGTATCAATGAGGCCGCTTGGGGGGTTTCTGGTAATGTTTTGTATATGTGGGCTTGGTCATTTGATATCAATGATACTAATGAAAGAGACTGTCCTACTAATGGGACTTGGGATAATTCCAACGAAGCCAATCGTTTTACTTATAATTCTGCATCGGACACCTATACTATGACTTTTGTCCCTAGCACATTTTTTAACCGAACCGCAATCGGAAGATTTGGTTTTTTAATTAAAGCTAAAAACGGAACAGGCGACAAAAAATCCCAAAATATTTTAACAGAGGTTGGTACTTTTCAAGTTACATTGACTACTCCTGCTCAAAACAGTACTACTATCTTGGCTTCAGGAGGGAACTTGAATATTACGGCTACCAATAGTAATGGTAATGCCAATTACAATTTGAAATCCAATGGAGTTTCGATTAATACGGCTACAGCGACTGCTAGTTATGCTTTTAATCACACCAATATCACGACCAATCAAAATTACGAATTGGAGGTAACACAAGGGACTACTACTATCGTGAAGAAATTTGCAGCTGTTGTCAATCCTGGCGCGGTTTCAGCAGCGATTCCTGCTGGATTAGTGGAAGGTGTTAATTATAATGCTGCTGATCCTACAAAGGTTACCTTAGTTTTGGATGCGCCTTTGAAAGACTTTGTGTATGTAGCAGGTAATTTTAATAATTGGCAACCCACTTCGGCTTATGCCATGAAGAAAGATGCAACGGCTGGATCTACCAAATTTTGGTTAGAAATTACGGGCTTGACTGCGGGTACTGATTATATGTTTCAATATTGGGTAGGGAAAGAAAGTCCACTAGCCAATTCGCCAAAATTAGTTAAAACTGCCGACCCATATTCTACCTTGGTTTTATCACCTTTTGATGATGGGGGAATTCCAGCGGCTTCATTTCCTAATATTCCTGCTTATCCAGTAGGTCAAGATAGAGAAGTGACTTGGTTTAAAACAGGGCAAACACCTTATGCATGGAGTCAGGCAACTACTAATTTTGTGAAACCTGCTAAAGAGAAATTAGTAGTGTATGAAGTTTTAGTGCGTGACTTTGATGCTCGTAGAAGTTACCAAGACCTGATTGATAAAATCGATTATTTCAAAAACTTAAAAGTGAATGCCATTCAGCTAATGCCAGTAATGGAGTTTGAAGGCAACCTAAGTTGGGGGTACAATACCTCATTTCATATGGCTTTAGACAAATATTATGGCTCTCCTGACAAACTCAAAGAATTTATCGATTTGTGTCATAAAAACGGGATTGCGGTTATTTTGGATATTGCGTTAAATCATGCTTTTGGTCGTAACCCAATGGTGCGTATGTGGATGAATGATCCAGAGAACGACGGCTGGGGAAGTCCTTCTACAGAAAACCCTTATTTTAATACGGTAGCCAAACACAGTTATAGTGTTGGGGAAGATTTCAATCACCAACAACCACGTACAAAAAATTATGTAAAAAGAGTTGTAGAATATTGGATTAAAGAATTCAAAATTGATGGTTTCCGATGGGATTTAACCAAAGGATTTACACAAAATGCCGAGGGATCGGATGCGTTAACCAATGCCTATCAACAAGACCGTGTGGATGTATTGAAAGAATATGCCGATGCTTCTTGGGCTGTTGATCCTACTCATTATGTTATTTTTGAGCACTTAGGTAGTGATTTCGAAGAACAACAATGGGCCAATTATAAAGAGGGTATTATGTTGTGGGGCAAAATGACGGATGAGTATAATGAATTGTCGATGGGATGGCCTAATAAAAGTATCGCTAGAATGTCAAGTGCAAGTCGAGGGTTTACCAAACAACGATTGATGGGTTATGCTGAAAGTCATGACGAAGAACGCTTAATGTATAAAAATTTGCAGTTTGGAAATAGTTCGGGAAGTTATAATGTGAAGACATTAAATACGGCTTTGTCTCGTATGTCTGCTATTGGTGCGGTTTCCCTTTTAGTACCTGGGCCAAAAATGATCTGGCATTTTGGTGAGTTAGGATGGGAACCTTCAATTTTTGCTTGTAATAATGGAGTTGTTAACCTACCAGGTGGAACGGACGGTGATTGTAAACTAGATACCAAGCCGCAACCGCAATGGACCGGCAACTGGTTTGGAGATAATAATCGGAATAAGATTTATTACGATTGGGCTAAAATGATTGCTTTAAAAGTGAATGAACCCGTATTTTTAGGGAATGTAACCATTGCTGCTGGAAATACAGATACTCCGAATATCAAAATCAATAATCCATCGTTAGGAAGTACCGAATTAAAAGACGTGTTGATTATTGCCAATTTTGGTGTAGTGGCCAAAAATGTTGCAACCGGTTTTCCTTACACTGGGCAATGGTATGATTTGATGGATTTGAGCGAAATTACAGTAACTGATGTGAATCAAACCATCTCTTTGCAGCCAGGGCAATTCAAGATTTTAGGAAACAAACAAGCTAATTTAGCGGTTGAAGATTTTGAAAAAGAAGCTACTTTGAAATTGTATCCAAATCCTGCTTCGAACTATTTTACTTTGAGTGCCGAAACCACTCAAGTAGAGATTTATTCGATAACAGGTCAAAGGGTAAAAGTTTTTAAAGGCAATTCTAATCCAGATCAAACGTATAGCATTAGTGATTTAACTAAAGGATTTTATTTAGTGAAAGCTACTAATGCAAACAATCATGTAGACGTTGTGAAAATGATTAAAAATTAATTCCTCGAGTAGCTTAAAATAAAAAAGCTGTTACTTTTCAAAGTAACAGCTTTTTTTTTTGGACCAAATAGACGTTGAATAAGATTTGATCTTGATTTTTATTGTGTTCAATAATTTATAAATAAATCTGTAATTGCACGAGAAATTCGCCTTTTGAACCTATTTTTTGGTCAGGAGCACTATAGACCGGTCGCGTGGAATATTGTGTGCTAATTTTGGCATTTTGGCCATCCAATAAAAAGTTGGCGCCTACATCAAATTGGGTGCTAGCTTGTTCCAAAGCGTCAAAATTTTTATAGGTAAATGCACCAAAGGGTTGGATGCGTAGTTTGGGCTTTTCCTTTGCGTTGGGTAGTAAGAAGCCCGCCTGAGTATACCAAATGTGGCCTGTGCCAATAGTGGGTTGGGCGTTTCCAGGTCCAGCAAGGGCTCTGTTTCCGGTAAAATTAGGATCGAAAGCGCCAATGTTCATAATGCCTATGTTGCGCAAATAATTAGGACCAAAATCATAATTGTAATAGACGCTATAAGCGGTTACAGCCATTTTTTTAGTTGTTTTTCCTATGGGTAAATCCAAAAATAGGTCGGTGGCAAAAAGTTGCATGTCGTGGGTTTGGAATTGACTATTGACTGCCGAAGTGGTGGCATCGGGTGCGCGATAAAATCCTGCGCCAAGGTTGAATACTTTTTTAGTACCTACGTAGGTTCCTACTTTAAACGGCAATACATTCGACTCTTGATCCAAGAATTGGTATTCAAAATAACCAGCAGTAGACCACTTGGCTTTGCCGTTATTGTCTACGGCCACAGCGTTTTCGGGTGTGTTGGCGTTTATTGGCGTCAAATTGGTGGCAAACGGTTTGTTATGACTCAAACGGTATTCCAATTTTCCAATTCTTCCTTTGGCAAACAGCCCAATTTGTCTAGCAAACTGATCGGAATTTTCAATTAAAGGCCAATTAAAAATAGGGGCATCCAAAGTTAGAAAATTCAAAGTAGATGCCATCGTCATTCTCGAAAGTCCCATATAATAGTGTAATCCGCCTCCAATGGTTAAACTAAAAGCGTTGTTTTTTTCTGGTACCACTACAGCATATTCGTTCCAAGCATCGTGTATGAATAAACCAGGTTTTTTACCCGTGCCATAACCACCAGTTCCGGTACTGCCAAAAGCGCCACCATTAGTAAAAGTCTGATTGTTGATACCAAAATGAGTTACAATCATGAATCTTGGGGTCAATTGGGAGTAGGTTAAAAATCGTAACCTACGATTCCCTATGTCGCTGGCTGTAGTTGTTGGTTCATTGCCAATCATAGTGCCGGGATTCATTTGTGCACTTCGGAACCAAATTTGATTCCATAACAATAAGCGCATGAATTTTGTGCCTTTTTCGTCAAAATTGATTTTCATGCCATTCCCATATTCGCTTGAACCTTGTGCTATAAGCACAAAAGGAAAACATATAAAGAGCCAAACAATACAGAGTTTTTTCATAGTTAAAACGTCATTTTAGGTGTTGAAAGATGCTGTGTTGGTTTAGGTTGTTTTTGGTGTCAATAAGTATATGTTTGAGTTTTAATGCAAAGTTTATAAAGGTGCTTTTGAAAACTACTTTTTCCGCAACAATTGCTATCGAATTTAAAACTAATTCTTGATTTATTGAGTCATCTTCTTAATGAAATTAGAAATGAAAATTTGAATTGAAAATGACCAGATGTAGATTTAAAAAAAATAAATAGGAAAGGAAATCGTTTTCAAAAGCCATATAAAACAAAAAACCCGAATATTGCTATTCGGGTTTTGTGGTACCTCCAGGGATCGAACCAGGGACACATGGATTTTCAGTCCATTGCTCTACCATCTGAGCTAAGGTACCTTTTGTAATCTAGAGCAGTACTGCTTGTTGATTGCGGGTGCAAATATAGAACCATTTTTAATTTATCCAAAACATTTTTTAAAAAAAATCAATTCGTACCTTCGCTTTTCAAAATGTATACTATGGTTTTAACGGTCGATATTGGAAATACCCGAATTAAAGCAGCTGTTTTTGAGGGGAGTACCCTTGTTGATAGTTTTGTATTCTTGAAAAACGAAAGACAAGAAAAAATTGAAATTATTTTAGATAAATATCCTCAAGTGGCCTTTTTAGTGATTTCTTCCGTAAGCAATGTGGATAAAGAGGCTTTCATGAGTTTCTCTTCTAGATTGACCATTCACTTCATTACCCATAATGATCCTTTTCCTTTCCAAAATAAATATGCAACTCCGCATACTCTCGGGATTGATCGTATGGTGCTGGCTGCAGGAGCCACACTGCAATTTCCTAATCAAAACCGATTGGTTATTGATGCAGGAACTTGTGTGACCTTTGATTGTATCACAGCCGACGATTGTTATTTAGGTGGCGCTATTGCTCCTGGGCTCAGAATGCGTTACGAGGCTTTGCATCATTTTACCGCAAAATTACCTCTTCTTGAAACGCATCAACCCAGTTCTTTTATTGGAGATTCTACCGCAACAGCTATTCATGCTGGGGTGGTGAAAGGATTGGTTTATGAAATTGATGGGTATATTAATGACTTTAAAGAAAAGTATCCAAATTTTATCATAATTTTAACGGGTGGTGATGCAGTTTTTTTGGCGATGCAATTAAAAAATACCATATTTGCCAATTCAAATTTCCTTTTAGAGAGTTTGAATCAAACTTTTCAATATGCAATCTACAATGATTAAAAAAATCTGTATAGCAACTTTTTTGCTTTTTTCAACGATTACTTTGGCCCAACAAGGTACCTCTTCTCCGTATTCGTATTTTGGTATTGGTGATGTAAGATACCGTGGAATGTTGGAAAACCGCTCTATGGGTGGGGTGGCAGTAGAACAAGATAGTATTCATATAAATATTGATAACCCATCAAGTTATGCCAACTTGAAGCTTACCACTATGACTATGGCAGGGACACATGGCACAAGATCATTAAAAGAAGAAGGTGAAAAGGCTTCGGCAAGAAGAACAACTTTGGATTACATGGCTGTGGGGATTCCAATTGGGAAATTGGGTATTGGATTTGGTTTGGTACCGTATTCATCAGTAGGATACAAAATTCAATCTATTAGTGCTGATGGTACGGAAAACAATAAAAGGTTAGAAGGTACGGGTGGTGTGAATAAAGTTTTCTTTGGTGCCGGATATAAAATTGCTAAAAACTTTAGCATAGGAGCAGATGCGCATTATGTATTTGGTAAAATAGAAAATGATAATATTGAGTACATTACTGATGTACCTGTTGGAACAAGAGAAAGAAATTTGTCTTATTTGTCTGGATTCAATATCAACGTGGGTGCCATGTATAAAACAAATTTGACTAAAAAACTACAGTTGCATTCAAGTGTTAGTTATAGTCTGGAAACGAATCTAAAAGTGGAAACCACAAGAACTATTTCTACCATAGATTATAACGGAACAGTAAATATTGATCCTGAAGGTTTTGATGAAGTAACTACGACAAAAGATGTGGTTATGCCTAGCAAATTAACTTTTGGCTTGGGCTTAGGAGAAGCCAAAAAATGGTTGATTGGGGCTGAAGTAGCGATGCGACCAGCGGCTACATTAGATGCTAATTATAACAATGTAACCAATGTACAATTTGAGAAACAAAACCGTTACAGTTTAGGGGGGTATTATATCCCAAATTACAATTCGTTTTCGAGTTATGCCCAACGCATTGTGTATAGAGCAGGGTTGCGTATGGAGCAAACCGGATTGCTTATTCAAAACCAAAGTATCAAGGATAAGTCAGTTGCTATTGGTGTGGGCTTACCTGCTTTTGGGTCCTTTTCTAATTTCAATGTTGGGTTAGAATATGGGGTGAGAGGGACTACCAAGCAAGGATTGATTCAAGAGAATTATTTCAACGCTTCGCTTAGCTTCTCTTTGAATGACAAATGGTTTGTAAAACGTAAATACTACTAGGAGTTTTTCTACAGCTAGTTATGATTTTTTCAATTCCTATTTTGCCTAAACGTTTGCTATTTATTGCGCTTATTGGAGTGTTGTTTTCCTGTGAAAGCAATTTCAAAGAACTGCAAAAAATTAATGTCAACGAATTTACTCCTTCTGGAGAGGCCGATCTAATTAATGTTAAATATACCGATTCTGGTCGTATAGCTGCGGTGTTGGTCAGTCCTAAAATGTTGGATTATGCAGCCGTTGATTTTCCTTTTACAGAGTTTCCAAAAGGAGTTGATGTGACATTGTATGATGCAAAAGGAAAAAAAACTTTTGTTCGTGCCAATTATGCTATTTCCTATAAAAAAACAGGAATAATTGATTTACAAGGAAAGGTGAAAATTACAACCCAAGATGGAGAAATTCTCAATACCGAGCAATTGTATTTTGATCAAAAAAACGAATGGTTTTATACCGAACGTCATTTTACTTTTACCAGTCCCAAAGGAACATCAGCCGGACAAGGGATAGATTTTAGTAAGGATTTTAAAATTATCAATTCTCAAAAAATTTCGGGAGAAGTAGCTACTAATAATTAACAAAAAGCGGTACTTGCAATGCGCTATGAGGGATGATGATTCTTTGATTGAAGCGCTCACCAACAGTTGGTTGCAATCACGCATTTCTTTTAAAATTCACTTAAAAATAAATATCATGAAATATTTAAAATTCACTTCCTATGCATACTTGGCTTTTGCTGTTTTTTTTCTCTATGACGGCATCACCAAATGGGAAGACACTGCAACAGGGCCTTGGATGAGCTTTGGTATTGCAGCATTAGGCGTATTTATGTTTTTCTTCAGAACTCGTTATGCCAAAAAATTCGAAGATCGTAATTCAGATTCTGAATAATTGTAACGGATAAATTACTAAGCGCACTTACAATTTCAGAAGTGAAAATAGACCGAAATCTTTGCCCGTTTCACATGATGAAATAGAAAAACAGCATCTATTGGTTAAATTGGAATTCGACTACAATTTTTATTTTAATTCTTTGAAAAAAAACTTTTAAAATAAAGCGTTCCAATTGTTATTATTACAGAGATAATTGTATTTTCGCAAACTGAATATAAAATTAACAATATAAGAAATGGCAGTTTTAGCAAAAATTAGACAACGTTCCGCTTTATTGATAGCAGCAATTGCAATTGCTTTGTTTGCTTTTATCATACAAGATCTTATTGGTAAAGGAGGTTTAGGTCAAAACACAAAAGATGTTGGAAGTATAAATGGAAAAGATATTGCTTTTGAAGATTTTAGACTGAAAGTTAGTAATCTTGAAAAAAGCGGTCAAGGGATTACTCCAACACAAGCAGCAGACAGAGTTTGGGAACAAGAAGTGACTCTTGCTTTGTTGACTTCTGAATTTGATAAATTAGGAATGCGAGTGGGAGAAAAACACATCGTTGAAATTTTAAAAGCAGACCCAAATATTGGAAAAAACCCTATGTTTTTAAATGCCGCTGGAATTTTTGATTTGGCAAAATTTAAAGATTTCTTCAAATCAAATCCAGAACAAGCTCAATATTTAAAGGATAGAGAAAAGGATGCTGAAATCAACGCAAAATACCAAATGTATGCTACTTTGATCAAATCGGCGCTTTATACTACTAATGCTGAAGGAAAATTCAAGTACGAGGCAGAAAATAATAAAGTAAACTTCGCTTATGTTGCCGGATTGTATTCTTCAATTAAAGACAGTGAAGTGAAAATTTCTGATGCCGAAATCACAGAATACATGAAGAAAAACGAGAAAAAATTCAAAGCAGAAGAATCTCGTGATGTATCTTATGTGTTGGTAGAAGATAAAGCTTCCGCTCAAGATGAGGCAGAAGTGAAAAATAAAATTACGGCTTTATTGTCTGGTAGCGTAGTGTACAATCAAGCTACTGGGAAAAACGATACTGTAGCTGGTTTTAGATCTACTTCAAATGTAATCGATTTTGTGAATGCCAATTCTGATGTGCCATACGATTCTACTTATATCGCTAAAAAAGATTTACCAGCGGTTGATGCCGATAAATTGTTTGCATTGCCAGCAGGTGCAGTATATGGACCATATAAGTTTGGAAACTACTATTGTTTGTCTAGATCGTTAGGATTCAAATCTGGAGTTAATGCTAAAGCGAGTCATATATTGATTAGCTATGAAGGAACTCAGGTGCCAAACAAACGTAAATTAAGAACTAAAGAAGAAGCAAAAGCTGAGGCTCAAGAAATTTTAGCACAAGTTATTGCTAAACCAGAAAGTTTCTTGATGTTGGCTTTCACAGCTTCTGATGATTCTTCTGCTCAACAAGGAGGGGATTTAGGTTATTTTGGACCCAATACCATGGTAAAACCATTCAATGATTTTGTATTCAACAACGGTATTGGTAAAGTTGGTTTAGTAGAAACACCATTTGGTTTCCACATTATTAAAATTACGGATAAACAAGATGGAATTCGTTTGGCTACCGTAGCGCAACGTATTGAGGCTTCTGAAGCGACTTCAGATAAATTATTTGCTCAAGCTACGCAATTTGAAATGGAGGCGGCTGATAAAGATTTTGATCAATTGGCGAAGTCAATGAAGTTAACTGTTGCGCCTTTAGTTACGGTGAAAGCTTTGGATGAGAATTTTGGAGGTTTAGGAAATCAAAGAGCTATTGTAAGATGGGCTTTTGAAGAAGATTCTAAAGTTGGAAGCGTGAAGCGTTTTGAAGTAGCAAACGTAGGACACGTAATCGCTAAGATCAAAAAAATTGACAATTCTGGTTTGGTAGCTGTTAATGTAGCAAGACCTTATGTAGAGCCTATCTTGAAAAACAAGAAAAAAGCGGAACTAATCAAAGCTAAAATGACAGGTTCTTCATTAGAAGCAATTGCAAAAGCTGTAGGTTCTTCAGTACAACAAGCTAAAGACGTAACTATAGAAAATGCCGTACTACCAGGTGGTGTTGGACAAGAAGGTAAAGTAGTGGGTACAGCAATGGCTTTAGCTGCGAACAAGCTTTCTGCTCCAATTGAAGGGAATACAGGAGTGTATGTAGTAAAAAACATTAGCACTACAAAAGCGCCTGCAATCAAAGATTTTGCTCCTTATGTTGCTAAGCTAAAAACACAAAGTGCAGGAGATGTTAACAGAACGATACCTTCGTTAAAAGCTGCTGCGAAAATCGAAGATTTCAGAAGTCAATTCGGATTCTAAAATTTTAATAACATAATAAAAAACCAGACTTATAAAGTCTGGTTTTTTTTTTTTTTGAAGTAATGCTACGGTTATGATGGAAAGTCAATGTACTTTTAGAGAATCATGTCTTTATAAGGAATTATAGTGGTGAAACCTTTTGCCATAAAATAGGGTGTAGGGTTTTCTTTGGCGATGGCAAGAACAAAATCTCCCCCCCAAGCGCCTAGACTCTTAATAACGCCCTCAAAATCTGGGAAAAGTTTTTCTTGTACGGTAGAAAGTTCTAAGATGTCACTCAGCAAACTTTCGTGTTCTTGAAGAGCTTTTGCAAACGTACCGATTTCCTCAGCCTGACTTATTTTTTGAGTTAAAGTGTTTATGATCTGTATGTTTGTTTTTAAATTTTTATGCTTGGTATTAAAATACGATGCAATAGCCGTGGCACTGTTTTGCTTTTGATTCAAATACACAAAATACAGCTGAGCTGCAAATTTAGGTTCAAAAGACAAAGGAGTTACTATTGGGGAGTTTTGGTCCAATTGATAGACGATAGGGGTGCTGTGTTGTGCACAAGCAATATCGTAACCACTGCCACCAAAACTGTTGCGTAGTAATTGAAACGCGTCTAGGTTAAGCCATTGGGCAATATTATTTATTAACGTAGAAGAGGTGCCCAAGCCCCAATTTTTTGGGAAGGTCAAAGCCGTTTGTACTTCAAAACCTTTTTGGTCTCGAAAGGCGTTGGGTTGCAAAACTTGTGCATGATGTAAGATTTTCAATAAGGTGTCCTTGATCGAGGGCTCTTTTGAAGGTTGATACCCAAGTATGTCTTCAAATGGTAACTCTTCTTCAAACCATTTGGAACCATCCGCATCGAAACTTTGCCAGAAAATCGCAGGCGCTTCATTGGAACTAACTTCAAGTGTTTGTCCCATTTTAGTGGGCAAAGCCAAAGCTTTTGCTCCGTCTAATACTAAATATTCGCCTGTTAATAACAGTTTTCCATTGCTATAGTACGTCTCTTTCATGAGGCATTTTTTTATTTTCTAATTTCTTCAATAAAATTCACTACCGCACTGTGTGAAATGGTATGGTGTTTAAAATGTTTTTTAATGTGGTGTCGTTCTTCTTCGGTCACGTTAAACTGGTTCAGAATGTTATTCAAATGCATTTTCATGTGTCCTTCCTGTATACCTGTTGTGGTAAGGGAACGAAGGGCTGCAAAATTTTGCGCCAAACCTGCAACCGCCACAATAGACATAAGCTCTTTGGCTGAAGGTTTTTCAAGCATTTCCAAACAAAATTTCACCAAAGGGTGCAATGAAGTTAAACCGCCTACCGTTCCTAAAGCTAAGGGGATTTCCAGCCAAAAGCGAAAAATTCCATCTTCAATGCTTGCATGCGATAAACTGCTATACTGTCCAGATTGCGAAGCGTAGGCATGCACTCCTGCTTCTATCGCTCTAAAATCGTTGCCTGTGGCAATGACCACAGCATCAATACCGTTCATGATGCCTTTGTTGTGTGTAACAGCGCGGAAAGGTTCTACCTCGGCAATGCGCACGGCTTGTACAAATCGCTGAGCAAAGGCTTGTGGGTTTGTAATGTGTTTGTCAACCAAATCTTCTACAGGACACGAAACTTCGGCACGAACGATACAATTAGGAACGTAATTAGACAGTATACTCATAAGTACCTCGATTTCGTGTTCTTCTGATGAAAAATCACTGTAATTTTCGGCTTGCTCCTGTAAGGTTTTGGCAAATTGTTCCAGACACGAATTGATAAAATTGGCACCCATACTGTCTACGGTCTCAAAAGTGACATGCAGTTGATAATAGTGAGGGAGTAATTGGGTTTTGTTTCTCAGTTCGATATCCAAAATACCACCACCTCTTGCTTGCATATTTTTAGTCAGCATTTCGGTCGCGGTGTAAAATTCGGACTTAATGGTAGTGAAAAATTGCGTTAACTTTTCAGGATTCCCTTTGTATAAAAAATGAACTTGACCAATTTTTTGGGTGTCAATGATAGTGGTAGTAAATCCTCCGCGTGTAGACCAAAATTTGGCTGCTTTTGAGGCAGCGGCTACAACAGAGCTTTCTTCAATAGCCATTGGTATAGTGTAACTAGTACCATTGATCACAAAGTTTGGCGCTACCCCAAGCGGAAGGTAAAAATTGGTAATCGTGTTTTCAATAAATTCATCGTGCAATTGTTGTAATAGAGCATCTGAATTCCAATATTTTTTGAGTAGTGTTATTGCTTCCGTTGGATTGGAAAAATATTGAGTTGCAATCCAATTGATCTTGTCTTCTTTGGATAATTTAGAAAATCCGGCAATGGTATTGTTCATTATCAAGGGGTTAATTTATTTACAAGCAAATATACACTTTTGAAAGCTTAAAATCTTCTTCAAAAGGGATACATTTTCACGGAATGCGCGCTGTGGTTTCAATAACATTTAACACCTCTTATAAGAGATAATTGCAATTTTTTTATTAAAATTGGCATCGTTTTAATTTTTACTCAAAAAGAATTGCTTTTCTGCTTATATTTATACGGCAAAAAGAATTGAAATAATCTGAATTACTTATGAATTTTAGAAATTGGACTTTGTTGTTTTTTATCGCTACTTGTACTGTGGTGGCACAACAAAAAATTACTGTAGAGTCAATCTATAATGGAAGTTTTCGTGCCAAAGGCATGGATGAGTTGCAAGCCATGAAAAATACCAATCAATACACGGTATTAAATACTGACCGCAGCAGCAAAACACAGCAAATTGACTTGTTTGATTACGCCACTTTAAAAAAAGTAGCCACACTAATCGATACTAAAAATTTTCCTGAGTTATCCAACGGTATTGACAGTTATAGTTTTAGTAAAGACGAAAAACAGATTTTAATTGCAACCAATTCGGAGTCGATTTATCGTCATTCCTTCACAGCCGATTTCTTACTCTATAACATCGAATCAAAACAATTGATTAAGTTGTTTGATACACCCGTACAAGAGCCTATTTTTTCTCCTGATGGAAAGAAAATTGCCTATGCCAAAGAGAATAATTTATGGGTCTACGATATTGCTACCCAAAACAATGTAGCCATCACCACTGACGGACAAAAGAATAGTATTATTAATGGAATTACCGATTGGGTTTACGAAGAAGAATTTTCTTTTGTGAGAGCCTATGATTGGAGTGCCGATAGTAAAAAAATTGCCTACATCCGTTTTGATGAATCCCAAGTACCGGAGTTTTCCATGTCTATTTTTCAAAAGGATTTATATCCAACAACGGCTACTTTTAAATACCCTAAAGCGGGAGAAAAAAACGCACAGGTTTCTTTACACGTCTATGATGTAGCAGCACAATCTCATAAAGAAGTGAATTTGAAGCAATATTCTGATTTTTATATAGCTAGAATTCAGTGGACCAAAGAGGCCAATGTGTTGTCAGCTCAAGTGTTAAACCGTCACCAAAACAACTTGGATTTGTTGTTTATTGACGGATCTTCGGCTCAGTCCAAAGTAATACTTAATGAAAAAGATAAAGCTTATGTAGAGGTAACTGATAATTTGACTTTTCTAAAAGACAATAGTTTTATTTGGACAAGCGAAAAAGACGGTTTCAATCATATTTATTGGTACGATAAAACCGGAAAATTGATCAATCAAGTTACCAAAGGCAATTGGGAGGTTACGAATTATTATGGTTATGATGAATCCAATAAAACCATTTTTTATCAATCGGTAGAGAATGGGAGTATCAATAGAGAGGTGTATCGAATTGGTATCAACGGAAAAAATAAAGTACGTCTAACCACACAAAATGGTACTAATCAGGCAACTTTTAGTCCCAATTTTCAATATTTTATACATACCTTTTCTAGTGCGACACAACCCCCGGTGTATGCTTTAAACGATTCAAAAACCGGAAAGCAATTGCAATTGATAGAAGACAATCAAGCCTTGTTGGCCAAGTTGAAAAATTTTGATTTGCCTTCTAAAGAATTTTCTGTATTGAAGACTGAAAAAGGAGTTGAATTGAATATGTGGATGTTCAAGCCCAAAGATTTTGATCCTAATAAAAAATATCCCGTATTTATGTTCCAGTATTCTGGACCGGGTTCCCAACAAGTGAACAACGACTGGTTAGACGCCAACGATTATTGGTTTTTATCATTGACTCAAAAAGGGTACATTGTAGCTTGTGTTGACGGTAGAGGCACAGGGTTCAAAGGTGCCGAATTTAAAAAAATTACGCAAAAAGAATTGGGCAAGTACGAAGTAATCGATCAAATAGATGCGGCCAAAGTGATCGGGAATTATCCTTTTGTAGACAAAAATCGAATTGGGATTTTCGGCTGGTCTTTTGGAGGTTTTATGGCGTCGAATTGTATTTTGAAAGGGAACGATGTGTTTAAAATGGCCATTGCAGTGGCACCAGTTACCAACTGGCGTTTTTACGATAGCATTTACACGGAACGTTACATGCAAACCCCTCAAGAAAATCCAAGCGGATATGATGACAATTCACCAATAAACCATGTACAAAAATTAAAAGGGAAATTTTTGTTGATTCATGGTTCGGCCGATGATAACGTGCACGTACAAAATACGATGCAAATGATGGAAGCCTTGATACAAGCCAATAAACAATTCGATTCGCAAATTTATCCCGATAAAAACCACGGGATTTACGGTGGGTACACCCGAATTCAATTGTTTAACAAAATGACTAACTTTATCCTTGAAAACTTATAAAAATAATCTAATAATAAAATTCAAATACACTTAAAAAAATGGTAGAAACTCAAGCAAAAACAGCACATCCAAAAGGACTTTGGGTATTGTTTGGAACAGAAATGTGGGAACGATTCAATTTCTATGGCATGCGTGCTATTTTGACGCTTTTTATGGTGAATGCACTTTTAATGAAGGAAGCCGATGCTTCACTAATTTACGGTGGTTTTCTTGGATTGTGTTACTTGACCCCAATGTTAGGAGGTTTTATTGCGGATCGTTACTTTGGAAATCGAAACTGTATTATGTTAGGGGGATTGATGATGGCTATCGGACAATTTCTGTTGTTTTTTAGTGCTAGTATTTTTGAACCCAATAGATCTTTAGCCAATACTTTGTTATGGGTTGCATTAGGAATTATCATATTTGGTAATGGTTTTTTCAAACCTAATATTTCTTCCATGGTGGGGAGCCTATATCCTAAACAAGAGAAAAGCAAACTAGATACTGCTTTCACCATTTTTTATATGGGGATCAATTTAGGAGCATTTTTAGGTCAATTAATTTGCCCAATCATTGGAGATGTAAAAGACGTAGATGGAATTAGAGACATACATGCTTTCAAATGGGGATTCCTGGCTGCCTCTATTGCTATGATTTTAGGGACTGCGGTTTTTTATTTCTTAAAAGACAAGTATGTGGTTACTCCAGAAGGAAGACCAATTGGCGGATTACCTTCAAAAAATGATGCAGCCGATTTCGAAGAAGGCGAATCACAAGTAGCTGTTTTTTCACCAAAAGCATTACTTTTTGCTATTTTAGGATTTATAGCTCTAGGATTGGCTTTTCATTTTTATTTAGGACAAAATGTGATTTACTCCATCATTTACGCTAGTGGTTTAGCGCTTGCGGGATTGATTATATCTGATACTTCTTTAACAAAAGTTGAACGTGATCGTATTTTGGTAATTTATATAGTGGCCTTCTTCGTGATTTTCTTCTGGGCAGCGTTTGAGCAAGCGGGTTCTTCTTTGACTTTTATAGCCGATAATCAAACCGATAGAAATTTCTTTGGATGGAATATGCCTCCTTCGATGGTACAGATTTTCAATGGACTTTTTGTGGTAATGTTTGCAGTGCCTTTTAGCCTTTTATGGGATAAATTAAGAGAAAAAGGGAGAGAACCAATTTCTCCTATGAAACAAGCTTTTGGTTTGGGGCTGATTGCCATCAGTTATTTTATTATTGCTCACAATGTAAAAGACTTAGGGAATAATGGATTATTAGCCATTTATTGGTTGATACTTTTATATCTAATTCAAACTTGTGCCGAATTGTGTTTGTCTCCTATTGGATTATCATTAGTAGGTAAGCTTTCGCCTAAGCGTTTTGCTTCTTTACTCTATGGCGTTTTCTTTTTGTCCAATGCTGCAGGTTATGCCTTAGCTGGTACACTTGGATCTATTTTGCCTGCAACTGGCGATAAATTTAATAAGGCTAAAGAATTGGGTATCGATTTACAAGCTGTATTAGATAAAAAGATAGTTCCAACAGCGGAACAATTAGCACTTTTGGAAGAAAATCAAATAAGTGCAGTAAATCCCCATTTTGCTGGTTTCGAAATTCACAACCTTTTCGAATTTTTCATGGTGTTTGTGGTCTTAACGGGTATTGCCTCCCTGATTTTGTTCGCGCTAACTCCAAAACTGAAAAAAATGATGCATGGCATCCGTTAATTATAAATTTTATTATTTAACCTACAAGATTTAGCTTGTAGGTTTTCTTTTTTAATACCCTTTAATTATGTGGAAAAATCACCCTAAAGCACTTCCTTATTTGTTTTTGTCCGAAATGTGGGAACGATTCGGTTACTATTTAATGATTGGAATTTTTACGCTGTATCTCAAAGATGTAGAAGCTGGTTTTTCGATGACCGAAAAAGAAGCCTCTGATTTGTATGGGACTTTTATTGCCTTGGTGTTTTTGACGCCTTTTATTGGCGGACTGATCGCGGATCGTTATTTGGGCTACAAAAAATCAATTGTTATTGGTGGTTTAATGATGGGGGCTGGTTACCTTATTATGGGCGTGCATAGTGTCCCCATGCTATATACTGCTATGACCTTAGTTATTGTAGGGAATGGTTTTTTTAAACCTAATATTTCGACGCTTTTAGGTAATTTTTATAATGACGAGCCATTTAAATCGAGAAAAGACGAAGGCTACAATATCTTTTACATGGGGATTAATGTGGGGGCTTTTATTTGTAATTTCTTTGGTGCGGCACTAAAAATAATTTTTGGTTGGCAAGAAGCTTTCATGGCAGCTGGAGTTGGAATGTTTATAGGAGTTTTGGTATTTTTGTTAGGAGCCAAACATTATGGCGATAAAACCGAAAAGAAAGGCGTACAACCTGGCGATATGCCTTTTTACAAAATTGTACTTTTTATCTTAGTACCCTCCATAATTTTCGGTGTGATCGGTTGGTTGGTCAAAGGTATTGCTTCGGATACTAATTTGGATAGTGCTGTTTTTGGGTCGGATAGTACCGATGCTTTTGTTTTTGCGTGTATACCCGTGATTTTCTTTTATGCTAGTCTTTATTTCAAAGCGAAGCCTGAAGATAAACGTCCTATCGGCGCATTGCTTTCAATTTTTGCGGTTGTGATTTTGTTTTGGGCCGTTTTCAAGTTAAACGGTTCGGCACTCAACAATTGGGGAGACAAATATACCGATCGTACGTTGACAGGGGTGTCACAACAAATAGGTTCGAGTCTGAAACTTACCGAAACGTTGACCTATACAAAGGATTCGGTAGCCTTGTATGATGCGGCATTTAGAATTCAGAAAAAGGACGGTAATGTTGTTAAAACGGTTGATTACCCTTTGTATTTTCGTAACGTTGCCCCAGATAAATTGCCCATTGAAGGTAGTACAGTGGCCACCTGGTCGGCCAATTTGAGCCAATCGATTAATCCAGGTTGGGTTATACTGTTAACCCCTTTGGTAGTTGCCTTTTTCACCTTTTTGCGTAACCGTCAAAAAGAACCTTCAACACCCACCAAAATTGCTTTTGGTTTGTTGATTTCAGCTTTATCGGTCTTGGTTATGGTGGCTGCGGTTCATATTGGCAATAATGGCGCAGAGAAAGTTTCCGTATGGTGGTTGGTAGCTAATTATGGTGTGATTACCATTGGAGAATTATTTTTAAGCCCGATGGGATTATCGGTAGTATCTAAATTGAGTCCAAAAAACATCACCTCTTTGATGATGGGCGGTTGGTTTTTGGCTACTTCAATCGGAAATAAATTAAGCGGTGTTTTAGCCAGCATGTGGGATACGTATGAAAATAAAGCCAATTTTTTCTGGATTAATTTTGGATTGCTTCTTTTTGCTTCAGCACTGATGTTTGCTTTGGTTAAGGAGCTTAATAAAGTAATGAAAGAAAAAGGAATTAACTAAAAAGAAAGAACCATGGAATCCAAATTGACCTTAGCCGAAATTCAAAATTTCAAAGGGAAATACCCAAAGCAATTGTGGTATTTGTTCTTTAGCGAAATGTGGGAACGATTTTGTTTTTATGGCATGCGCGGTATGTTGGTAGTCTTTATGGTGAGTCACCTTGGTATGAACGAGCGCATAGCCAATTTGCAGTATGGGGCAACCCAAGCTTGGGTGTATGCGTTTACTTTTATTGGAGGTTTGTTTGCCGATAAGATTTTAGGGTTGCGCAAATCGCTCTTTTGGGGTGGAATCCTCATGATTATTGGAAGCGTAATTCTGGCTTTAGACCCAAAGAATTTTTTCTTTATTGGTCTTGGCTTCACCATCGTTGGAACAGGTTTTTTTAAGCCCAATATATCCTCTATGGTCGGGCAGTTGTATCCTGAAGGAGATCCAAGACGAGATGCTGGATTTTCATTCTTTTATATGGGGGTGAATTTAGGGGCGTTGATTGGAGGGTATCTTTGTATCGCTGTGGCCGAAGGATCCATGTGGCAAGCTTTGGTTCCGGAACATTTGAGATGGAATGTTGGTTTCGGATTTGCAGCCGTAGTGATGATCATTAGTTTATTGACTTTTACTCAAACCCAAAAAAGTTTAGGCCCTATTGGACTTTCTCCTCTAAAAGAAATGGTAGTCTCTAAGCGCAAACAATTGGAAATAGTAACGTATGTTGGATCTTTGCTTGTAGTGCCATTAATAATTGTGATGGTGGCAAATACAAAGTATACAGATTATTTTATGATTTGTATCGGTCCTGCTTCAGTTTTGTACTTGTTTTATGAAATGAAGAATTTTTCTTTAGCCGAAAACAAAAAGCTATTGGCTGCTTTGATTTTTATTATTTTCTCCATTTTCTTTTGGGCATTTTTCGAACAAAGTGGCGGGTCCTTAAGTTTATTTGCTGTAAACAATTTGAACAATACAATTGCTGGTGTGGAATTGAGTCCTAATGGTGTGAATAATTCCGCCAATTCATTGTTTGTGATTGGTTTTGCTGCTTTGGTGGGCTTGGTTTGGCTTTGGTTGGACAAAAGAAAAATGGAACCCAACACCGTGATTAAGTTTGGCCTAGCCTTTTTGTTCTTAGCAGGAGGATTCTGGGTATTTTATTACACCAAATTTTTTGCTGATGGTTTTGGGAGAACTTCTTTAGGGATTTTTACTTTTGGATGGTTTGTCATCACTTTGGGAGAATTGTGTTTGTCACCCATAGGAATGTCGGCCATGACTAAGTTGTCGCCAGCAAAAACACAAGCCGTTATAATGGGTATGTGGTTTTTGGCAAGTGCTTATGGGCAATATTTTGCGGGTATTTTAGGTGCTAACATCGCAGAAGCGTCGGAGCAATCGAGCAATATAGAGAAACTTAATGTGTATGCCGACGGTTATTTGCAATTGGCCATTTATGCTTTAATTGCTGGAGTTCTGCTTATTTTACTTTCACCTTTGGTTCGAAAATTGATGCAAGAAGTAAAATAGCTCCTGATAAGGCAATTAATTTTTATATACATTTGTATTACTGAAAGTATTACAAAACGATGCAACGAAACTGAATGTTATCACAATTCGACAATCAAAATAAAATAAACTTATGAAAAAACTACTCTTTTTATTTTTCTTTGCCTTTATTGCACTACTGGGAAAAGCGCAAAGTACTAATGACAACGAAAAAGCGTCTGACTTAAAATGGTTTACCAATGTAAACGAAGCCATAAGCGTGAGTCAAAAAGAGAAAAAACCCATGCTTCTTTTTTTTACCGGAAGTGATTGGTGCGGTTGGTGTATCCGTTTGCAAAAAGAGGTGTTAAAAACTTCAGAATTTGCACAATGGGCTAAAAAAAATGTAGTGTTAGTAGAATTAGATTTTCCTCGAAAGCCTTATCAAACGGAAGAAATTAAAAAACAAAATGCCGCTTTGGAACAAGTTTTTCAAATTCAAGGCTATCCTACGATACATTTTGCAAAAGCAGTTAAAAACAAAAATGGACAAATAAATTTTCAAGGCTTAGGCAGTACGGGTTATGTAGCCGGAGGACCATCGGCCTGGTTAGCGGTTGCCAATGGTTTTATCGCCAATAAAAAAGCTTAAATACAGCTGGCTTTAGGAGCATACTAAAGTTACTGTGTGCTCGATGATTTTATAACAAAGTATCCCTTTTCGGCAGTAGCATGGAAAGGGATATGTTGTTTTTGGCAACTCGTTTTCCATCTTTCTATGAGTTTACGATAATTGGACGCATCGGCTATCACCATTTTGGGGTGATAGTTTAGTAAGGCTCTATCTAAATTAATTTTTGGTCCCTTAGAAAGTACTAAAATGTCGCAGTTTGGTGCTGAGGGGAGAATTGAAGTGCTGTCTACCAGAAGAATTTTTTGTCCGTTAAAGGCATAAGTATTTCTTGTGGGGAAAATTGTTTGAACCTCACTAAATACACCTGTCGCGTAATTTTGTAATGTTGTATAGGGGTAACTATTTTTTGTTAGTTTTTCGTTGGTATACACCTTGATCTTATCCCTTGTTCTCTCGCATATTGTAGTTGCTTTTGGCGTGTGTAATACAACCCATTCGTTATCATTTTGTTGTTGTATTTTAATTGTAATGTATAGTATTTGTAGCCAAACAATCGCTAGTAATACTGCTAGGCTGTTGTGAAATTTGGGATTTTGCACCCAAACAAAAAACGAAATAATCAACAAGTAAAACCCTATAAGCAAGCCAATCGAAAATGATATATTTTCAAAAACCATTTGCTCTACAGAGGCTACCCAATGAATGATTGCATTCATGATTTGTATGCCCCAATCCAACGGATTTAGTAATAACATGGGAACTTTTGAAAAAATGGCAATGATCATCACGATGACCCCAAGAATCATGATTACACTTAAGAGGGGAAGTATGAATAAATTGGTGACAAAAAATAAGCCTGGAAATTGATGGAAATAATACAAACTTAATGGTAATGTCCCGATTTGTGCCGCGAATGAAACCGTAAGGATGTTCCAAAAGAATAGTGCCACTTTGTTTTTTACAAGAAAAATACTTGCCAACAAGGGTTGTAGCCAAACAATGAAGAATAAAGCGGCATAACTTAGTTGAAATCCAACATCAAAAATTAAGTATGGCTGCCACAATAGGATAAGTAAAGCGGATACTATTAATGTGTGATAGATGTTGCTGTTTTTATGCCAATAGTTCCCAATAGCCACGAAAGCAAACATGGTGACCGAGCGAAGCACAGAAGGGGCTAATCCTGCTAACACACCAAAAGTAGCCAAACTCAATAAGGAAACCATCAACTTCAAAAATCGACCTCTTGGGGTATTGGGAATGGGACTCAAAATGAAATTCAAAAAAAGCACAATACAGCCTATGTGTAATCCCGATACGGATAATATATGTACTGCTCCCGCATATTGATAGTCTTTAATGGTTTTAGAATCAATATCTTGTTGTTGACCAAGTAGCAAAGCCATTACAATGGCCAAGTTTTGATTGTTAATTCCACTTTGTTTTAAATTTGTTGCGATGGTATTCCTAAGTGCTGAAGTGTAATACCAAAGGTTTTTTTGCGGTTCTTTTTGAAATTGAATCTCCTCAGGGTGGGCAAACAATTGGGCATAGATTTGTTTTTGATTCAAATACGAAGCATAGTTAAACTCATAAGGATTTTTAGGGGAGGGGTTCGGAAGCAGCGATCCGTTTAACTGTATCTTTGTTCCAATTCCAATTTCTGTTGTAGAATCGTTTTCAATAGACAGTAGAATTTTACCTTTAACGACTTTATAGTTTATTTGAAAAATCGCTGCAATATAGCGATCATTAGTTGCTGATTTTCTAAGTTTTTCCTGAATGATTGCACGAACACGAACAGGCTTTTCCAATAGATTAGGATATTGAGTGTAATGGTCTTTTTGATAACGCTCTGTGTGAAGCAACAAGACAAAAGCGCCTAAGGCAAGTGATGCAAATAGCAAAACGCCATCTATGAGAACAGCAGGACAATGGATTCTTTTTTTAAGTACAAAACCTATACAAAGAATAACAAGACCACTACTAAATAAGAGTAGGGCAGTAGGTAAAGAAAAGACCCCTTGGTAAGCCAAAAGTAAACCAACGACATAACACGCAAATAGTTTAGTAAGAGGGAATTGTAGGATTTTCATAGTACTAAAATACAATTTTTAGTAAGAAATCACAACATTCTCTTTTTTACTTTTTTAGCTCCGATACAATCAATTGCGCGGTGGTAGTGCTTGCTCCTTTGCCTCCTAATTTTGTTTCCAATACTTGGTAGTTTTCTAAAATTTGCTTGCGTTGATTGGTGTGAAGAATTTTATGTAATTCTTCTTTAATCCGAGTAGTATTGCATTCGTCTTGAATTAATTCGGTGACCACTTCTTGGTCCATGATTAAGTTGACAAGCGAAATGTATTTTAAAGTAATAATACGTTTGGCAATTTGATACGAAATCCAATTGCCTTTATAACACACCACTTCAGGTACTTTAAAAAGTGCTGTTTCTAAAGTAGCCGTTCCTGAGGTAACCAAGGCAGCCGTGGCATGTTGCAATAAATCGTAGGTTTTATTGGATATAAATTTTATGTTTTGAGTAGTAATAAATTGTTGATAAAACGAAAATTCTTGACTTGGCGCTCCTGCTATTACAAATTGATACGCTTTAAAATCATCCACAACGCTTAACATTACGCTCAACATTTTTGTAATTTCTTGTTTCCTACTCCCTGGTAACAGTGCAATAATTGGTAGGTCGTTCAAATCGTTTTCTTTTCTAAAAAGGGTATTGTCTTTTAGAGGGTGGGCTTGAATGGCATCTATAAGCGGATGGCCAACAAAGGCTACAGGAAAGTGATGCTTGTCTTCGTAAAACGTTTTTTCAAACGGAAGAATCACATACATTTTATCAATATCTCGCTTGATTTCCTTGATTCTGCTTTCTTTCCAAGCCCAAATTTGAGGCGAAATATAATAATGGTTTTTAAAACCCAAAGCTTTGGACCATTTGGCTATTCTTAAATTGAAACCAGGATAATCTATAAATACAATCACATCGGGGCGGAAGGTCAAAATATCATTTTTACAAATCTTAATATTATTCAATATAATTCTCAAATTGAAAAGTACTTCGGCAAAGCCCATGAACGCCAAATCGCGATAATGCTTGACCATGGTGCCTCCTACATTTTGCATCAAATCGCCTCCCCAAAAACGAATGTCGGCTAAAGGATCTTCCTGATACAGTGCTTTCATCAAATTGGCACCGTGTAAGTCGCCCGAGGCTTCACCTGCAATTATATAATACTTCATGTGTTGAAATTTGAAAGATTGAATATAGATTTGGTACTAAGTTGGGATAAAAAACAAGTATCCTAGTTTAGATTTCTTTTGTGTGGCTAAATTAGTAAATTGAAAGTAAAACAAATAAGAGGCAAAGGAAATAAAAACCCTTTGCCTCTTATTTTAATTCTTTTTGGATTGGTAAATCAATAACTGTTTAGTTCAACGAATATCTAAAGAAGAGCATGGCACTAAACCATGATTTAGCATCGCCTCCCAAGGCTTCTTTTACTCCTGCACCAGGAATGGTTTGTGCAAAATGGCCATGAAAATACCATTTTCGTGAATGGAAATATTTCCAGGTGAGATTGACTTCTTGTCCGTATGCTTTTTGTGGCATAAAACTCAATGCTGGGTTGCCCCCTACATTGTTGTTATTTGCGGCTTGAAAATAGAAATATTGTGGTACCAATTCTACTTTTTTACTGACTCTTAAACTGCCTTGAATTTTATGAGCAATTACATTACTGTTTTGTACAATTTTAAAATGATTGGCTCCCAATACCCAATCTTCTCCATTTCCTCCCGTTAACAAAGGATCCCATCTTTCAAAGGTTTTGGTGTTGGGATCATCTCCAGAAAAGTAGGCGAATCGGTACAAAAAGGTAGGCGATGCCTTAGCTTTACTAAAACTCCAACCTACTTCGCCATAGCCTGCAAAAGCGGACATGTCAAAATTAGAATTGCGTTCATAGGCTAATTCAGATTTTAGTAAAAGCCCCGGTTTTCCTTGAGTTAAGTTTTTGTAGTATCGTACATTGTAAAGGTTGAGACCCTGGCGCCTGAATACGTCTCCTGTTGGGGTATAATAGCCAAAATCCGATCTTGAAACTTTCAAGTAGGTGAAGCCGACCTTGTGTCCCAAATTGTTTCCAAACTCGGTATTAAATCCGTGCATAACAGTCCTTGAATCGATAATAGGCAACTCATCTGGGTTGATTTGAAAAACTTGCAGCATCAGATTGTTCATTCTGATAGTGGCCAACCCAATATAATCAGCGGCCCATCGAGGATTGAGTTGTAAAGCAGCACGATTTCCACCATTAGAAGCAGTGTTTCTAATAATAAAACCATTACCAATAGTAAATTGTTGCCGTCCTACCGAAAAATTATAGGTCAATACATCTCCTCTAGAGAAGGATTTGGTGCCAAAAAATCCTATATAGGCATCGTCAAAAGCTGAGTGTATACGGGATTGATCTGTGAATAATTCCCTTCCAGCTGTTCCACTTACAATGAAACTTGCTCCTCCATAGAGATACAAATTGCGCTTAGTAGATAGGGCAGTAATACCATAAATTCCGGCAGAACCCCAAGCTTCAATCCAGCCGGTATAGCCTTTTCCGGCAGGGCCATTTACTAGCGGATTGCCTTGTAACATGGCATCGTCTCTAGCGTACCAAGAGTTGTTATTGGAATACAACATTTCTGCCAAAGCAAAGCGGGAAGTGAGCAATGATTTATTGTCCATATACAAAATTGGAAAATCCCTTCCGCCAATCAGTGCACCACTCTTGGCAGGTTTATCTTTTAATGTATCGCTTAGTTTTATTTTTAAAGTTACCGTAATATCTCCTGTTAATGATGGTCGTACTTCGTAAAAAGCATCTTCTACTTCAGGCAATTGTTTTACTTTGGCAGTATAGGCGTCTAATAAAATGGTTCTTACCGTGGTTTGTGGATATACTGGAAAAAGCATATTCACTTTTGCCAACAAACTACTTTGTTTTTGAGCATCTTCTAATGGATTCTCAAATTCAATAAAAACAGATTGAATGTTTTCACCTTCCAAATAATTTCCACTTTCCTGAGCGAAACCAATCTTTAATCCTAAAAAAAAGAATAGGAACAGTAAGCCAAAATTTTTCACAATAAACTTATGGGTTAATAAGCTGTCCATCCTCCATCAGTTGCGTAAGTTCCTCCAGTCAAATTAGATGCTTCATCTGAGAGTAAAAACAAAATCACTGAAGCTTGTTCCCAAGGCGTTGACATTCTGTGTTTGCTGTCATTTTGCATCAACAAACTTTCTGTTTTAGCACCACCCATTCCTGCAATGCCTCTTTTCTTCACTTCCTTTACAAATGCAAACGCTTTATCTGTCATTGGTGTTGAGGTTGCAGCCATGTTAACGGAGTTCACACGAATCCCATAAGGAGCATAATCAATAGCGGCATTTCGTGTCAATCCGTTTACGGCATATTTGCTTGCCACATAAGCCGGATTGCCTGCTAAGCCGGTTAATCCTGCAATTGATCCAACTGTAACTAATGCTCCACCTTTACCTTCTTTTAGTAATTGTTTTAAAACAGCTCGCATAGATTTGAAGGTTCCGGTTGCATTAACATCAAATACAAAATCCCAATAGGCGTCTGTAGCAGCGTCTACTGAAGCTGGTAATAATGCCGTTTGTTTGTCATAATCCAAAGGGTCACCAGAATGTACACCGTCCATAACACCTGCATTTAAAACGGCACCGTCTAATTTGCCAAATTTCTTGATAGTTTCACTAACTAATTTGTTGCAATCTTCGGTGCTTCGAATATCTGTTTTTACATATAATACCTTGCCTCCATTGTTTTCAATGGTTTTTGCAGTTGCTTTACCTTCTTTTTCTAACCAATCGGCAATAACAACCGAGGCCCCTTCTTTGGCAGCTCGAATAGCTGTGGCGCGACCGATACCTCTAGCGCCACCTGTGATAATGATTACTTTGCCTTTTAATCGGTCTTTGGCAAAATAGGTGGAATCAACTGGCGTAATGTCATTCTTTTTTGGGGAGGTTTGTGAATATCCTTCCGAAATAGATAGGAATAATCCAATCAATACGAAACATAAAAAGGGCTTAATGGCAACTAGTGATTTCATAAGTATAGCTTTTAGTGGAACAATTTGTTTTCTATGTGAAGTTACATAAAAAATTAAATAGATGACTTACAAATACTTATAAAAATTTTGAGCTACTCAAAATCTTCCGTTTCGAAACCGTACACGATGATTAAAAAACAACGTGTGTGTAGAATTTAGTATTAAAAGTTTTTAAAATACGGTCTTGAATATCGATTCGATTTAGGTGGCTTTATAGAAAAAATAAGGAGAGCAAAGCCAAAAGCAATACTGCAAATACAACGCCACGCGCCATTATTTCTTTATTGATTTTTAATAAAATCCCGAAAAGAACCAAATCTAACAATGAACCAACAGCAATCAGTTTGCCAAGAAACCCCTGAGTTTTTAAAAAAGTTACTCCGGTGCTAAAATCATAAGAAGTAAAAAAAGTAATAAAAAAGTAACAACCTAAAAAAGCCACCAGCAGTCCTAAGGCAAATCCGTAAAACAAAGCTAATTTATTCATTCCAATTCCAAGTATTTAATAGTTGAATCGAGTGATGAGCGGTTAAATCAAATTGTACCGGCACCACCGAGATGTATCCTTTTTGAAGGGCCCATTCATCAGTATCTTCTCCTTTGTCTTGATTGACAAAGTCACCACTGAGCCAATAATAATCTTTGCCAAAGGGGGTTTGTCTTTTGTCAAACTTTTCAACCCATTGTGCCTTAGCTTGTCGGCAAATTTTTACACCTTTTATCTCGTGTTCTGCTAATTTTGGAAAATTCACATTCAACACGACGCCGTTAGGTAAGCCTTTTTCCAGCGTTTCTAGGGCAATCTTCTTTACAAAGGAAAGTATTGGTTTAAAATCGGCATCCCAACTGTAGTCTAGCAATGAAAATCCTATGGCTGGAATACCTTCAATACCCGCTTCAACAGCTGCACTCATTGTACCCGAATAAATAACGTTTATGGAGGAGTTCGACCCATGGTTGATTCCAGAAACACATAAATCGGGTTTTTGTTTCAAAATTTCCTGAGTAGCCATTTTGACACAATCTACCGGAGTGCCTGAGCAACTGTATACGGTAGTGGCAGCCCCTTCTTTAGAAATTTTATGTAAAGACAAAGTGTTGTTGATAGTAATCGCATGACCCATCGCGCTTTGGGGTTTGTCTGGCGCAACAACAATTACATCACCTATTTCCTGCATCACGCTTATTAATGCTTGTATGCCTGGAGCTGTAACGCCATCGTCGTTGGTGACTAAGATTAGTGGTCTTTTCTTGCTCATCGGATGTTTTTTTTCATCACAAAGATACTAGCATCTTGTCTATTGTGAAGCTGTGGTACGTTTTTTGTTACTTTTTTTTCAAAAAAAGACAATCGCTAGGACATTTTTATATCTTTAACAAAAAATTATATAGAGACAAATTAACTTGGTTTTATCTTTACACTAATTACACATCTTTAGATGAATGCAATACTAAATTTTATGAAGAAGAATTTTAAAATCGTACTTGCCATATTGTGCTTGTCAGGTGCTTTATTTGCTTTTAAAATAAATGGTGCTCGTTTCAACACGGTTGATCCTGAGAAGGATCGACTATTATTGGAATTGCTCACCTTTGTTATAGAAAAAGGGCATTATGATCCTGCCATTATGGACGATGAATTCTCTAAAGGAGTTTATAAAGATTACATTCAAGCCTTAGATCCCTCCAAACGCTTTTTCCTACAATCCGATATAGATGAGTTTGCCAAGTATGAATTGGAAATTGACGATCAAATTCAAAACAAAGATTTGACCTTCTTCGATTTGACTTATACACGTTTAATGACTAGAATGGAGGAAAGCAAAAAGCTGTATAAAACCATCCTAGCTACGCCAAACGATTTTTCTATAGATGAAAACTTTAATACGGACTATGATAAAATGTCATATCCCAAAAACAATGCAGAATTGTCCGAAAGATGGCGCAAACAAATGAAATTGTCGGCTTTGTCTTCCATAACTGAGCGCTTGCGAATGCAAGAAAACAAAACCAAAGGAACGGATTCTACCGTAGTGTCAAAGCCTAAAGAATTAGCGGCCGAGTTAGGAATGGATGCTACTTCAAAAACGGATAAGAAAGAAAAAATTAAAACCTTTGCCGAGCTAGAAGTCGAAAGTAGAAACAATATTGGGAAGTCCTTAGACGAATCTTTTGGTTTCATCAAAGAGTTAACCCGCGATGATTGGTTTACCGTATATATCAATTCGATTATGTCTCGTTTTGATCCTCACACTAGTTATTTTGCTCCAGAAGAAAAAGAGCGTTTTGATGTGAGTATGAGCGGAAAATTAGAAGGAATTGGAGCGCGTTTGCAAAAGAAAAATGATTTCACCGAAATTAGTGAATTGATTTCTGGTGGTCCTGCTTGGAGAGCTCGTCAATTAGAAGCGGGTGATTTAATTCTTAAAGTAGCTCAAGGTAGTGCCGAACCCGTAGATGTGGTGGGGATGCGCTTGGACGATGTAGTGAAAAAAATCAAAGGCCCTAAAGGGACTATTGTTCGATTGACAGTCAAGAAAGTAGACGGGACGATCAAAACCATTTCAATTGTTCGTGATATTGTAGAGATTGAGGAGACCTATGCTAAGTCAAGTGTAGTGGAGAAAAATGGTTTAAAATATGGGGTGATTTACTTGCCTAAATTTTATATCGATTTTGAAAACCGCGACGGTCGTGACGCTGGTAAAGATATTGCGTTAGAAGTTGAACGTTTGAAACAGGCCAAAGTGAATGGAATTGTATTGGATGTGAGAGACGACGGGGGAGGGTCTTTGTCTACGGTTGTTGATATCGCAGGGCTTTTCATTCAAGAAGGTCCTATTGTACAAGTGAAATCTTCTGGAAAGAAAAAAGAAATTTTATATGATACCAATCCTAAAATTGCATGGGACGGTCCATTAGTAATTATGGTGAACAGCTTTTCGGCATCAGCATCTGAAATATTGGCGGCTGCCATTCAAGATTACAAACGTGGAATTATCATTGGTAGCAAACAAACTTACGGAAAAGGAACGGTTCAAAATGTAATTGATTTGAATCAATTTGTACGCAACAGTTCTGTTGGAGATTTAGGTGCCTTGAAAACAACCACTCAGAAATTTTATCGTATAAACGGGGGGTCAACCCAATTAGAAGGTGTAAGTAGCGATGTGGTGATGCCAGACCGTTATGCGTACCTCAAAATGGGGGAGCGCGATGTAGATAATGCAATGCCTTGGGACAAAATTGACGCAGCCCCTTATTCGTTATGGAAAAACAGTAAAAATTTTGCTTCGGTTATTGCTAATAGTAAAAAGCGAATTGCAGAGAATCCTCAATTCAAATTGATTGAAGATAATGCCAAATGGATTGATAGTAAAAGCAAAGAAAACGATTACAATCTTAATCTAGATAAATTTAAAGCAGCTCAAAATCATGTTGAGGCTACGGCTAAAAAATTCAAACCCATTTTTGATTATAAGAACAATTTAAAATTTACTTCTTTGCCACATGAGTTAGAAGAGTATTTAAAAGATCCTTCTTTGAAAGAAAAACGCGAAAGATGGCATGAATCTTTGGCTAAAGATGTGTATGTTGAAGAAGCATTGAATATTCTGGAAGATTTACAATCGAAACAAGTGGTGAAATCTATGCCCAAGAAAGTAACTAATACGAAACTAGTTAAATCATAAGAGTGTAATTAAAAGTATCAAACGACTTATATAGTGAAACTATTAAGTCGTTTTTTTTATGGCTATGAAAGGATGTTTTTATTTTATTTTTTGGGTATTGCCCCTTTGGTTTTCCAACGTCACGGTATGGAACTCTTTTTCTCAATCCAAAGAGAAAATGGATTGGTTGCCTACTTCGACTACCCATACTATCGTGCAAAATAAATTTTACACCTTGTCCTATAACGAAACCTATGAGCAAGCAGAATGGGTAGCCTATGAATTAAGAAAATCACAACTAGTGAATGCTAAGTATAAACGGCCTTATTTTGTGCAAGACCACAGTATTGCTTCGCTTTCTGCCGATTGGAAAAATTACAAAAACTCCGGTTATGACAAAGGGCATTTGTGTCCAGCTGCAGATCGAGAATACAGTAAAGAAGGATATTATGCTACTTTTTTAACTTCAAATATAGCGCCTCAAAATCATGAATTTAATAGTGGTATTTGGAACCGATTGGAAGAGAAAATACGCTATTGGGCACAGAAATACAATACCCTTTATGTGATTACTGGAGGCGTTTTGCAACCTAATTTGAAAACCATTGGGTACGAAAAAGTAGCAGTTCCTAAATTGTTTTACAAAATTGTTTTAGTGCCAATGCAGGGCGAGTATCGCGCCATTGCCTTTGTTATTCCAAATGCCAAAAGTGATCGTCCGCTGTATGATTATGTGGTTAGTGTTGATCGAGTGGAACAACTCACCGGAATTGACTTTTTCCCAAAGTTTCCCGATGCGCTGGAAAAGGAATTAGAAAAAAAGGTAGACTACAAACAATGGAGCTTTAATTAGTCTACCATTCATTTACTTTGTTAGCATCCATTTTGATGAAAATAAACAACAAAATGGTAAATCCCCACAAACCAGATCCACCGTACGAAAAGAAAGGCAAGGGAATTCCAATGGTAGGAAAAATTCCTGCTACCATGGCAATATTAACAAAGAAGTGAAGAAACAAAATGGCTGCAACCGAATAGCCGTAGACGCGACTAAATTTGGTCTTTTGTCTTTCGGCTAGGTAGATGATACGCATCAATAGTAACACAAAGAGGCCAATGACTACTGTGGAACCTAAAAATCCCCATTCTTCTCCAACGGTTGTAAAAATATAATCGGTGTGTTGTTCCGGTACAAACCCTCCTTTGGTTTGCGTACCTTCCAAAAAACCTTTACCCAACCAACCCCCGGAACCAATGGCAATCTCTGATTGATTGGTATTGTATCCAATACCTTTCATGTCTACAGCTTTTCCTAAAAGGATGTTGAAACGGTCTCTGTGGTGTTGTTTGAATACGTGGTCAAACACAAAGCTTACCGATAACACAAACCCCGTAATTAAAGCTAAAAAGATCATGCTTCTAAGCACATTTCGGTCTGCTAATCGTGATTTGAAATGAATCAAAGTCAAAACCACGGCGGCTAATAAGATGACTACATAGGATTCTAATAGCAAAGTAAGTACAAATAACAAAATCACGGTAAATCCTGTCCATACATACCAAGCAGGCAAACCTTCTCGATACAAAACCAAAATAAAAACACTATACACCATGGCGCTCCCTGGATCGGGTTGAGGTAAGATCAACAAGACAGGTAAGAAGACTATTGCCAGCGCTTGAATCTGGCGGTTCATTTCTTTTAAGTTGATGATAGGATCACTAAGGTATTTTGCAATTGCTAAGGCGGTAGCCGCTTTAGCAAATTCTGAGGGTTGCAAAGTAAAACTACCAATGGCGTACCAGCAGCGTTGCCCTGCAATGGTTTTTCCAGCGACAAACAAACCTAGTAAGGATACCAAAGAAATAACAAAAATAATCGAAGCATATTTTTCGTAGAATTTGCCATCAACGGCCAATACCGTAAAAATTAAGGGGATGGCAAATACAATAAAAATCAATTGTTTAAATGAAGTGCCGTCCTCTGAAGATAATGAGGAAGAATATATGTTCAACCATCCTAAAAGAACTAATAGGATGTAAATAAGAACACAAATCCAATCGATATTACTTGTTACACTTTGATTCTTCATTTTATGTCAAATGATTTAATTTTTTTTCGTGCTGTCTTTTTTAACCACCGCTGTCGGGGATGGGTTTTGCTTTTTTACTTTAAGTTGTGCCAATGAATCTTTGATGCGAAGCTCGCGCATGACTTCAGGATTTAAACCACCTAATTTGGCATATTGGGCTTGTAAGCTAGTATTGAGTACTCGAGTTTCAAGATCGGTACGTGTGATTTTTTTTCTCAAATATTTTTCAATCATCAAACTAGCAATTGGTCCAGCTATCGTGGCTCCATAACCTCCATTTTCAATCATTACTGCAATCGCAATTTTAGGATTGTCCTTGGGTGCAAAAGCCACAAAGATAGAGTGGTCTTTCAGTTGCGTTCTTACACCATTAATTTTGGCAAAATTTTCAGCCGTTCCTGTTTTTCCACAAATATCGATACCTTCTACTCTAAGTCCGGCAGCTGTACCTAAGTTATACACGTCAAAAAGGCCACTAATTATTGGAGCAAAATATTTTTTGTCAATGGTAGTTTCGTGTTTGGTGGTGAATTTTTTATCGATGGGTTGACCTGCAATTTTTTTGATGATATGAGGAGTGTAATAATAACCTTCGTTGGCCACTGTAGCCATCATATTGGCCAATTGGATAGGCGTCATCAATACTTCCCCTTGCCCAATGGCATTAGATACAATAGCAGTGCTTCTCCAGCCACCGTTGGGATACATTCTTTTATATGTTTTTGAAGTAGGAATTTTTCCTCTTCTACCTGTCGGCAAATCATAGCCCATGAACTCTCCAAGACCAAAACTTTTGACATGACTACTCCAAATGTCAACGGCATCACCGGGTTTTTTGTACTTATTGATGGTTTTCATATAAGCGGTACCAAAGTAGGCGTTACACGATTCATATATACCACGGTGTAATTGCAACATACCGCCGCGACAGTGACAGCGCATGAATCGCCCGCGGGCATAACTAAAGCCATGATTACAACCTACGCTAGTGTTTTCGTCGATTACTCCTTCTTGAAGAGCAACTAATCCGGTCATGATTTTGAACGGAGATCCAGGAGGATATTCTGCCAATAATCCTCGATCATACAAGGGTTTCGCGATAGAGTCGTGATACAATTTGGTGTAGTTTTTGGAACGTTGTCTTCCTACCAAAATTCCAGGATCATAGGAAGGTGCGGTAATCAACGCTAATATTTCTCCTGTTTTGGGTTCTAAGGCTACTATCCCGCCTCGTTTGTTTACCATTAATTGCTCGCCATATTTTTGAATTTCGGCATCAATGGTCAAGGTTATGTCTTTGCCAGGTACAGCTACGGTGTCGTATTTGCCGTCTTTATAAGAGCCAATTTCTCGATTGTATTTGTCTTTTTGGATGTAGGTTACCCCTTTTATTCCTCTTAGAATTTCTTCGTAACTCTCTTCAACCCCTTGCTTTCCTATCAAATCACCACTTTTGTAATAAGGGTTCTTTTTGATCGTGTTTTCATTTACTTGGGTAATAAAACCAAAAATATTGGCCCCAAAATCAGCTTCATAATCTCGTAGTGAACGTTTCTGGAAGTAAAATCCCTCAAAATTTCTGATCTTTTCTTGAAAAGCAGCAAATTCGTATTTGTTCAATTGTGCCAAAAAGACTGAAGGTAACCTCGGACTGTAGACTTTAGCTTTTTCTACAATTTTGATAAAATCCTCTTTTTGGATATTGAGCAGTTTACAAAATTCTAAGGTATCAAGGTTTTTTATTTCTCTAGGAATTACCATGATGTCATAAGAAGCCTGATTGGCCACTAAAAGTTTTCCAAAACGATCATAGATATAGCCCCGTTCTGGATAATCGTATTTTATCTTTATAGCATTGTTTTCCGACTTAAGTTTGAAGGTCTCGTCAATGATTTGAAGATAAAAAATACGGATAAGAAGTAGAGCGGAACAAATAATAATTAAAGCAGGCAACAAAGCTTTTCTCATCGTTTACTTGGCTTTATAAGATATATTATAGTGATACTTAATAATAAAGTGAATAGCGTACTTAATATAGTGCGCAAAAGTACATCTAGTAGAAAGCTAAATTCAAAAGCTTCTAGAAAAAATAAAATTAAATGATGAATTACAATAGAAATGAGTAGGAACGAAAAACGTTCGGGTGTGAGTACATCATTGAGTTTTACAGTTTGATATTCGTAGCTTAAACCAAATGAAAATTTAAAAATCAAGGGTCGTATGAAGGCCAAAACCAAAGCAGCGGTAGCGTGGATTCCTCCAGAATTGCAAAACATATCCAAGAGTATACCCATCACAAAACTGGCGGTAAGTAAGGCGGTTCTATTGCCGTTTACAGGATAAAGAATGATAAACAAAATATAAGGAAATGGACTAATATATCCATAGAAATTCATGTTGTTAAACACAACAACTTGAACGGCTAATAACAAAATGAAACGAAAAATATTTACGATTAAAGTGCTATTCATCCTTTTTTCTTTGATTTTCTAGATTTTTCATTTCTTCATTCCCTTTGTTTTTCAAAATATACACATGGCCTAAATTGGTCATGTCGTTAAAGAGTTTGATTTCTAGAGTGTAAAAATTGGTTTTATTGTCTTTGTCAATATAAATTCTATTGATGGTTCCGATGTTAATATTTTCAGGGAAAATTACCGATTGTCCACCAGTAACAATCGTATCGCCTTTTCGAATGGCGGCCAAACGAGGTACGTCAATTAACTGTACAAATCCAGTACTTTTACCATCCCAAACCAAAGAACCAAAATGATTTGATTTTTTGATTTTAGCATTTATCCTTGATTTTTTATTTAAAATACTGGCAACAGTTGCGTAATTTTCAGAGACATCGTCTATGATGCCAATGATACCTTGACTGTTAATTACTCCCATATCAGGTTTTATCCCTTGTTTTCTACCGGCATTCAGCGTAAGATAGTTTTCATAAACGCTGTAGGAGTTTTTGATTACCTTGGTTACTACAATATCAGAGGGTTTTACCCCTTTAATACTGTCAATTTTAGCCATAAAACTAGAGTCTTTTACTTGGAATAGTAGGCTTCTTAGCATCGCATTTTCTTGGGCTAAGTTGTCGTTCTCTGTTTTAAGGTTGAGGTATTCATTGATGTCATTAATCTCCTTGTAAATACTGCCGGTCACTACATTGGCCGAGCTAATAAACTTGCTTCTGTGGAAAGCGTGAAATTGAATGGTTAACGAAAGGGATATACCCAAAAGCAGCAAAAACAGAATTCTATAACTGTTTCTAGTAATAAAATAAACGATTTGCTGCATTTTGTTTTGGTATAATTATGGGGTTAATGGAGTAGTTATAGCTTGTTTTTTTATTTAATTAAGATGCTTTTAAATTTGGCAATGTTTTTCAAAGCCATTCCGGTTCCGCGTACTACAGCTCTTAACGGATCTTCAGCGATGTAAACTGGTAAATCTGTTTTTTGAGAAATACGTTTGTCTAGCCCTCTTAGCATTGATCCTCCTCCGGCCAAATAAATACCGGTATTGTAAATGTCAGCTGCTAATTCAGGTGGTGTTTGGGATAAGGTTTCCATAACAGCATCTTCAATTCTTTGGATGGACTTATCCAAAGCCTTGGCAATTTCGCGATACGATACTTCTACTTGCTTAGGTTTACCGGTTAGCAAGTCACGTCCTTGTACAGACATTTCCTCTGGAGGTGTTTCCAAATCTTCAATAGCGGCACCAATTTGTATTTTAATCTTCTCAGCCGTGCTTTCTCCTACAAACAAGTTGTGTTGTGTTCTCATGTAATACACAATGTCGTTGGTAAATACGTCACCTGCAATTTTTACCGATTTGTCGCACACAATACCTCCTAAGGCAATAACTGCGATTTCGGTAGTACCTCCTCCAATGTCTACAATCATGTTTCCTTTTGGTTGCATGATGTCGATACCAATACCAATAGCGGCAGCCATTGGTTCGTGTATTAGATATACTTCTTTACCATTTACGCGTTCGCATGATTCTTTTACCGCACGCATTTCCACTTCTGTAATTCCAGAGGGAATACAAACTATCATGCGTAAGGCTGGGGTAAACATTTTTTTGTTTAAGGCAGGAATGCTTTTGATGAACATGCTGATCATTTTCTCAGACGCATCAAAATCAGCAATAACTCCGTCTTTTAAAGGACGAATGGTTTTGATGTTTTCATGCGTTTTCCCTTGCATCATATTGGCTTCTTTTCCAACTGCGATAATTTTACCCGATATTCTATCTCTAGCCACAATAGAGGGGCTGTCAATAACTACTTTATCATTGTGAATGATTAAGGTGTTTGCCGTACCAAGGTCTATCGCAATATCCTCAGTCATGAAATCAAAAAATCCCATATGTTTTTATGATTTTTAAATTAATTAACAAAGTTAAAAAAATTAATGTTTAAAATGACGTGTTCCTGTAAATACCATTGCTAAATTGTTTTCATTGCAATAGTTGATACTTAATTCGTCTTTAATTGATCCTCCGGGTTGAATAACCGCTGTAATACCTGCTTTTTTGGCCAATTCCACACAATCTGGGAAAGGGAAGAAGGCATCGCTAGCCATGGAAGCCCCCTCTAAGCTGAATCCGAAAGCTTTGGCTTTGTCTACGGCTTGTTGTAAAGCATCTACTCTTGAGGTTTGGCCTGTTCCTGATGCAATAAGCGTGCCGTTTTTGGCAAATACGATAGTATTTGACTTGGTATTTTTGCAAATTTTTGAAGCAAAAATCAAATCTTTGATTTCTTGTGCAGTAGGTGCCGTGATGGTCACTGTTTTTAGATCTTCTGGTTGGTCAGTGATGTTATTGCGGTCTTGAACCAATAATCCGTTCAAACAGGTACGAACTTGTCTTTCTGGCAAGGCTACTTCATTTTGAATTAAAATGATTCTGTTTTTCTTTTCTTGTAAAATAGCAATAGCTTCAGGTGAATACGCTGGCGCAATAACTACTTCGCAGAATAATTTGTTGATTTCGCTTGCAGTTTCAAGGTCGATAGCGGTATTCGAAATTAAAACGCCTCCAAAAGCAGAAGTAGGATCACAAGCCAATGCTGCCAAATACGCTTCGCTAATCGTGTCTCTTGTAGCTAGACCACAAGCATTGTTGTGCTTCAATATGGCAAAAGTAGGGCCGTCGTTTTTGAATTCGGCAATTAAGTTTACTGCTGCATCAACGTCTAATAAGTTGTTGTACGACAATTCTTTTCCGTGAACTTTTTGGAACATGGCCTCGAAATCGCCAAAGAAAAATCCTTTTTGATGTGGATTTTCGCCGTATCGCAATACTTGACCATTGGCGATACTTTCTTTATAATAGGTTTCGTCGGTATTGAAATAATTGAATATAGCGCCATCATAATGCGAAGAAACATGAAAGGCTTTAGTGGCCAATAATTTTCGGTCGGCTAAAGTAGTAGCTCCGTTTTGACTACTGATCATATCTAAAAATAAACCGTATTGGTCCATAGAAGGTACGATAACAGTGTCTTTAAAGTTTTTGGCAGCAGCACGAATTAAGGAAATTCCTCCGATATCAATTTTCTCAATGATGTCGGCTTCGCTTGCTCCAGAGGCTACTGTTTTTTCAAAAGGATACAAATCCACAATTACTAAATCAATCTGAGGAATGTCAAATTCCTTCATTTGTTGTACATCACTCTCGTTGTCTTGACGGTTTAATATTCCACCAAAAACTTTAGGATGTAAAGTTTTTACTCTTCCTCCTAAAATTGAAGGGTAAGAAGTTACGTCTTCTACTGGGATTACAGGAATGCCAAGATTCTTGATAAACTCTTCTGTACCTCCTGTGGAGTAAAAAACAACATTTTGTTCGTGTAATTTTCTAACAATTGGCTCTAATCCTTTTTTTGAAAACACTGAAATTAAGGCCGATTGAATTTTTTTAGTAGTGTTCATGTATCGTAGTTTTTTGAAAGTGCAAAAGTAGTTAATTTTTATGTATTATTTCAGCGTATTTTTTGTAACAATTTTGAAGCTATTGTGACCAATGATTATGGAAAAAAAATCTAGGTTTTTCTTTGAATTTTGACCAATTTTACTTCTTTAAAAAAAAATCACTATGCTGCTTTACCTTCGATTACTTAAAGAGAGTTTTAGTTTTGCTAAGAATGCCTTATTGGCCAATAAATTGAGGACCTTACTTTCTTTATTGGGCGTAACTATCGGAATTTTTTCGATTATAGCGGTTTTGGCTGCGGTCGATTCCTTGGATAAAAAAATATCAAAAGATTTAAGTGGCTTGGATAAAAACACCATCTATTTGATGCGTTTTTCTTTTGGTCCTACCGATATCCCGCAATGGAAAAGAGAACAATTTCCTAATGTAAAGTACGATGAATACATTTATATGAAAGGGGCTATGACGCAAACCGAGCAAATGGGGTATCAGATTTTTACCAAACGGGAAACCATAAAGTACGAGTCCAAAACGGTTAGCGATGTGAATATTGTGCCTGTTTCACATGAATTCATTGACATCCAAGGGTTAGAATTCGAAGAAGGACGGTTTTATACCGAATCGGAGGCCAATGCGGCGGCTCCTGTTATAGTCTTAGGTAATGAGGTGGCTAATTCTCTGTTTGAAGGGACAGACCCCATTGGGAAAAATGTACGCTTGTATGGCAAGCGCTTCACGGTAATTGGGGTGTTAAAGAAAAAAGGTTCTGGATTGTTTGATGACGATGATACCGCAGCATTTATTCCGGTTAATTTTGTACGTCAATTGTACGGTGATAACAACGACGGCTTAACCAATGTTATTATTCTTAAACCAGAAAAAGGGGTGGATATGGAAGCGTATAAAGGCGAAATTATTCAAAAATTGCGTGCTTTTAGAGGGTTGAAAGCAGGCGAAATTGATAATTTTTTTATTAATGTTTTTTCGGGTTTTACAGATTTCATTGATGGTATTATTGGACAGATGAATGTAGTAGGATGGATTATAAGTGGGTTTTCATTGTTGGTAGGCGGTTTTGGTATTGCCAATATTATGTTTGTATCAGTAAAAGAAAGAACTAATTTGATAGGGATCCAGAAATCCTTAGGTGCCAAAAACCGATTCATATTGTTTCAGTTTTTGTTTGAAGCTATTATTTTGTCTTTAATTGGGGGGTTGATTGGGCTGTTTTTTGTTTGGGTCATTGCTTTAGTGCTCACAAAAGCCTTAGATTTTGAATTTGTATTGAGTATTGGTAATATTTTATTAGGCTCTGGTTTGGCGGCTTTTATTGGATTGTTATCCGGTATTTTGCCTGCTATTGCAGCGGCTCGTTTGGACCCTGTAGAAGCTATCAGAACCGGAATGTAGCAGCGGCGGGTACAATAATGCAGTTTTGTATTATTTCAATGTATAGTCGAACGTGTTTTTCTGATAAAAATAGCCCCAAATAGTGTCTCACTTTTCGGGGCTATCTCTTTATTATAGATGGCTGTTGATTTACCAACAGAAAGGATTGAAGTTTATACCCAATTCAAACCAATTAGCAGCTGCGCCAGCTAGTTGTTTTAAATCTACTGGGACCTATACTTTTTTCAAAAGCTATTATTTCAAAAGCTTACTAAAATCTTCGTAGCTAATGTCCCAAGTTTTTGGATTGTCCTTTTCTCGCCAAGTAACCTCTGTGCCTCCATCTATAATGATGTATTGACCAATAATAAATCGAGAATCGTCAAGTAGAAGAAACTTTACTAGAGGGGCAATATTATCGGGTTTAGGAATTTCTCCAATTGGTTTTGGCAGCATATTTATACCTGCTGCTTTACGAGGATCTTTCATATCGTGTTCAATTAATGGAGTAAGAACAGCTCCAGGAGCAATAATGTTCATAGATATGTTACTTCCTGCCCAATCAGCTTTGTGGGCATTATGTCGAGCCCATTTTGTTATAGCAACTTTACTTACTTGATATGTATATTTTGGGTTGTTTTTAATCAATTCAAAAGCTTTTTCCGTTTCGAAATTCAAAAGAGCATCTACTGCATCAGAGGGTATGCCTGGCGTAATTACAACAGAATTTGATGCATTGATGACCACTCTTCCATTGTTTGATTTTTTTAAATAGGGCTGTAAGGAAGTCAGCATTTGTATGATACCAAAGTAATTAACGCCAAATACTAATTCGGCATTTTCGTTATCTACTCCAGCATTGGCAAACACACCATCGATTTGACCGTTTGATAATTTGATTATTTCGGATACTGCATAATCAACACCTTCTTTGGTTGAAAGATCGGCAGTAATTTCGGGATCGCCTGAATTAGAAACCCCTATTACTTTTACTCCATTTTTTTCTAGAAGTTGTCTTGTGCTAAATCCCATACCTGTTTGGGAACCTGTTATTACGATTGTTTTTGTTGTGTTCATGTCTTTTTGTTTTAATTAATTGCTCCTGGACCAATACTTTTTTTCCCTAAAGTGGCATCAATACTTTCTTTAATTGCTTTGTTAATGTCTTCAAAGCCGTAGTTTAATTCTTTCATTGATGATGTAGGATCGATGTAGAAATCGCATTCTTCAAGTTCAAGTAAACCCAAAGGGTCATAAGCACTTTCTTTACCGGATTCTTCCACTTTCTTCTTTTGTTCTTTGGCTTTTTCCATAAAGAAATCAGAAGGCATAGGTTTTATTGTTCTTTCCAATTGTAAGTGATCAGCAAAGATTTCGAAAATTTCTTTGTATTTAAGATTGACATTACCAATCGGATAATATTTCTTACCATTAACAACCTCACAGGCATTGGCGACTGCTATTCCAACTTGATTCATAGTTATACACGCCGAGCCTCCTGTATGTACAGGGACTTCATCTGTAGCATTTTTAAGTGTATCTATGTAAAAACCCCATAGCGTAGGACGGTTTGGGGCAGCGCCAAAAATATAAGGCAATTCTAAAATGCCTACAGATAGTGTATCTCCAGCCTCTTGAAAAGCTACCTCTATTTGTTCTACCCTAGAAAGGATATAGGGGCTTTTTGATGGAATGTTTAGTGATGGGAAATCTCTATGCATGGCAGTATAGTATGAGCCTAAGATAATTAGTCTTTTGGCATTTACTTTTTTCATGATCTTTATTATTTGAGCAATAGAATCCACATTCTCTCTTCTAAAGCCATTTATAGCTGGTTTGTCAAATAGATTTCTGCCATCCGCTCCTGCTCCATACACTACTGCATCAGTCCCTCCAAATATGTCCAATAGTTCATCTTCTGTGCACAAAGAGATGTTCTTTATAATAACTTTTGTACCGTCAGGTAAAAATCCTTTTTCAGGTTCGGATCCTAAACCAATAACAACTAAATCATGTCCTTTTTGAAAAAGATGTTTGGTTATGAAGTGACCTAATTGACCAGTTCCTCCAATAATTACAATTTTCATAAAATCATTTATTTTAGGTTAATTAAAAAATATTTATTTGTTGAATAATAAACTGGTTTTGGTATCGTATTCAACGAGTACCGAGGCGATACCTGCAATTAGGCTTGTGATTATTGCACCTCCAAAAGCGGTCACTTCTATAGCTCCATATACCCTTTGGAATAACAAAGCAAAAATGGTAATGGTACCAAAAGCAAAAATGCTATTCTTTAATGCCATAAGAAACACTTTAGGGAAATAGGATGGTTTGTTGTCCATTTTTGTAGTAAAATAAGTGATGCTCGTTAAAATGAATGCTAGAGAAGTTCCTAACACAACAGCTTCACCAAACACAGTGGGTTCTTGAGAAGAAATCATGTCGGTTGTTAAATTGTAGCTTTTGGTTTGGTCAATTTGAAACCAATAAATTAATCCGTTTATGATAGCATTAATAATTCCTGCTATAATTGACCCTTTAATAATACTTTGATTATTCATAGTGTTTTTTTTTTAAAAGAACATAAATAAGGCGAGTTGATAAGAACTCCAGTTGTAGACCTTTTCGTTAAATGAAGATTGAATGGCCTTGCCTGGAGCCGCAATGGAGTACAACCCCCAAAGCATGAAATGTGTGTTTATAAAATAGCGTGTGTTTAAGGTGAATTCTTGGCCGATATCTTTATTTTTTAAATTGGAAATAGGTGCTAATCCCCCTTGATTATTTAATTCATCTGCTCTCAGAAAAAAATAGTCTAATGATATGTCCCAATCTTTAGAAAAATTACCTTTTAGTTCCACTCTATGGGTGACAAAATTTCCGTTCCCCGTTACTTTTCTAAAATTAATTCCTTGTACCCAGTTGCCTAACCCACCTGTCAAAACAGGGTCAAATCTTTCATAAGTATCTGTATTGATGTTGTCACCTTCTAAAAAGGCATAGCGATAATACAGGGAAGGATTCCCAAACCATTTTGTTTTATATCCTAAACCGGCATACCATCCTTTGCTTTGCATATCCTCGGAGTGATGGGATTGATAGGCATATTCTGTTTTTAAAAATAATCCAGTTTTGGCTATGTTGGTAAGGTATAATTTTGGATTGACGATGTACATCCCTTTTTTAGGTATCGGGCCTTCGGGAGTTGAATAGTTAGATTTTCCTCCGGAAACTGTCAAATAGGTGAGGCCGGCATCAACAGTTTTATTGTTGTTGAAATTTAAGCTTCCTCCTAAGTAATTCGTGTTGGTTTGTTTGTTTTTAAACAATTCCTCAGGTTCTAAGAAAAAACCATTAAATCGAAAGTTTTTTTTGTGAACGGAGAGTAAAACTGTTTTTTGAAAAGCCGTCCTAGAACTAAAATACACACTTCCTCTGTCGCCCGCATTCGCTGAACCACTAATTTTGGAAATCAGAAAGGCTTCGTTCAGTTGGAAAAAGTTTCTACCAGCAGAAATGTCGATGTTTAAATCTTTCTTTTTGGTTAATCCAGTGAATAACACTCCGGCATACAATCGTTCAAAATCAATAAATAGGGCGGATCCTTGAGAATAAATGTCGCTAGTATTTCTTCCAGAAATTATGGCTGAGATCGAACCGTAAATATAGGTTTGTTTCTTTCCTATTTTTGTAATCCCTGCTATCCCAGGCTCTATAAATGCTTCGCCCCAAAAGCGAGTCCCATTTCCTGCGGGGTTTGTTGCTACGGGATTACCTTCTGTAAACAACTTGCCTTGGCTAAAAAAGGCATTGTTTTCATTAAAAAGACCTGTGGCGCCATTCATTATTAGGGTTAATTTACTTTTTGGGGTTTCGATCAGGGTTGGAAAATCTTTAATCGTTCCACTGTTAATCATCCCTTTTTTTTCTGAAGGTGTTGAGGTTTCACTTTTAAAATACACTTCAAATATCAGATCCACGGGACCATTAAACTCGGAGTTGTAAACAAAATAATGAACCTGAGCGATATCCGGTTCTTGTTCGATTCGTTTTACACTCATTTCGGTAATCTGCTTGCTAAACGAAGCGCCAGGCCGAATACCAAATGCGGTATAAAATTTATCATTTTCTTGTTCTGTGGTCGGTATGGTTTGTCCCTCTTTTTTAATCAAAATGGTGACTTTTGCAATTGGTACTCCTTCCGCAAGTTGAGGATTTATTTGAGTTAAACTTTGTGAAAAGCAAGTGCCTAAATAGGCTAAAAAAAATAAGATATAAATTTTTTTCATCGGATAAATACAATTAAAAATGACTTCACGAGGCATCAAGAAGGCATGCTATTAATTTTCTATTTTGGCATTTTGCTTTTAAAGGAACCTCCACTATCAATGCGTAAGTCGTTGCCAGTTATCCATTGCGCTCTGTTGCTTGTTTAATGCCATATGGGGAAGGCAATTTCAATTGGGGCGCCACGAAGTTTTATAACAATAGTATCGGAGAGTAGTGTAAGCATTTATGGAGTAAATTCCGTAGCTAATGTAGATCTGCCATTATCTACTATTTAATCTAACGTTTGTACGCCACCTCCGTTTACAAATAAGATTTGTCCACTCACCCATTCGGAAACAGGAGAGGCAAAATACAATACAGCACCTGCAATATCTTCTACTTTTCCTAGGCGTTTTATTGGGGTGTGCGACAGCATGGATTTTTCGATTTCTGGGGTTAATACGGTTGCTAGTGCTGCCGTTTTTATCGCACCAGGTCCAACAGCATTGATTCTTACTTCTGGACCAAAATCCATAGCTAAATTGGCTGTCATGTGATTCATGGCGGCTTTTGAAGCACTATATGCACTCATATTTGGACTTTTGTTTACAGAACTCATAGAGGTAATGTTGATGATGGAGCCATAATTGGTTTTTTTCATGTGTGGTACACATAATTGAGATAACCTCCAGGCGCTAAAAACATTGAGCTGAAAACGCCAAGCAAAGTCGTCTACTGTAATGTTAAAAGGGTTTTCTTTCCCGCCACCGCCACCACCAGCGTTGTTGACAAGAATTTCAATAGTACCAAATGACGCTATAGCTTGCTCGACCAAATTTACTAAGTCTTCATCTTTAGTAACATTACATGCTACCGCAATAGCTTTTCCACCTTCACTTTTAATTTGTGCTGCTACAGCCTCTGCGTCTTCTAGCTTTAGATCAGAGACCACTAAATTGGCACCATGTGCCGCAAGCATCAAACAGCTTCCTTTTCCAATACCATTACCTCCACCAGTAATTATGGCGGTTTTATTGGTTAAATCAAATAAGTTTTTCATGATGTAAGTGTTTAAAAGTCAATCAAATATAACGATATAAATTTCAACAAACAAACATTTTGTTCGTAAACAATTGTTAATTAGAGGATTGTAAGAGTGTGTTGAATTTTCTAATTTTACCAAAAAAAGAATGTATAACAAAAGGGGTGAAATTTCCGTTAATCGGATCATTGAAAGTTGTATTGAAACGTTTAATGCTAAAGGTTTAGATATAACGCTCAACCAACTTGCCATCGAATTAAACATCAGTAGAGGGAGAATAAATCATTATTTTCCAACAAAAGACCTTTTGTTAGTAGCTATAGCTCGTAAATATGAAGAAGAGTTAGCCGCAATTAGAGATACTTTCAAGTATTCTACCGAGGAGAATTTTTTATTCGATCAAATCAAATTGTACGCATTGATTATGGATAATCAATACCGTTTTCGTTGCGTCACCATATATGCTTCAGGAACGAGTAGTTCTCGCAACGAAATGATTCAACAAATCAATAATCAGTTTAAAGGGACAAAAGAAAGATTTCTTGCCTTAACCGAACGATTAATAGCATTGGGTTATTTGAAATCGGAAGCCTTGGAGGTCAATAATTTAGAGGTTTTTCGTTTTAAGTTTGTAACGATGTTTACTTCTTGGGTCATACACCATGAAATCTATGATAAGGATAAAAGTTACGAAGAAGTGAAGCCGATTTATTTGAAAGCCATTGCTAGCTGTTTCTTAGATTTTGCTTTACCCAAAACAATAGCCCAATTGGATGCTATTGATTTTACTTCTTTTTAATTGAGAAACGCTGCTGATTTTAAATTGTTATTGCTTATTGCTACGGCCGTTTAAATATAGTGCCAACCTCTCTCTCACCGGAAAGCAGTAGAGGTAAATGTTTTTTGTTTTACTCAATATGCTTTATACCAATAAATAATTGTGTTGTTTTGACAGGGAGGGAATAAACCATAAAAAAAGCCGTTCTAATTGTTATAGAACGGCTTTTTTTATAAAATATACGGGTTATCGTATCGGATTATTCTGAATCAAATCTAGATACAAATTGATTTTGTCTTTCAACTCTTTTCTAGGCGTAATGAAGTCTAAGAAACCGTGTTCTAAAACAAATTCTGCCGTTTGAAATCCTTCGGGCAAATCTTTTCCGGTAGTGTCTCTAACCACACGTGGTCCTGCAAAACCAATTAATGCACCTGGTTCCGAGATGTTGATGTCTCCCAACATCGCATAGGATGCCGTTGTTCCTCCAGTGGTAGGATCGGTACAAAGTGAAATATAAGGCAATTTTGCATCGGCCAATTGGGCTAATTTTACCGAAGTTTTAGCCAATTGCATCAAAGAATAAGCGGCTTCCATCATACGAGCCCCTCCCGATTTTGAGATCATGACAAATGGCAATCGGTTTTTGATAGCGTAATCAATTCCTCGGGCAATTTTTTCACCTACTACAGAACCCATAGATCCACCAATAAAGGCAAAATCCATACAGCACACTACCAATTCTTTTCCTTTGGATTTACCCACTCCGGTGCGCACGGCATCTTTGAGTTTTGTTTTTTCCATCACGTCTTTCAAACGATCAGAATATTTTTTGGAATCCACAAAGTTTAAAGTGTCTTTTGAAGTCATGTTTTTATCCAATTCCACAAATTCATTGTTGTCGAATAAGATTTCAAAATAGGTAGCACTACCAATTCGAACATGAAAATCATCCTCTGGGCTTACAAACAAGTTGCGAGCTAATTCGTCTGCATCAACAATTTTTCCGGTAGGGGATTTGTACCAAAGACCTTTAGGTACATCCATTTTGTCTTCGGTAGCGGTAGTAATTCCTTTTTCTTTTCTTTTAAACCAAGCCATTTTTTAGTAATCTGAGTTCAGTTATTCTAGTTTTGGGTTCAATAAAAAAGTCTTAGTAACTGCTTTAAGAGCAGGTTACTAAGACTTTGTGATTTCGAATTAAAGTGTATTTACATTGTTTAAGTCTGCAAATGCTTGCTCTAATCTTGCGTTAAAAGTGATTTCACTTTCTCTCATCCATTTTCTTGGATCGTAGTATTTTTTGTTTGGAGCATCTTCACCTTCAGGGTTACCGATTTGTGATTTTAAATACTCGATATTTTTGATCATATAATCACGGATACCTTCAGTGAAAGCAAATTGTAAATCTGTGTCAATGTTCATTTTTACTACTCCGTATCCAATGGATTCTCTGATTTCTTCTAAAGTAGAACCAGATCCACCGTGGAATACGAAATCAACTGGGTTGTGGCCAGTATTGAATTTTTCTTGAACGTACTCTTGAGAGTTTTTCAAGATTTTTGGTGTTAATTTTACGTTTCCTGGTTTGTATACACCGTGTACGTTTCCAAAAGAAGCGGCAATAGTAAAACGAGGGCTTACTTTAGATAATTCCTCATAAGCATAGGCTACTTCTGAAGGTTGAGTGTATAATTTTGAACTGTCAACATCTGAGTTGTCAACTCCATCTTCTTCTCCACCTGTGATACCTAATTCAATTTCCAAAGTCATTCCCATTTTACTCATACGAGCTAGGTAAGTTTTGCAAATTTCGATGTTTTCTTCGATAGGCTCTTCAGATAAATCAATCATGTGTGAAGAGAAGAGAGGTTTACCAGTAGCTGCAAAATTAGCTTCTGAAGCATCTAATAACCCATCTATCCAAGGTAATAATTTTTTAGCACAGTGGTCAGTATGCAAAATAACAGTTGCTCCGTAAGCCTCTGCTAAAGTGTGGATGTGTTTTGCACCTGCTACAGCACCAGCAATAGCGGCTTTTTCTCCAGCATTTGATAATCCTTTACCTGCGTTAAATTGTGCGCCTCCGTTAGAGAATTGAATGATAACCGGTGCGTTCAATTTTGCAGCAGTTTCCAAAACTCCATTGATAGTATTAGATCCTGTAACATTTACAGCTGGTAATGCAAATCCTTTTTCTTTAGCGTATTTAAATATTTCTTGAACTTGGTCTCCAGTAGCAACTCCTGGTTTGATAGTATGTCCCATAGTACTAATTTTAAATTATTTATTTTATTAAATTGGAATGCAAAATTAAGCATTCTAAATTAGAAAGGATAATTTATTCCAAAATTTAAGACTGATTTTGTGAAATTTAAATCTCTAAACCATCGTTTTCCTTCTATATAGGCTGGATTATAGGTTTTAAATCCTAAATCGAAACGTATGACAAAAAAGTTGAAATCGTATCGAATCCCAATCCCTGTACCCAATGCCATTTCCTTTAAGTCTTTTATGCTGGTAAAAGTGGCCGATGGTGTAGTCACCGCATCTAATACGTTCCAGATATTTCCAGCATCGGCAAAAAATGCTCCTTTGAAATTCCCGGTGATTTTGAAGCGATATTCAGCACTAAGCGCGATTTTCATATTGGCTTCGTTAAAGTCAAGGATAGAGCCGCTACTTCCTGGTCCTAAACTATACGGTTGCCAGGCTCTGTTGTCGTTACTTCCACCTGAAAAATAACTACGAGAAAATGGTACATAATCGGCATTTCCAAATGGAAGGGCTATGCCGAAAAAGCTTCGAAAGGCAAGGATTTTTTCTTTACCCAATTCCCAGTGTTTGATGTAATCCAACTCGAGTTTGGCATATTCAGAGTAGGGCAGGTTGAATATTTCATATTGGCCATTGCTGTTTTTGTTCAAATTGCTTGCTTTTGCTATTAAGGACAGCAACGTTCCAGCAGATTCTATCTTGGTTTTGAATTGGTAAAAATTATTGTCTTGCAAGTCTTTTTTGGTGGATTGCGTAAACGTATAACTCGTGCCTAATATAAAGTCATTTTCGGTCAAACGTAAACGACGCTCTTCTATACTGAGTACCTCTTTGTACTCTTTGTCATTAAACCCGATGGCGGTGTTGAGCCTTAAAACATCTTCCGAAAAACCTGTAGTTCCAGAGTCTATAATCAAGTTGTTGTTACTGTCTACATAGGCCGGATTGGTATTGAAGGTTTGGGCAATTTGATTCAAAGCACGGTAAGAAGAACCGTAAACATTGAAGTAATTGGCGGGGTTCAAATTGCGTACAAATTGAATGTTGAGCAACTCCACACGAGCGCTGTTGTTTTTAACTGGATTCCAATTGTAGGTTAACAAGCCTGTGAAATTTTCTTTATCTAATCCGATATTTCTTTGTTTGTTGAAACCAGATGAAATTTGCGTATACGGAATCATTCTTTTCGGAATCAATTTTTCGGTGCCGATGGGAAAAACAATTCTAGGGAAGTTGAGTTTTAAGTTGACTCCATATTCCGTCACATTAAAAAAAGCATCGTTCGGATTGGCAAAATCTTTCGAAGAGCCAATGTTGCCTCGAATTCCAATTTCTAATGTTTCTGCTCTATTGAATACATTGCGTATGGTTTCGGTTATACTTCCTCCAATACCAAAATCTTGGATGTTGGAATGGGTCAATTCTAAAGTGGTCCCGAAACTGTATTTTTTTCTGGGCGACAGGTAAATTTTGGCAATAAGCGAAGAAGCGGTACTGTCTTTTGGATTGACTTCGTATTGTATACTTGGATAGTTGAAGATTTTTAAATTGTTCAAGGACCTATTGGTAAGCACCGTTTTCTGATCCGCAAAAATTGAGCCTTTGGTAATGAAAATAGCATCGGTAATGGCCCAAGGTTTGTATTTTAATTTGCCATGGCTATATAAAGAAAACCCTTTATAAGTGGTGCTGTCGGTTACGGTTTCGGGCGTATTCTTGTTTGAAAAATCAGTGTAAATTTTTACCTCACTAATTTTGAAAAGTTGAAAAGGAGTAGTGTAGGTGGAGTCTTCTTTCTGATAAGAATAATTTTTGATGAGCAACTTTACATCGGCTTTGTTTTTCTTGTTAATCGTGTCAATGTCAAAACTGACATTATTGGATTGAAATTGAAAAGCACCATTGTTTCTAAATAGGGTAGTTATTCTGTTTTTTTCTTCTTCAAAGTCGATGGTTTTGTACTGTTTGCCCGATTGAATGATGCGGTTTTTTAGGGCAGTGGTGTACAACGAATCCAAACGAGGCGATTCGATATAATGCGAAAGCGAGTCCAAAATATAGGGAGCCGTTTGGTTGACATGATAGCGTATCTTGGCTTTTTTGTGACCCAAAGTGTCAATACTAAATGTAATTTTATTGTTAAAATAACCTTGATTGAAGTAGTAATTGTTGAGTCTGCTTACGGTTTTTTGGGTTTTAAGGGTGTCAATGATCACTGGGGCTTCGCCAAAATTCTTTAAAAATTCATGTAGACCTTTGTAATAAAACGATTGTCCAAGTCGGTCTACCTGTTTTGCAGAGAGCCATTTGGATAGGCGCTCGTATTTACCTGGATGAGTGGTAAATTTTGCACGATAGGTCGAGTCGGGGTTTAAGTTGGCCAAATTATGTAAGGCCAGTTTTAGACGAAATCCACCAAGGGTACTATTTGGATTTTGGTACATTTGTTCAAAGGCAATAGGGTCCTTGATGGATTTGTTATTAACTAGGATTTCATTTTTAGTTAGTAAAAATTTACCATCAGGAACTCTTTTTACAGCATTACAAGCTGTAATTAGTATTGCTATTAGAAGAAATGCAACTACTTTTGTAGAATTCTTTTTCAAGGGGTTTTATTATATTTAATTCAAAAGTACATTTTTTTATGGTTAGTAAAAACCAAATAAAGCTTATATCGAGTTTGCATCAGAAAAAATTTCGATTATTGCATCAATTGTTTATTGCCGAAGGGGTAAAATGCATCCATGAATTAGTGCATTCCCATTTTGAATTGGAGCAAGTATATACCACTTTGGATGATTTTCAATTTCTTCCTGCAAATAAAAGAACCGTAGTTTCGGCTGCGGATCTTAAAAAGATGAGTGCCTTGACAACTGCTAGTTCTTGTTTAGCCGTTTTTAAAATACCTAAAGAAAATCCGATAGTTGAAAAGGGATTGCTTGTGGCTCTTGATACCATTCGTGATCCTGGTAATTTAGGAACCATTTTGAGATTATGCGATTGGTTTGGTGTAGAGCAAGTGTTATGTTCCAAAGAAACAGTCGATGTGTTCAATCCTAAAGTAGTTCAAGCAACCATGGGATCCATTACGAGGGTTAAGGTAGCCTATTTGGATTTGGCAGCCTATTTGCAGTCTACTTCGCTTCCCGTGCTGGGGACTTTTATGGAGGGTGAAGTGATTTATCAAGCTATACTGCCTTCTAATGCTATTGTGGTATTAGGCAATGAAGCCAATGGAATATCAGCACCTATCGAAGCTTTGATAACCCAAAAAATTACCATACCTCGTTTTGGGCAATTGCAACAAACCGAAAGTTTGAATGTGGCCACGGCTACCGCTATAGTGTTGAGCGAATGTAAGCGAAGAGAATTGGATTAATGAAAGGTGAAGTTGATAAAGAACCCTCTACTTTGCATAGAATCAATGTTGCCTGTCCATGGACTGTTGGGGTCTTTGTCTCGTAATAATTCATCATTAAATCCAAAGACACCTCGAATGGAAGGCGAAAAGATGAAATATTCTGTAAAAACATCAATACCTAAACCCAATTCGTAGTTGGGTGTCCAAGATTGCATTCTAAAGCGCCCCTCGGCATTGTCATCTTTTGATTTGGCATTGCTTGATAAATTTAACGACAAGGAACCACCACCAAGTAAATAGGGACGAATGTTGCCTGTGCGTAAGGAGGAGAACTTTAGTAATAGCGGAAAGTGAATGTATGTGCTGTTGACTTCTCTTTTGAGATCGTTGGCTGTGGCAGTACTCGGGAAATAGGAATTGGGATAGTGTAATTCTCTGGTATTGAAATACAAACCTGGTTCAAAGCGTAAATTTATATATTCTTGTAAACGCAAATCAGCTACGAGACCAACATTAAATCCTGTGCTTTTTTTAACTTGTATGTCCGGAACTAGTTCATTGTAATCGATCTTATAGTCGTACATGTTTAATCCTAAGAAAAAACCAAAATAGAGTTTCTGTTTTTGAAAATTCTCTAAATTAATAATGGGATCTTTGCTAAACAACCGTTTGTTGTTTTGTGCGATTGCTGCATGGATGCAAAAAAACAATAGAATTACAATGGTTTTTCTCATAGGGATATAATCAAAAGCCTGTTATTTTTTGGAAGCGTAATAAATGGAAGCTACCCCAAAAGTTTGTGGCATGTCTTTTACATCTATAAACCCCGTTTTTCTCAAGATATTGTTCAATCGTTCTCCATAGGGAAAAACAGCTGATGATTCAGATAAATAGCCATAGGCTGTGTTGTCTTTAGAAAAAAGCTTTCCTATTAGAGGCAAGATATTTTTGCTGTAAAAATGATAGCCTTGCTTGAATGGGGTTTTCTCTGGAACAGAGGTTTCTAAAATAACAAAAGCCCCACCAGGTTTTAAAACTCTTAGGATTTCGGAAAGCCCTTTTTCTAGGTTTTCGAAATTTCGAACACCAAAGGCAACCGTAATCGCATCGAAATGGTTGTCTTCAAAAGGGATGTTTTCAGAATCGCCCAATAGCATTTCGATTCTGTGGGATAAGTTTTTAGTAGCAATTTTTTGCACTCCAACCTCCAACATTCCGGATGAAATATCCAAGCCAATTATTTTTTGTGCTGTTGTTTGTGCCATGAGAATCGCCAAATCGCCGGTACCTGTAGCTATGTCTAAGATGGTGTTGGGTTGTGTTTTGGCCACCAATTCTAGTACTTTCTTTCGCCATTTCACATCAATACCAAATGAAATAACACGATTTAAGTTGTCGTAATTGCCAGAAATGGTGTTGAACATAGTTGCAACTTGTTCTTTCTTGCTCAGGTTTGAATCTTTATAAGGGGTGACTTTTTCTGTCATTGTTTATTTTTTTACAAATATACTATAAACTAAATAATTTTGACCTTCCTTTTTGGGAACACGGTATGATAAAAAAAACATAAACCTAAGACAATAAATAAAATGTAAGTCAAACAAAAAATCACCAAAAGTGGGTATTGCTTAATGTAGAGAAAAGCGTCACTTTTGTCTCGTAATAGAATCATGTATGAAAATAAATTTAATATCTCAACTCAAGTGGTTGTTTGTTGCACTAATAATCTCTTCGGTTTTGGTAGTACAATTTGAAAGCAGTGCATTTTTCATTAATAGTGATAATGGATCAAATTTAACGTTCTTAGGTTTTAACTTGTTTTTAGAAATTTTTATGTTTATTGCCTTTGGTATCTTTGTGGTATTTGGTATCAAAGGCTATTTTGAGTTATACTCAAATAGAATCTCCAATGTTATATTGTCTGTATCAGGAGCTATCTTGTTTATTGGCATGTTGATAATGTTGTATCAAGTGGTATTACCCAATTAAATTTATTTCGAATCTGTTACATTCAAAAAAACATCCTCAAAAGGGATGTTTTTTTATGTAGTTCTTCATTTTGGATAGTATCTAAGATCCGGTAAAACCAGCATGAGGTCATCTCAAGGTTGGCCGTGTTATAGTGCTATTTTACCATAGGTTTCAAAACTATAGTCATAGTTGTGTTTGTCATCTTTGGTATGGTGCTCCGATTGCTGAAGTTTCCAAAGGTTTGTGTCTATACTTGGGAAAAAAGTATCGGCTTCAAATGAATGATGTACTCGAGTAAGATCTAAAGTGTCAGCATAGGGAAGGGCCAAATTGTAAATTTCTCCTCCACCAATTACGAATATGGTTTCGTTTTTAGGGCAAGCAGCTAGGGCTTGCTCGAGTGAATCGACTACGATGCAATTTGCAGGGCAATAGTTTTTTTGTCGGGTGATTATTACATGAGTTCTATTAGGTAAAGGTTTGGGGAAACTTTCAAAAGTTTTCCTACCCATAATGATATGATGGCCTGTAGTAATGGCTTTAAATCTTTTAAAATCATTGGGCAAATGCCATAAGAGCTCGTTGTTTTTTCCTAATGCCCCGTTTTCTGCTACAGCAGCTATAATTGTAATCATGAAGTAGTAATATTGGAATCCTTTTCGATTTGTTGTTGAAGTTGGCTAATTTTTTTTTGTTGTAAGGCTATGAGATGGTCTATTTGGTCTCTTTCCCAGTTTTTATCCATAAAACGGTTGGTAATAAACACATTGATGAAGTGCAAGATAAAAACAAAAGCCCAGCCTGTTATGACCCAAATAACCCAATTATTGGCATTATCAACGCCAAAAAAACGATGGGCAACAAAAAGAAAGAAGCTGGTTAGTCCAAAAACTACAAAATGATAATACAATCGTTTCTTTTGATTGATTCTTTTGCGAGCGTATTCATATTGCTCATGAGTGGCTTGTTCCATACTGTTTTTTTATAGCTAAAGGTAAGATTTATTTTTAAAATCAAAAAATAGTACTTCATAACTCGAAAGTGCAGTGTCTACAAAATGGTAATTCTGTTTTTTTACCCAATAAAAATTTTGCTTTTTTATTTTTTTTGCTTGTATTTCGAGAATTTGGTAAAAGTGAAACTAGATTTTGTGTGTTGCTTTTTTTATTTTTATTTTCGGTTAAAATTTTAAAAATCATTATGTTATGGCTATTAAAAAACAATTTATTAAAACAAAACCAGTTTGTAAGGTGACATTTTCAATTTCAGCAAAAGAAGCTTCTTCGGTGGCTGTTATAGGAGATTTTAATAATTGGAGTAGAGTAGAATTGGCAAAGTTAAAGAATGGTACTTTTAAAGGAGTATTTGAATTACCCAAAGACGCTTCTTATGAATATAAATATGTGATTGATGGAGCTTATATTAATGATCCAGAAGCGGATGGTTTTAAATGGAATGATTTTGCAGGGTCTGAGAATTCAGTAGTAGAATTGTATAATTAAAAAAAAACCGCTTTTGCGGTTTTTTTTATACAGCTACACTACCTTTAATGGTAGGGTGTGGATCGTAATTTTCTAGGGTGAAATCTTCGTAAGTAAAGGCAAAGATGTCTTTTACTTCGGGATTCAATTTCATTTGTGGCAAAGGCCTTGGCGTTCTACTCAATTGCAATTCCACTTGTTCGAAGTGATTATTGTAGATATGTGCATCACCAAAGGTGTGGATAAATTCACCTGGTTTAAGATCGCATACTTGCGCAATCATCATTGTAAGTAGGGCATAGGATGCAATGTTAAAAGGGACCCCTAGGAAGATGTCGGCACTGCGTTGATAGAGTTGACAAGAAAGTTTGCCATCAGCCACATAGAATTGAAAAAAAGCGTGGCAAGGAGGCAAGGCTGCTTTATTGTTGGCTACATTTTCTTCGAACGACTTAGTAGTGTCGGGAAGTACAGAAGGATTCCAAGCCGAAACCAATAGTCTTCTACTGTTGGGGTTGGTTTTTAATTCTTTAATTAAATCTGCAATTTGGTCAATTTCTTCACTGTTCCAATTGCGCCATTGATGTCCGTAAACTGGCCCTAAGTCGCCATTGCGATCTGCCCATGCATCCCAGATTTTTACCCCGTTTTCTTGGAGGTACCCGATATTGGTTTCGCCTTTTAAAAACCAAAGCAATTCATGGATTATGGATTTCACATGGAGTTTTTTGGTAGTTACCAAGGGGAAACCTTCTTCTAAATCAAAACGCATTTGATATCCAAAAACACTTTTGGTACCCGTTCCGGTGCGATCTCCTTTTTGTGTGCCGTTTTCCAAAACGTGCTTAACTAAGTCATGGTATTGTTTCATAGTATGGACCGCTTGTTTTATTGATTTTTATATATTTTTCCTTCTTTCATTACAAAACTAACGTGCTCTAAAGTAGCGATTTGTTGCAATGGGTTTTCGTTAACCGCTATAATATCAGCGAGAAACGAAGGTTTGATCTGTCCTAATTCTTTGTCTATCCCAAGCAATTGTGCATTGGTAAGTGTGGCAGCTTGTATGGTTTCTATAGCGGGCATTCCGGCTTCTACCATATAGCCAAATTCTTTGCCGTTGATTCCGTGTGGAAAAACACCAGCATCGGTTCCAAAGGCAATTTTCACTCCTTTTTTATAGGCCTTGGCAAAAGTATTTTTCAATTGTGGGCCTACTTCACGTGCTTTGGGCACCACAATTTCTGGATAAAAACCAGGAACTTCTGCATTTTTTTCCACTTCTTTTCCGGCGGTTAGGGTAGGTACCAAATACGCGTCGTATTTTTTCATCAAGTCCATAGTGGCTTCACTCATAAAGGTGCCATGTTCTATGGTTTTGATGCCGCCCAAAATAGCTCTTTGCATGCCTTCATCGCCATGCGCATGCGCAGCGGTAAGCATGTTATAATCTTTAGCTGTTGCGGTAATAGCTTTAATTTCTTCTATGGAAAATTGTGGGTTTTTGCCGCTTTTGGCAACGCTCAAAACACCACCAGTAGCGGTAATTTTGATAACATCAGCTCCTTCTTTGTAGCGCTCTCTTACTGCTTTCACCGCTTCTTCCGGCGAATTGATTACGCCATCGTGTGGGCCAGGATCGCCAACTAGTTTTCGGTTACTTCCATTAGTTGGATCGGCATGACCACCTGTTGTGGCAATCGCTTTGCCTGCGGTAAAAATTCTAGGGCCTTTTATTAATCCTTTATTGATGGCATTGCGTAGCGAAACGTTTACTCCCGTTCCACCCAGATCTCTAACGGTAGTAAATCCGGCAAGTAAGGTGATTTCGGCAACATTAACAGCTTGAAAAGCTACATCGGCCTCATTGTCCAAATATTTAGAAACATAGCTTTTCGAGTTCAATTCGCCTTCTATGTGAACATGTAAATCGATCAATCCAGGCAAAACATATTTGTTTTTCAAGTCAATCTCTATGTCGGAGGGATTTGTTTTAGGAACAAAACCTTCTTGAATGCTTGTGATTTTATTTTTAGAAACAACGATGGTGGATTTGGAAATAAATTTCCCTGATGGGGTGTCCAATATCGCGCCACAATGCAGATAATAGTCTTGGCTACAAACAAGTTTTGTCCAAAGCACAAAGAATAAGGCTAGAATAGTTTTGGTATTCATAAAGTAAGTTAAAGGGGTTTGTTCTTGTCCTTGGCGCTTATCGTTTAGAAATTTCGTCTCTAATTTTTGCTGCCTTTTCGTAATCTTCGTTAATTACGGCTTCTTCTAGCATTTCGTTTAATTCTTGTAAGGTATAATGCGCATAAGTGCTGCCAGCTTGGTTGGTTTCTTCGTCTTGGCTAAACGTTTGTGGGTTGGACAAAATACTGTCGATTTCGTCGTTTTCGCTCGGGTTGGGATTGGTTTTTAAATATATTCCAGCTTTGTCCAAGATGTTTTTGTAAGTGAAGATAGGCGCGTTGAAACGCAACGCCAAAGCAATAGCATCCGAGGTTCTGGCATCTATGATTTCTTCTATTTTGTCTCTTTCGCAAATAATGCTTGAGAAAAATACTCCGTCAACGAGTTTGTGAATGATGACTTGTTTTACTACAATATCAAATCGTTCAGCAAAATTTTTGAATAAATCGTGTGTAAGTGGACGAGGGGGTTTAATTTCTTTTTCTAAAGCTATGGCGATAGATTGGGCTTCAAAGGCGCCAATAACTATAGGTAATTTTCGCTCGCCGTCTACTTCGTTCAAAATAAGGGCATAGGCTCCGTTTTGAGTTTGACTATAGGAGATCCCTTTTATGGTTAATTTTACTAAGCTCATCGTTGAATGGAAACAAAACTGTTTTTTATTGTTACTTAAAATCTAAGCTGCAATTTTACTAAAAAAAAGAGCTATCGCATAACAAAGATACAATTATCTTGTTTGGATAGCTCTTAAAAAATTTAAAAGAAAGACTATGTTATTGTTGCGCTTTGAACGTTTTTAATTTCTCAATCAATTGAGGAACAATTTCAAAGGCATCACCTACAACCCCATAATCGGCTACTTTAAAGAAAGGAGCTTCAGGATCACTATTGATAACCACTTTTACTTTAGAAGCATTAACACCTGCAATATGTTGAATCGCTCCAGAAATTCCAACGGCTATATATAGGTTAGTGGCAACGGGTTTTCCTGTTTGTCCTACGTGTTCTCCGTGAGGTCTCCATCCAAGATCGGAAACAGGCTTTGAACATGCTGTTGCAGCACCTAAAACACCCGCTAATTCTTCGATCATTCCCCAGTTTTCTGGACCTTTCATTCCACGTCCTGCTGACACTACAATATCAGCGTCGGCAATTGAAATCTTTCCCGAACTTTTTTCAACTGAAGTTACTTTTACACCAAAATCGTTCGCATCAATTGCGGGTGCAAAATCTTCTTCTGTTAATGAAGTTGGGTTTTCAAAAATACCGTATGAATTTTTAGCAATTCCTAGTACTTTTACTTCAGTGCTGATTTCGGTAGTATTGAAAGCTTTGTTTGAAAAAGCGGTTCTTTTTACTTGAAAAGGTGCTGTACTCACAGGTAATCCCACAACGTTCGAAGCAAAGCCTGCTTCTAAACCTACAGCTACTAATGAAGACAAATAGATACTATCAGTAGTAGATGAAAGAATTACCACTTTTGATCCTTCTTTTTGAGCGGCTTGCTTGATTACATCGGCATAAGCTTTTGCTGAAAAAGTGGCTAATTGCTCATTAGCTACTTTTAAAACTTTGGACACACCGTATTTTGAAAGTTCCGAAACATCCCCAGCGTTGATCGTTACTGCTGTTACAGTTGTATTTAAAGTTTCGGCTACTTTTGATGCATAAGAAGCCAATTCTAAGGCTACTTTTTTAAATTTTCCTTCTGCAGATTCTGCGTATAGTAGTATTGACATAATGATTTTAGATTGCAGATTTTAGATTTTAGATTTTAGAATCTAGAAACTAAAAACTTGATTTATACAGTATTTTAAATAACGATTTCAAAGTATTGATGTAAGATGAACAAGAATTTCACGCTGCATTCTGCAAACTGAAATCTTAAGTCTTACCTCTTAAATCACTTTAGCTTCGTTGTGTAATAAATTGATTAATTCATCCAAATTATCAGCGTTTACTAATTTCACAGCAGATTTTGGAGCAGGTTTGTCAAATTTAACCGCTTTTGTGGTTACTGTAGCTGCTACTGGCTCAAGGATAGTGAGTGCTTTTGTTCTGGCAGTCATAATTCCTCTCATATTAGGGATACGCAAATCTTTCTCTTCTACAATACCTTTTTGAGCACCTACAACCAAAGGCAAAGTCGTACTAACAATTTCTTTTCCGCCATCAATTTCTCTGGCAGCTGTGGCTGTGGTACCTTCGATGTTCAATTGAACACAAGAATTCACAAAATTATACCCCAAGATACCAGCTACCATCCCTGGAACCATTCCGCCATTATAATCTAAAGATTCTTTTCCAGCGATTACCAAATCGTATCCTCCGGTTTTAATCACCTCGGCCAATTGTTTGGCTACATAAAAACCATCGGTAGGCGTGGTATTAATACGAATGGCTTCGTTAGCGCCTATAGCTAAAGCTTTGCGTAATGTAGGTTCGGTATCTGGACCTCCAACATTCACAACAGTTACTGTGGCACCTTGTTGCTCTTGGAACCAAATGGCTCGTGTTAAGCCAAATTCATCATTGGGATTGATAACGTATTGTACGCCATTGGTGTCAAATTCTGAATCACCATTAACGAAATTAATTTTTGAAGTAGTATCAGGAACATGACTGATGCAAACTAATATTTTCATAACATTTTTTTTTGATAAGCTTGACAAATTTAAAATAATAATTCAATAAATTACTATGCATGCATAATAAAAATAAAAAACTATTTCGATTTCGTAGCCTGCCCTTGGTGTATGCCTTTTAAAGTAGAAGTTGATTGGTGTTTTTTTTTAATGGATTAGGTTTGAAATCTGTTATTCGGATTTTAAGAGTAAATCAAATCAATATTTTGAACCTGTATTAAGCGATTGGCCCAGAAAAAATCAGAGAGTATAGCTTGTTGTGCTCCCAAGTTTGTTGAATGGATTATTTTTAAAAGTTGTAAGAAAAAAAGAGCAAACCACAACTGGTATAAACTAATGTCGATTTAGCATAATTTTTTAAAACTATTTTTTTGTTTAAAACTTGTATAAATTAGTTATTTTTGCTGTTCGAAAAAAACATACTATAGTTTAAATAAATATGAGAACGATACAATTTAGAGAGGCGATTTGCGAAGCGATGAGCGAAGAAATGCGTCGCGATGAGTCCATATACTTAATGGGTGAAGAAGTAGCGGAGTACAATGGGGCTTATAAAGCTTCCAAAGGGATGTTGGCGGAGTTTGGCGAAAAACGTGTAATTGATACTCCTATTGCCGAGCTTGGATTTACCGGAATTGCAGTAGGTTCAGCCATGAATGGTTGTCGACCAATTGTAGAATATATGACATTCAACTTTTGTATGGTAGGGATTGATCAAATCATCAACAACGCTGCCAAAATGCGTCAAATGTCTGGAGGTCAATTCAACATTCCAATCGTATTTAGAGGGCCAACGGCTTCAGCAGGTCAGTTGGGAGCGACACACTCTCAGGCTATCGAAAATTGGTTTGCCAATACCCCAGGATTGAAAGTAGTGGTGCCGTCTAATGTATATGATGCTAAAGGTTTGTTGAAATCGGCTATTCGTGACAATGATCCTGTGATTTTCATGGAATCTGAACAAATGTATGGAGACAAAGGTGAAGTGCCAGATGGAGAATATACTATTCCTTTAGGAGTTGCCGATATCAAAAGAGAAGGAACGGATGTAACTATTGTTTCTTTTGGTAAAATTATTAAAGAGGCCTATAAAGCTGCGGAAGATTTAGCCGCTGAAGGTATCTCTTGTGAAATTATCGATTTGAGAACCGTTCGTCCAATGGACAACGAAGCGATTTTAAAATCAGTGAAAAAAACCAATCGTTTGGTGATTTTAGAAGAGGCATGGCCATTTGCTAGTGTTTCTTCAGAGATTACATATATGGTACAAGAACAAGCTTTTGATTTCTTAGACGCTCCAATCCAACGCATCACTACAGCTGATACACCTGCTCCATATTCTCCAGTGCTATTGAAAGAATGGTTGCCAAATGCAGATGATGTGGTTAAAGCAGTAAAAAAAGTAATGTACAAAAAATAAACCCTGCTCAACTCAAAGTGTTATCGCTATTTTAACACTTGTTAGACTGTTTTTGCAGTTATAGAAGTTCGGTTATTACTATATTTGAGGCTTCATCGATACCAATTCGATGAAGCTTTTTTTTGATATGAAAAATTTAATTCAGTTTCTATTTTTGTTCTTGCTCTTAGGTACAACAGCTATGTTGGGGCAAACCAAAGTGAGCGGTATAGTGATGGATAAGTCCAATCAACCTATACCTTATGCTAATATCGTATTTAAAAATTCTAATATCGGTACCGTTTCCAATGAAGATGGCCGTTTTTATATAGAATCCGCAAACGATTATACTACAATAGTAGTTTCATCGGCGGGCTTTTCTGACCGCGAAGTAACATTGGAAAAAGCGGTAAATTACAATTTCAAGGTGGTGTTGAAAGAAATGCAAGAATTGAATGAAGTAGTGGTGTTTACAGGCAAAACCTCTAAGAAAAACAATCCAGCGCTTGATATCCTTCGAAAAATTTGGGAGCGAAAGCGTAAAAATGGATTATATCAGTTCAATCAATACCAAATGGAAAAGTACGAAAAGGTTGAATTTGACATGAATTCCATTGACAGTGCCTTCATGAAAAACAAACTTTTTAAAGGCATGGAGTTTATTTTCAAACAAGTGGATACTTCCAAAGTAACTGGAAAAACCTATTTGCCTATTTTTATCAACGAGGCCATTTATAAGGTGTATGGCGATAATGGATTAAAAAAAGTAAAAGAAATCAATACCGCCAACAAAACCTCTGGATTTAACGGTAATCAACAAATCTTGGCATTCATTAAAGATTTGTATACTACCTATTCTATATATGACAATCATTTGACTTTTTTTGATAAAAGTTTCACTAGCCCGCTATCTCGTACCGGTATTGATGTGTACAATTACGTATTGCGAGACAGTGCTATGGTAGATAATAAATGGTGCTATAACATTGTATTTTATCCGCGCCGTAAAAATGAGTTGACCTTCAAAGGCGATTTCTGGGTGAACGACACCACTTTTGCCATCAAGAAAATCAATATGGCAGTGACCAAAAGTGCCAACATCAACTGGGTAAAAGATATTTATATTGAACAAGAGTTTGAAGTAGTGAGCGATTCGGTTTTTCTGTTAACACGCGACTATTTCATGTCGGATTTTGCTCTAAATAAGAAAGAAAAATCCAAAGGAGTCTATGGGAAACGTACTTCCATATATCGCAATCATGAGTTCAATCTTCCTAAACCAACAGCTTTTTATAAAGATGAGGTGAATTTTATAGACAACGAAGTATACAGCAAGTCGGAAGAATTTTGGAATGACAATCGTTTCGAAAAATTATCCAAAGATGAAAAGGGAATTTATACCATGCTGGATACGCTGCAAACCGTCAAAAAATTCAAGAAAATGTACAATTTGGTTTCCATTTTAGGAAGCGGTTATGTCGAGTTTAAGAATTTTGATTATGGCGATATTTTTTCCACTTTTGGTTATAACGAAGTAGAGAAGCTCCGCTTGCGAATTGGAGGGAGAACCTACTTTGGCCCTAACGATCCTTGGCGAGTACAAGCCTTCACTGCATATGGTTTTGAAGATCAAAAATACAAATATGGTCTATCGGGGAAATGGATGGTCGATAAAAAGAAACGACTCATACTCTCCGGTGGGCATAGGCGCGATGTAGAACAAATTGGGGCCAACCTAACCACGACGAATGATGTGTTAGGAAGAAGTTTTGCTTCCTCCGCTTTGTTTACTACAGGTGCCAACGGAAAATTAACCAACATCAAGCTCAGCAGCTTCTCGATCGAAATGGAGCCCATCAAAAATTGGACCTTCCAAATGGGGATTTCGCATCGTACCTTGGTTTCGGCTTCCCCTACATTCTCGTTAGATTATTATTCCACATTGCCCTCAGCGGCAAATCCGTTGGGCGTAATCAAAAGCGATGTGCGACAATCCGAAGCAAGTGTACAAATCGAATTTACACCCAATAGAAAAACCATCGGTTTCGGGGTGGAGCGCAGTATCGTCGATAGTCCGTATAGTCGTTTGTTTATCAATTATAGTCATGGATTTAAAGGAATTTTAAACAGTGATTTTCAGTATGACAAAATACAGTTGTACTATAAACAACCGTTTGTGATTGGTCCTCTTGGGCGAACCAATTTGATTTTAGAAGCAGGAAAAACGTTTGGCACCATTCCTTTAGGGTTAATGAGTGTGATACCTGGAAACCAGACGTATTTCAGTATTGAAAACACCTTCAATAATCTCAACTTCTATGAATTCATTACGGATCAATACGTAACGATGCAATGGAATCATAATTTCCAAGGCCGACTTTTTGCCCGCATTCCGCTCATTCGGAAACTCAATTGGAGAGAGATTGTGGGGATAAAAGCGGTGTACGGTACCATTTCTGATGCCAATAGAGCCATCAATGCTTCGGGCATTCCTTATATTGCTCCCGAGAAAGTATATTGGGAATACAGTGCTGGTATTGGTAATATTTTTAAAGTATTCCGAATCGATTTTGCGTGGCGTGGCAATTATCTTGACGCTCCCGATGCGCAAAAATTTTCGGTCAAAGGAACTTTTGGGTTTCATTTTTAGGAGCCTTTTCCAGCTGTCCGCTGTATCTCCCGGGCTGAACCCCACCCCGGGAGGATGCCGCTCCCATCTGGGCTAAAAAACATCCGTTATGCAAGAACCATTTGCTATATTACTTTCGCAAGAACCTGTTTTTAAGACTATAGTCGGCAACTACGGTTTACCCACCGTTCCACATCGACCAGAAGGATTCGAAACCTTGGTGCTCTTGATTCTAGAACAACAAGTCTCAATTGATTCAGCCAAGGCTACTTTTTTGAAGCTCAAATCTGCCGTAGCTGCGATGCATCCAGAAGACTTGTTGCAACTATCAGAGGAACACTATCGAACTTTTGGCGTGAGCCGTCAAAAAACCACTTATATCAAAGCCTTAGCAACCGCTATAATTTCCAAAGAATTAGTTTTAGAGGAATTGCGTTCACTATCGGCGGATGAGGTGCGTCAACAATTAATCCAAATCAAAGGGATTGGCCATTGGACTATTGATATTTATTTGATGTTCTCGCTACAAGCCTCGGATGTATTGCCGCTGGGCGATATTGCTGTTGTAAATACTATCAAGGAATTGTTTGATCTACACGAAAAACCTCAAATGGAAATATTAGCCCAAAACTGGGCGCCCCATCGTTCGTTTGCGACCTATTTATTATGGCACCATTACTTGTGTAAACGCAACCGAAAAGTAGTATATAATCCTTAAGCTTGCTAAGTGAGTACTATCTTTTATAAAAATCCTCTCTGTAAAAAGAGAGGATTTAAAGTGTACTAACTTCAATTTTAATTAATATTTACTCAGATATTCTTTTGAATACGAAGTGTTTGTTTTTATGTGTTCAGGAATTGCAGTTTTCCAGTAATCCAGTCCCTTGGTTTTTAGAAAGGCAACCAATTTCATTTTCTCTTGATATTTTTTACTGTTTAATTCAAAAGTCATATCCCTTAGTTCATGTAATACCCAATATTCTCCAGGGTGATATTTAGAGTCTAAAGGAATTTTTTCATAAAAATCTACTTGCTGCTCAAAAATTAAATAATTTACAACATTTATATTATGAGACCTTAAAGCACTACTTAAAGCAGTATCGCCTACTCTGTTTTTGTAATGTGGATCAGCTCCAGCTTGGATTAATATTTTAAAATATTCAAGTTTTCTAAATGCCGCTTCAATCAATGGTGTATTTGGGGGATTTGATTGAGGCTCAATATTTACATCGGCACCTTTTTGAATCATGTATTTTAAAACATCTATAATTTCTGACTCTTTACTCAAACTTAGTGAGCTGATATTTATAATTAAGGGGTGTGTCCTTGGACCATAACTGTTTGGGTTAAGTCCTCTTGCAAGTAATTTTTTTACAGCGAACAAATTAGTAGTCCTCAAGGCAAAATCACCAATAGTTGTCCCATATTTTCTTTCTTGGTAATTGATGTATTCTTGAGGAATTTGATCGATAAGGTGTATAATTTTTTCTTTATTCCTAAACCTTTTCCAGTTGTCTAATTCGTTGGCAACTTCGTACAAAGGGGTACCATAAAATAACGCTGCATCATCACCTCGCAAGATTTTACCCCAAACTTCAAGTTCTCTTTTTTCAGAATATTTAATTTTAGAAGGCTCATCTATCCATTGATTTCTTTGATAGCTTTTGTACAAGGCATAAATCAAAAAAGGTAAAACTATGATCGTAATAATTAGCAGTGTTTTTTTATTTTTCATGGTTCAGTTAGTTATCGATGTTTGTTTAACTAGCTTCTTTTTTCTAATATCAAATTCATTGGTCTCTCAGGTTCCTTACTTTTGCTATTTGTTAATAGCAGATTTCCAATTAAAAATTGAGATGGTTTATTTTGACTTACCTGTAGTTTTAATTCTTTTAAATCGTACTCAATAGGTTTTTCATTATTATAATGATCTTTTCGATATATTTTTGAATTATGAAAAACAAGTGCATCGTGATTAATAGTAGCTGTAAAAAGCGATTTTTTACCACTTATTTCATTCCATTCTCCTGTTATATCTTGGTCTTCTTGATTTATTAAAATAGTAATTGCTGTTGAGCTAATAATGTTTTTTCCACTGTAGTCATATTGTACTAGGATTCCATCATATAAACCACTGATTTCCTCGTTTATTTTATGATTTACTATTTGAAATGATTTCGGTATTTCAATTTTTATGTTTTTCTTGTTAAGATTTTCGACTAAACTTTGGTTTAAGCTAATGTTTTCTGGAGTAGCTTTTTTTAGTTCCTTTTCAGCATCTTCATTGCCCAGCGACGCAGCTTGATTTAGCCACATTTTTCCAGTTTCTTCGTCTACTTGAACACCATAACCATTACGATAACATAATCCAAGCATGTACATTGAAGGAGAATACCTTCTCGTAGTACCATGTATAAATTTACTTACAGCCAACTTATAATCTTGTTTGCAACCTAAACCTTTATAAAGCATATATCCTAAGCCATATATACTCTGTACATCGTTTACTTTTTCACCTTTTAAAAAAATAGTAAAGGCCTTTTCAAGATCCACTTCAGTACCCTGTCCACTCATTGTCATATAGCCTAGTTGTCCCCAAGCACTTGTAAAACCTGAAAGTGCCGCCTTTTCAAAAAACTGAAGCGCTTTTTTAGGATTGTATGATTTGTTTTTTGGATCCTTATAAATTCTGCCAAGAATGAACAAAGCTTCTGGATTACCTTTATTTGCAGCTGTAGTATACCATTTTTCTGCTTCTTTAATGTTTTTAGGAATTCCCCACCCGTTTAAATACATGTTGCCTAAACCTATCATCGCTCTTGTATTTCCTTCAGCTATTAATTTTTTATAAAATGCTAATGCTTTGGTTGGATTGAGAATTGGTGATTTTGGTTCAACATTGTTGACAGATACTTTAGGGGTTATTAACTTTTTCTCGGTTTTTTGGGAATATGAAAAAACACTAAAAAGAATAATAGTAAAGCATACTATATTTTGAATTCTGTTTTTCATTGTAATTAAATATAAAGGACTAGTTTGTGAAAAGTGTAATTTTGGTAGTATAACTACCCAAATATATTCATTTTAAACAGCATGAGAACCGTAAAACAAGAAAAATATGGTTTAAATTTTATTTCGTCAATTTTATGGTTAACAAAAGGCAAGATTCATTATATTGTCTAAACAGAGCTATATAAATGCTACATTGTTTTAAACATGTAAATCCCAAAGAAAGTATGTTTACAATCTCTAATTCAAAAATACCACGTATAGTCTGTTTTATCTTTATTATTTTACTTGTATAAATCATTGGTTTGTCTACTTTTGCAAAAAAATTTAAAAAGATAATAAGAACTCCCATGACGGCAGATAAACTTAAGACTTTCGATGTGTTAATCGAAATCCCTAGAGGAAGTAGAAACAAATACGAATATGATTTTGCTATCAAAAGAATGCGTTTTGATAGAATGTTATTCTCTTCGATGATGTACCCAGCAGATTACGGGTTTATTCCAGAAACTTTAGCCTTAGATGGCGATCCTTTGGATGTTTTGGTTTTGGTAAACGAACCAACTTTTCCAGGCTGTGTAATGGAAGTAAAACCAATCGGGGTGTTTCATATGGCCGATGATAAAGGTCCCGATGAAAAAGTGATTTGTGTACCTGTTTCCGATCCAATTTGGAACAAATTAAATGACTTAAGCGATGTGAATGAGCATTTGTTGAAAGAAATTGAGCACTTTTTCCAAGTATACAAGGATTTGGAACATAAAAAAGTAGATGTAGAAGGTTGGGGTGATGTTACCGAAGCTTATGACATCATCAAAGAGTGTACGCAACGATTTAACGACTTAGAAAACAAACCTGAAGGATTATTTAGTATTAATTTATAATTCTCTTTTGGATTTCACAAAAAAGCAATATTCTGAAAAGGGTATTGCTTTTTTTGCTTATATTCGCTTTCAACAGAGATTTTTTTATTAATACAAATATTATTTTATGAATACATTTATGATTTACATCCCAATAGTTATGGCGCTATTAGGATTGGCCTTTATGGCGGCTAAAAGAGCATGGGTGCTCAAACAAGATGCTGGAGATGGTAAAATGAAAGAAATTTCAGATTATATCTATGAAGGCGCATTAGCTTTTTTAAAAGCCGAATACCGATTGTTAGCCATTTTTGTTTTGATTGCCAGTGTTGTTTTGGCAGGTATTACTTTTTTACCTGGCGTAAAAACACATTTATTAATAGTGATTGCCTTTATATTTGGGGCTATTTTTTCTGCTTTGGCGGGAAATATGGGAATGAAAATCGCTACCAAAACCAATGTAAGAACCACTCAAGCTGCACGTAGTAGTTTGCCACAAGCGTTGAAAGTGTCTTTTGGTGGAGGTACAGTAATGGGATTAGGAGTTGCTGGATTGGCTGTATTAGGTTTGACCGGTTTCTTTATCTTTTTCTACCATACCTTTATGGGGGGTGTTTGGACCGATACCGACGGAATGACGGTTGTACTTGAAACTCTTGCAGGATTTTCATTGGGTGCAGAATCTATCGCATTATTTGCTCGTGTTGGTGGTGGTATTTATACGAAAGCAGCCGATGTAGGAGCCGATTTAGTAGGTAAGGTTGAGGCAGGAATTCCTGAAGATGATCCGCGTAACCCTGCAACTATCGCGGATAACGTAGGAGATAACGTAGGAGATGTAGCCGGAATGGGTGCCGATTTGTTCGGTTCTTATGTAGCCACAGTATTGGCGGCAATGGTTCTTGGAAACTACGTAATTAACGATATGGGTGGAAAAATTGACGATGCTTTTGGTGGTATCGGACCTATTTTGTTGCCAATGGCGATTGCCGGTTTCGGAATTTTGTTTTCTATCATCGGAACTATGTTAGTGAAAATTTCTAGCGATGACGACAAAGAAGCGCAAGTTCAAAAAGCATTGAATATCGGGAACTGGGTGTCTATTGCATTAACGGCAATTTCATGTTACTTCTTAGTGCAATACATGTTGCCTGAAGTTATGAAAATGGAGTATTTTGGAGAAGGTAGTCAAGAGATTTCTTCTATGCGTGTCTTCTATGCTACTTTGATAGGATTATTCGTAGGTGGAGCGATTTCATCTGTAACAGAATACTACACAGGATTAGGTACCAAACCGGTATTGGCAATTGTACAAAAGTCGTCTACAGGAGCAGGAACCAACGTTATTGCTGGTTTAGCAACGGGTATGATTTCTACTTTTCCAACGGTAATTTTATTTGGAGCGGCTATTTGGGCTACGTATGCCTTGGCTGGTTTCTATGGTGTAGCTTTAGCAGCTTCTGCGATGATGGCGACTACTGCTATGCAATTGGCAATTGATGCATTTGGTCCTATCTCAGACAATGCAGGGGGAATTGCCGAAATGAGTGAATTGCCAAAAGAAGTGCGTACTAGAACCGATATTTTGGATTCAGTAGGAAATACAACTGCTGCCACTGGAAAAGGTTTTGCAATTGCTTCTGCGGCATTAACATCTTTAGCTTTGTTTGCGGCTTATGTTACGTTTACAGGAATTGATGGAATCAACATTTTCAAAGCGCCAGTTTTGGCTATGTTGTTCATTGGAGGAATGATTCCAGTAGTGTTCTCTGCCTTGGCTATGAATTCTGTGGGTAAAGCTGCTATGGATATGGTGTACGAAGTACGTCGACAGTTCAAAGAAATTCCTGGAATTATGGAAGGAACTGGAAAACCAGAATACGGGAAATGTGTGGAGATTTCTACTAAAGCTGCTTTGCGCGAAATGATGTTGCCTGGTGTTTTAACTATTGGTTTCCCTATTGCTATTGTGTTATTAGGTAAATTAGTGTATGCCGATAACAATCAGTTGATTGCTGAAATGTTAGGGGGGTATATGGCTGGTGTGACAGTTTCTGGTGTACTTTGGGCAGTGTTCCAAAACAACGCAGGAGGAGCTTGGGATAATGCTAAAAAATCTTTCGAAGCGGGTGTGATGATCAACGGAGAAATGACGTACAAAGGTTCTGATGCTCACAAAGCTGCCGTTACTGGTGATACAGTGGGAGATCCTTTCAAAGATACTTCTGGACCATCTATGAATATTTTGATCAAATTGACTTGTTTGATTGGATTGGTTATTGCTCCGATTTTAGGAAGTGGTCATGGTGATACCGCTGCTGCAGCTGCTTGTTGTAAAAACGGTGCTAAAACCGAAATGATGTGTGAAGCCAAAAAATGTGATCCAGCAAAAATGGCTACAATGACCAAAGACGAATGCGCTGCAATGTGCAAAGAAAATGGTTGTTCAGAAGAATGTACTGCTAAATGTTTGTCAATGTACGATGCCGATGGAAAATTTGTAGGCGAAAAAACACAAACCATCAAATTGACTACGATGAAAGACGTTCGTGTGGAAATGACTAATGATAACGGAAAAACCAAAGCGACAGTAACTACTACAGCTGATGGAACTACAACCACTCAAACTTTCGAAGGAACTGAGGAAGAAGTGAAAGCGAAAATCAAAGCGTTGAAGTAATAGTATCGATGTGTCAAAGTAATTGCTTTGACACAAGCGCAAACCAAAAACACCTCAGAACATTATTTTGTTGTGAGGTGTTTTTTTTAGAGTAATACAAACAAAAAAGCCTTGCATCTGCAAAGCTTTTCGTTTTTTATAAATCTTAGGTTATCTGTATCTCTAAAACAATCCGTTCAATTCTGCGTCAATTCTGTTGATGATGTTTCCTAAGTCTTCTGGGTTATCCACAAAATTTATGTTATCTACATCAATCACCAAAAGTTTTCCTTTCGTATAACTTTGAATCCACGCTTCGTAACGTTCGTTCAAACGGCTCAAATAGTCAATGGAAATGGAATTTTCGTATTCGCGTCCGCGTTTGTGAATTTGACCTACCAAATTGGGAATGGAACTTCGTAAGTAAATCAACAAATCTGGTGGTTGCACCATCGTTTCCATCAACTCAAACAAGGAAGAGTAGTTTTGGAAATCGCGATTCGTCATCAATCCCATGGCGTGAAGATTGGGCGCAAAAATATGCGCATCCTCATAAATCGTGCGGTCTTGAATGATTTTTTTTCCGCTTTGGCGGATTTGCATGATTTGCCTAAAACGACTATTTAAAAAGTAAATCTGCAAGTTAAAGGACCAACGCTCCATTTGATGATAGAAATCATCCAAATAGGGATTGTCTACCACATCTTCATAATGGGGTTCCCACTTGAAATGTTTCGACAATAATTGCGTTAAAGTTGTTTTTCCTGAGCCTATGTTTCCTGCTACTGCTATGTGCATTACGGTAGTATGATTTTAAAATTATAAATTCCTTCGTTTGTAAAAATAGCTAAAATTTGGGCTTGGTAATAGAATTTTTCAAACCTTTTTTCAGGGAGTTGAAGGGTAGTATTTGTCCATGATTTGTCTTTTTGTCGGCTCAAAAGTGTTATTTTTTGGTCCACACTATAGAGTATCTGATTGGAACTAATGATTTGAATTTGGTCAGCCATTGGAAATTTTCCTAAACTTTCGATGGCACCAAATAACGAACAAGCGTAGCCTTCTCCACTGTCATCCATCCATATAAAGGAATTAAAGTCAGTAGTGTAGTTTTTGACTTTTCCCGCCAAAGGAGTACTAATGGTTTTGTACTCGTTTTTGAGATAATCATATAATCCAATTTGTTGGTTGAGGTTATTGTAGACCCACAATTGGTTTTGACCCGCGATACCTACGGCAGTTGCATTGATTGGCGTAGGGTGCTCCGAAAAATTAATCTTCTGACTTTCGTTAAGTTGGTTATCGAGTAGAATGACGGTATTGAAATCCTCATAAAACAATACTATTTTGAGTGGATTTTGAAGGTCGACTTTGGTAATTTTTCCTAAGGACACGTTTTTGTATTCCCAGTTTTCAGAGCCTTTGCTTTTCTTGAAAACGTTATTTTCTATTGTGTAAACATACTCAAAAGCATCGCTAGCCCAAAACGTGACTGTTTTGGGAGCGACCTCCATTGCTTGCATTGGAATCCCTTTGATTTGGCTGTAGCATTGGGTTAAAAACGAAAATGCTACCAGAAACATCAAATACTTCTTCATATCGCTAATTTACAATTAAACCTTTTCATTTTTCGTAAGTCTATAGTTATTTATAAACTACTACTGTAACAAATGGATTTGAATCTCTTCTTATTGAAAAATTTGGAAACTATGTATAAAATTATTTTGCTTTTGACCGCGCTTGTATTGAGCAGTATTGGGCTTAGAGCTCAGGAATTTCAAGGGATGGCAGTGTATGAGTCTAAAACGAGTACCGCTGATTTTAAGACCAGAATGGAAGGAAATAAAAACATTACTCCCGAAATGATGAAAAACATTGAGGACCGAATGAAAAAAATGTTTGAGAAAACATTCATACTCAATTTTGATAAATCGGCGTCTATTTATAAAGAAGAAGAGAAATTAGACGCTCTAGGACAAGATGGCGGCGGCGGAATGCGAATGATGGCTACTTTTACTGGAGGTGGTGGAACGTATTACAAAAATGTAAAAGAGAAAACCTATACCGTCGATAAAGAATTTATGGGCAAAGAGTTCTTGGTTAAAGATACCTTAACCAACCTAAAATGGAAAATGGAAGGCGAAACCAGAGTAATTGGCGGTTACAATTGTTACAAAGCAACGGCCGTACGCCCAGTTAGTAAAACCGATTTTAGAAATTTTAGACCAAGAGACGAGAAAAAAGACGAGACTAAAAAAGAGACTTCTGAGAAAGCGGGCGAACCAAAGAAAACCAGCTTTATGGATGAGTTAGACGTTCCAAAAGAGGTGACAATCACAGCCTGGTACACTCCAGAAATACCAGTAAATCAAGGGCCTGAAGGCTATTGGGGATTGCCTGGTTTGATTCTGGAGGTAAACGATGGCAAAACCGTTATTTTGTGTTCTAAAGTAGTGTTGAACCCAAAAGAGAAAGCAGCAATAAAACCAGCTACTAATGGAAAAGTAATCAACCAAAAAGATTTTGACGAAACGGTAATCAAAAAAATGGAGGAATTCCGTGAGATGAATCGTGGAAGAGGTGGAAATAATGGTGGATTTAGAATGAGAATAGGAGGTTAACACTTCCTTTTTTTAATTTAAAAATACAACAAAAACAAAACAATTCCGCCTTCGGTGGGAGCGGCATCCTTTGCCTTTTTTCTTTACAAAAGGCAAAGATATAGCGGACGACGGGACTTTGTTGGCTCAAAATGCCCCTTGTTGCTGCTCCAAATAAAGCATTTCAACTAAACCATTCAATAACCAGTCTATGAAAGCATTGCTTCGAATTGCCTTTTTTCTATGCACTACTTTATCTTTTGCACAAACCATTAAACTCGACGGTTTGATTACCGACTCTAAAAACGCAGGACTTGAAATGGCCAACGTAATGGCGGTGAATAAAACCACCAAAGCAATGGATGCCTATGCCATAACGAATGATAAAGGTAAATTCAGTTTGAATTTGAAACCCAATACCACTTATTTAGTCAAAGTGAGTTTTTTGGGGATGCAAAATAAAGAGGTCGAAGTGACTACGGCTACCACTAATTTGGTCAAAAACATTGCTCTAGACGCCGGTGGTATTGAACTGGATGGGGTGGAAATTGTTCGCGAAATGCCTGTTTCTATTAAAGGCGACACGATTGTGTACAATGCCGATTCATTTAAATCGGGAACTGAAAGAAAACTAGAAGATGTATTGAAAAAATTGCCAGGAGTGGAAGTCAATGCCGATGGAGAGATTGAAGTAGAAGGTAAAAAAGTAACCAAGTTGATGGTGGAAGGGAAAGACTTTTTTGACGGTGATACCAAATTGGGAGTAAAAAATATCCCTGCCGATGCGATTGATAAAATACAAGTTTTGCGCAATTACAACGAGAATTCGATATTGAAAGGAGTAGAAAACAACCAAGACAATATTGGAATGAATATTAAATTGAAATCTGGGAAGAAGAACTTTTGGTTTGGAGATGTCAACGCGGGTGTTGGTGTGGCGCACAAAGAAAGCAGGTATGTGATTAATCCGAAATTGTTTTACTATAGTCCCAAGTACAGTATAAACTTGATTTCGAATTTCAACAACATAGGTGAATTACCTTTGACGATTCAGGATTACTTCAAATTTACAGGAGGATTCCGAGGATTGTCGGCTAAGGGAGGTTCTAGTTTTAACGTATCTTCTAATGATTTGGGGATTGCTTTGGCAAGAAACAATAGAGCCAAGGAAATTGACACCAAGTTTGGCGCAACCAATTTCTCGTACAATGTAAATAAAGCTTGGAGTTTTAGTGGTTTTGGAATTGTTTCTTCTTCGATTACAGATTTAGAAACCATCTCTCAAAATAATATCCTGAAACCAAATTCCTCAGAAGTTGCCTCTACCGAAAACCGCAAAGAAGTGGCGCATCAAACCAGTAATTTAGGTTTGTTTAAACTGAGTACCACATATAAACCAACGACAAGTTTTCAGTTGGATTATGATGTACTAACCAAGTTATCCAAACAAGACGAAAATACGTCCTTACTTCGTGAATCGATAGTACAGAACGTTTCGGCTACGGAATCTATAACTACGCTGAAAGAGCAAGACCCAATATCGGTAAATCAGAATTTGAGTGCTTATTTTACTTTGAATGAAAAGAATGTCTTTGCGGTTGAAATGCAAAATTTATATCAAGAAGAAGATCCGTTTTACAATGCCAATTTGCAATCGCGTCCTTTTAAATTAGCAGGATTTGATGTCAATCAGAAAAGAAATGATTACAACCAAACTCGATTTGTAAAAACGAACAAACTCGACGCCAAGTTGGATTATTATTATATGTTGACGCCCAAAAGCAATATCAATTTGACTTTAGGTAATACGTATTCGTATCAAAATTTTAATTCTTCTATTTTTCAGGTTTTGGATAATGGCACTGTAAACGATTTGAACGCTTCCGAAAATACCAACGATGTAGATTATCGTTTTAATGATGTGTTTTTAGGATTGCATTATAAGATGCTCACGGGTAAATTTACGTTTACGCCAGGAGTAAGTTTGCACAGTTACAACATGACCAATGCGCAATTAGGAACCGAATTCAGTCAGAAATTCTTCAGAGCCTTACCTGATTTTGTAGCGATTTACCAAATCAAAAAAGCCGAGTCTTTGACGTATAATTTCTCGTATACCAACAATTTTACCGATATCAATAGATTGGTGGAAGGTTATGTTTTCTCGAACTACAATAGTTTAACTCGCGGTTTCAGAGCACTAGAAAATGCTACGGCACAACAACATTCGCTGCGTTACTTCAAATACAATATGTTTAATATGGAAAACATTACCGCTTTTGTGAATTACACCAAAACGGTAGATGCCATAAAGACCAATGCCGTTTTTGATGGGGTAAACCAAACGTCAAGGCCTTTTAACTCACCTTTTGCCGATGAAACCATTTCGGGACGTGCTTCTTATGGACGTTCGTTTTTGAAAAATTACAAAGCTTCTTTTGATACTAATTTGAATTGGTCGAAATTCAATAACAAGCAGAACAATGTAACTATCGCTAATGAGAGTTTTACACAAAGTTATACTTTGAGAGCTTCTACCAATTACAAGAGCTTACCCAACCTAGAAGTAGGATACAATAGGGTAATCAATGACTATAACAATAATACTTTTTATACCGATCGTCCTTTTGCCAAGTTAGATTACTATTTCTTAGACAGTTTTTCATTTGTGGCCGAGTATGAGTTTTATCATTATTACAACAACGACAAAACGGTGAATAATGAATATGATTTCTTGAATGCGAGTTTGATTTACCAAAAGAAAAACAGCAAATTAGAGTATAAAATCAGCGGCACGAATTTATTGAATACTACCTCACTCAACGACGATAGTTTTTCGCAGTTTGCTACAAGGACCTCTCAGTACACCGTTCAGCCACGCTATTTGATTTTCTCTGTGAAGTATAATTTATAAAAAAAACATCACTTTTATCTTAAAAGTGATGTTTTGAATTAAGCATATAACGAATTAGCGTCTGGCCCAAACTTGTATTTGCCCTCGACCACCAAATAAATCTTTAGATTTGTAGTAAAATTCAATTCTATCAATACGTCTTCTATACGTTAAATTGATAACTCTAGATTCTTCACCATCTCTCATGGTTCTTCTTAATGGGATATCTTGTCGTTGTCCATTTTCATACACAATAGTCATTCTGTTAATGGTTACTGTGTTTCTTTTTGCTCGCACTTTCAATGCCGAATAACTGTCGCGGCCAGAAGGTCTAAAGTTATCTCTATCGCCTGATTTGTTCACGGTTTGTGTGCCAATAATTTCCCATCGGCCAATGGTATTGTTAGAAGAGCCCCAGTCTCTGTCTCTGTTTTTTTCTTTGTATCGGTTACCTTGAGCTTGTGCTATTGGAGCAACAAGGGTTAAAGCTAATGCAAGAACGAACAATTTAAAAATTTTTTTCATAATAGATTTTGTTATAGTTGCTACTTTAGATAGCATGGGTTAAACAATGTTATAAAAAAACTAATTTACATAAATATAGTGTTTTTTGAGTGTTATTAGTTAATTGTTAACATTTTTTATGAGAAATTTATAAATTCAGTACATGTCTAAAGAGTAGGTGTTTTTGATGGTTATCGATCAATTGCAGAGGTTTGAATAAGAAACAATAAAAAAACCTTCTCGTTACTGCAACAAGAAGGTTTTTTGTATATAAAAATGCTTTGATCTTACAATCCGAAAGCAGCTTTTACTTGATCAACAAAATCTAATTTTTCCCAAGTAAACAATTCCACTTCAACGGTTTTGGTTAAACCACCAGGGGCAGTAAAAGTTTTGGTTACGGTTTCAGGAGTACGTCCCATATGTCCGTAAGCCGCAGTTTCGCTATAGATAGGGTTTCTTAGCTTCAAACGTTGTTCGATGAAGTAAGGACGCATATCGAAGATTTCTTCTACTTTTTTAGCGATTTCACCGTTAGTCAAGTTTACTTTTGATGTTCCGTAGGTTTCGATGAAAATACCCATCGGTTTAGCTACACCAATTGCGTAAGAAACTTGTACCAAAATTTCGTCAGCTACACCTGCAGCTACTAAGTTTTTAGCAATATGACGAGTAGCATAAGCGGCACTACGGTCCACTTTACTTGGGTCTTTTCCTGAAAAAGCACCACCACCGTGCGCTCCTTTTCCACCGTAAGTATCTACAATGATTTTTCTTCCAGTTAATCCAGTATCACCGTGAGGTCCTCCAATTACGAATTTTCCAGTAGGGTTGATGTGGTATTGAATTTTATCATTGAATAAATGAGCGTGTTCTGGATTTTTAGCGATAATTCTAGGGATCAAAATGGCAACCATGTCCTTTTTGATTTTGGCCAGCATAGTAGCTTCTTCATCAAAATCATCATGTTGGGTAGAGATAACAATGGCGTCAATTCGTGTAGGTTTGTTGTCGTCGCTGTATTCTAGAGTTACTTGAGATTTAGCATCGGGACGTAAATAAGTGATTTCGTTATTTTCGCGTCTCAAAATGGCTAGTTCTTGTAATAATTTGTGCGATAAATCAAGTGCCAAGGGCATGTAGTTTTCCGTTTCGTTTGTAGCGTAACCAAACATCATTCCTTGGTCTCCCGCTCCTTGCTCTTCTTTGCTGGCTCTGTCTACTCCTTGATTGATATCGGCCGATTGTTCATGAATGGCTGAAAGAATCCCACAAGAATTGGCTTCAAACATGTATTCGCTTTTGGTATAGCCAATTTTTTTGATAACCCCACGAGCAATATCTTGAACATCCAAATACGTGTCTGATTTTACTTCTCCAGCCAAAATCACTTGGCCTGTGGTTACTAAAGTTTCACATGCAACTTTAGATTCGGGATCGAAAGCTAAAAAGTTATCAATAAGAGCATCCGAAATTTGATCAGCAATTTTGTCTGGATGTCCTTCACTAACCGACTCTGACGTAAATAAATAAGCCATAATAAATGTATATTTTTAAAAAATTAAGCGAGGAAGTTGACGTTGCGAAAGTCTAAAGTAGTGTTTCTGCTTTAGCATTTTTTAAGCTGAAATTGGGTTTCAGCATTCACATTGAGCGACTCATTGTGAAGAGGTTGCAATCAGTTCAAATTTTTCCTCTGTATTAGGGCGCAAAGGTATGAAACCATTTTTAATTTCAAATTAAAGTTGGTTTTTTTTTGTGAATTGTTAAGATAATCGTTTAAAAGACAGATATTTGTTATATTTAGAAAAACAACTCATAAAATTGTATTAATTGTTTGGTTATTTAGAAATATGTTTGCACATTTGTAAAACAAACAAAAAAAGTCATGAAATTAGTCTCTTGTAATATGAAAAAAACCGTTCAGGAATATCCCTGTGGGACGCCTATTGCATCTGTTTAATTTTTAAAAAATATACAGCAAAAAGCCTCCCAACTAAACGGGAGGCTTTTTTTTAATCCATTAATTTAAAGTTTTAACACATGAAAAATCGTAATCTTAAGCAGACGAAATCGAAGAATGTCAAGGCAATGGCAATGGCTCAATCTATGGTATTGTGTATGCTAAGCATGTGTTGATTCCTAAAAGGATACAGTTTAAAATTTTATTTTAAAACCCTTTTGGAATTCTTTCTAAAAGGGTTTTTTGTTATCAATTATTATTTTTTAAAAAGACAATTATTATGAGTACGATTCAATTTGCTACCAAAGCACTTCATACAGGACACGAACCCTCTAAAACCTTAGGTACAAGAGCAGTTCCTATTTATCAAACCACTTCCTATGTTTTTGAGAACTCAGATCATGCTTCTAATTTGTTTAATTTATCAGAAGCCGGATACATTTACACAAGATTGAATAATCCAACCAATGATATTTTGGAACAACGATTGGCTGCGCTAGAAGGTGGAATTGGAGCTGTTGTTACCGCTTCGGGAACGGCAGCTATTGCCACTACCTTGTTGGTGCTGTTAAAAGCGGGAGATCATATTGTGGCGTCCAATAGTTTGTATGGAGGCACCTATAATTTATTGAATGTAACCTTGCCTAGGCTGGGTATAACAACCACTTTTGTCGATCCATCTGATGCGAGCAATTTTACCCAAGCAGCAACCGCTAATACTAAAGTGTTTTTTGCAGAGTCTTTGGGAAATCCCAAATTAGATGTTTTGGATTTGAAAGCAATTGCTTCCGAAGCGCAACAATTACAAGTTCCTTTTATTGTAGATAATACCGTGCCATCGCCCTATTTACTTAACCCTATAGACTTTGGCATAAATATTGTGATTCACTCTTTAACGAAGTATATTTCTGGTAATGGGACTTCTCTAGGTGGGGTCATCATCGATGCAGGTACTTTTGATTGGAGTAGTGGGAAGTTTCCTGAATTTACGGAACCCTCACCCGGATATCACGGATTGGTGTATCACGAAGCTTTAGGCAATGCTGCATTTATTGCCAAAGTAAGAATCGAAGGACTACGAGATTATGGAGCTGCACTAAGTCCATTTAATGCTTTTCAAATTTTACAAGGTTTGGAAACTTTGTCAATACGAGTCCAGAAACACAGTGAAAATGCTTTGGCTCTGGCCCAATGGTTAGAGTTGCAACCCGCGGTTTCTTGGGTGAATTATCCAGGTTTGGCATCCAGCAAATATAACCATTTGGTAAAACGTTATTTGCCTAAGGGACAAGGAGGAATTGTAACTTTCGGACTCAAAGGTGGATTCGAAGCCGCGAAAAAAGTAGCCGATGGAACCCATTTTTTTTCGCTCTTAGCCAATATTGGAGACACCAAGTCATTGATCATTCATCCTGCAAGTACCACGCATCAACAATTGACAGCAGCGGAACAAGAAGCAACCGGAGTAACCAAAGATTTAATTCGACTGTCGGTTGGATTAGAAGATATTGAAGATTTAAAAGCCGATTTACAAGCGGTTTTCGAAACATTAACAGATTAAAATAAAACATAAGACAACCCTAAATATAAGCACCATGAAAGCAAATATAATCCTCCGTAAAATTTTTGATTTTTTCAGCAAAAAAAGTATCAAAACGAAAATAGAAAAGGTAGATCAAACGGTTACCGAATTGATTCATCCACGTTTTATTTTAGACAAATCCTCTGATCCTAAAAATGAAGAGGCTAAAAAATCGATGTTGTTTCATTTGTATTCAAATGAAAACGACACCCTTTTTATTTAGGGAATTCGTAACTATAGGAATTGAACAATAACCAAGTTGCTATCAAAAAGTTTACTTGGTTGTTGTTTTAAAAATTTGCGTGTTAAAAAAATAAATAGTTACTTTGCCGCAATAAAGTTCACAAACGTATTGAAATGTTATAAAGAAAGGTGGAGGGATTAGACCCTACGAAGCCTTAGCAACCCTTCGAAATCGAAGAAGGTGCTACATTCTATTCGCTCCGGCGGAAAAGATAACGCAATCGAATACTTCTAGTCTCCACTAGTTTTCTTTCTAATGTTTCCAAATACAAATCATCAATTGTAAAGATTTGACATTGGAAAATCCACTCAACAAACTCTCTATTCTTTCGTTTACTACCGAAAACGGTACGGTCTATCCATGTATTGATTTGAGCTATCAGGTGTTTGGTCCGGCTTTGCATACCGCTCCTGTAGTGGTAGTCAATCATGCCTTAACTGGAAATTCTCAAGTTATTGGGGATAAAGGTTGGTGGAATGATTTGATAGGTCCAAATAAGACAATCGACACGCTTCACTACACTATAGTTGCCTTTAACGTTCCCGGAAACGGTTATGATGGAACCACTATTTCGGTACCTACTAATTTTACAGCTCGTGATGTGGCGCAACTTTTTTTATTGGGGTTGGAACAATTGACCCTATCCAAAATATATGCCCTAATCGGAGGGTCAGTAGGGGGTGGGATTGCTTGGGAAATGATAGCCCTAGCCCCGAATTTGTGTCAACATGTGATTCCTATTGCGACCGATTGGAAAGCGACCGATTGGATGATTGCCAATTGTTATTTACAAGAACAGATCCTAAATCATTCCTCGCATCCTATTGAAGATGCAAGAGTACACGCCATGTTGTGTTATAGAACCCCCGAATCCTTTCAGGCTAAATTCAATAGAACTCAAAATGAAGCCTTAGGTGTTTTTAACATTGAAAGTTGGTTAGCCCATCACGGGGATAAATTGCAAAAACGTTTTCAATTGTCGGCCTACAAAATGATGAATCAATTATTAAAAACAATAGATATCACTCGAGGAAGGGGAACTTTTGAAGAAGTAATGGCGCCCGTTACTGCTCAAATACACCTTGTTGCCATAACAACCGATTTGTTCTTTACGCCCAATGAAAATCGTACAACCTTCCAAGAGTTGCAAAAAACACAACAACAAGTATCGTATCATGAGATTGATTCTATTCATGGACATGATGCTTTTTTAATAGAATACCAACAACTAGATAATTTACTTAAATCGCTATTTTAAGCTTAAAAAATCAATACAAATGAAAATTTTAAAATTTGGAGGAAAATCATTAGCCAATGGAAATGGCCTCAACAAAGTACTTGCCATTATTTCTGATAAAGTTTTGAAAGGTGAAGAATTTGCCGTAGTGGTTTCGGCTCGTGGCAATGCTACCGACGAGTTGGAAGATATACTTGCTATTGCGTCTAAAAATGAAAACTACAGACCCCTTTTCGAAAAATTCAAAACCTATCAGCAAGGAGAATATCCCGATGTGGATTTATCAAATGAATTCACAGTCTTAGAAAAATTATTTGAAGGCGTAAGCTTAATTGGGGATTATAGTGAAAAAATAAAAGATCAAATTCTTTCTCAAGGCGAATTGCTTTCGGCTAGATTGATCACAGCAGTTTTAAAGCAAAAAGGAATTAATGCTCATTTTGCCGATGCTCGAGAATTGATTAAAACCGATGCCAAATTTGGAGATGCCCAACCGATTGAGCAAATTTCTAAGAAAAATGTAGTTCAGTTTTTCAAACAACATGCTGACAAAATCAATATTATTACGGGTTTTATAGGCTCTAATGCCAAAAACGAAGCCACTACGTTAGGAAGAAATGGAAGTAATTATACCGCTTCGCTTTTTGCCAATTATTTGAATGCAGAGGAATTACAAAATTTCACTCATGTGGATGGTATTTATACGGCCAATCCAGAATTGGTAGAAGATGCCAAAAAAATTGATTTTCTATCCTTTAATGAAGCCAATGAGCTGGCCAATTTTGGAGCAACAATATTGCACGCCAAAACCATCATCCCGCTTTTGGAAAAAAATATACCACTACGTATTCTCAATACCTTCAACCACGAAAATAAAGGAACATTGATTACTTCAAATGCAGGGAAAGAAGGTATCAAAACCTTGTCTGTGTTAGACAATGTGGCCTTGGTCAATTTAGAAGGACGTGGGTTGCTTGGAAAAACAGGGGTTGATGCCCGAATTTTCCGAGTTATGGGCGATAATGACATCAGCGTGAGTATCATCTCTCAAGGTTCCTCCGAACGTGGCATCGGACTAGTAGTAGCCGCCGATAAAGCCAGCAAGGCTATTATTGAATTGGAAAAAGAATTTGAAAATGATTTTTATTCTAAGGATGTGAATAAGATTTCGGTTACTGATAATGTTGCTGTAATTTCGATTATTGGTCAAGATTTAAGTACTTTTCATAAGCCTTATACCGCATTAATTCGAAACAAAATAATTCCAATACTTTTCAATAATACCGTAACAGGTAAAAATGTGAGTATGGTGGTGCATAAATCCGAGTTGAACCGCGCCCTAAACGTAATTCATGGTGAAATTTTTGGGGTTTCTAAGAAAATCAACATCGCGATTTTTGGACACGGATTGGTTGGCGGTACATTAATCAACCAAATATTAGAATCAGCCGATGCCATTGAAAAACGCAAAGACATTCGATTGAATATTTTTGCTATTGCCAATTCTAAGAATGTTTTATTAAATAAAAATGGGATTTCCCCTAATTGGAGAAGTGAAATACAAACCAACGGGCATTCTTATTCGATAAAAGAAATTATAGCGTATGCCAACGAACATCATTTGGAGAATCTAATTGCTATCGATAATACGGCTAGTGCAGCTTTTGTAGAAAATTATATTCCCTTAGTAGAAAGCAGCTTCGACTTGATTTCTTCGAATAAAGTGGCCAATACGTTGAGCTATAGTTTTTACAAGAAATTGAGAAAGGTTTTGGATGAGAATCAAAAGAATTACTTGTACGAAACCAATGTGGGGGCAGGTTTACCTTTGATTGATACCATCAAATTGTTGCATTTGTCAGGTGAAAACATCACCAAAATCAAAGGAGTGTTTTCAGGTACATTAAGTTATTTGTTCAATAATTTCTCGGCCAAAGATGTTCCTTTTAGTGAAATTTTGAAAGAAGCTATCGACAACGGTTACACCGAACCCGACCCAAGAGAAGATTTGTGTGGTAATGATGTAGGTAGAAAACTGTTGATTTTGGCGAGAGAATTGGATTTGCAAAACGAATTTGATGAGATTGCCATTCAAAATTTAATTCCAGAGCATTTGCGTGAAGGCGATGTGTCGACTTTCTTGAACAAATTAAAAGAGTTCGATGCTATTTATGCTAAAATTAAAGCAGAACAAAAACCCAACCACGTTTTGCGCTACATTGGAGAACTGTCTGGTGATTTACAAAACGACAAAGGAAATCTGGAAGTAAAATTAGTTTCCGTACCTTCGGATACTGCTTTGGGAGGTTTGAAAGGTTCGGATTCGTTCTTTGAAATTTACACCGAATCCTACGGCGACCGACCTATTGTAATTCAAGGAGCAGGAGCAGGTTCAGCAGTGACGGCGAGAGGTGTGTTTGGAGATATTTTGAGGTTGTCGGATAAAGGGTAAACGCCCCCCTAGCCCGCCTAGGCGGGGAATGAAAAGCAGATTATAGATTAAAGAAACAAGATTGAATTAAGTATGAATTTATTTTTTATTGTTATTGGTTTAAATGTTTCTATTATCTTTTTGTTCGATAAAACAAAACTAGAAGATAAGAAATGGTTCAAAACTATCTTGCTAATAAATTTATTGCTTTTTATTATTGCGTTAATATGTTTTATTTTAGGGTTTATGAAATCAACAGCGATTAATTCTTTGTTCGTTCCTTTTATTTCACAATTGTCTTATTTAGGATTAAATCAATTGTTTTATTTGATTCATAACAAAAATAGTGAAGATGCTTTTTGGTCAATGGATAAGAGTTTGTATAAAGTTGGGTTTTTTAATGCCCTTGTTTGGATTATATTGTTAGTGCCATTTTTGTTTTTTCTTTAATGGTTATAAAAGAGATTTTTAGTTTTATATAGTACTAATTTAAAACGACGACTTACCTCCAGTCAATACTCCCTTTCGCCGCGGCGAAAGGGTTGGGGAGGGGCTTATTATGGAACTAACAAACAAAGACTATAAAAATTGGATTGTTGAACTGAAAAGCAAAATTCGTTCTTCGCAAATTAAAGCGGCAATTGCTGTAAATAGCGAGCTGATAGCTTTTTATTGGGAATTGGGAAAATCAATTAGTGAAAAGGAAATTGTTTGGGGTAGTAAATTGATTGAAAAGGTAGCGCAAGACTTGAAAGAAGATTTTCCAGAGATGAAAGGACTTTCAAGAAGAAACTTATTTAATTGCAAGCAATTTTATAAATTTTACGCTCCCGATTTAGTGCAACAAGCTGTTGCACTATTGGAACAACAAGCTAGTCTTGAGTTGCAAAAGGCAAGCATTCAGTTATTAAACAAAACGCAACAACTGCTAATTCAAGTGCCTTGGGGGCATAATATCCTTATTTTTACGAAATCAAAGGATACAAATGAAGCGGTTTTTTATATCCAACAAACCATTGAAAATAATTGGAGTAGAGATATTTTAGACCTTCAAATAAAATCAAAGTTGTATGAAAGACAGGGTAAATCGATAACTAATTTCAAAAACACCTTGCCAGAGCCTTTTTCGGATTTGGCAATTCAAACACTAAAGGATCCTTATGTTTTTGATTTTCTTACATTAGATTCTAAATATAGAGAGCGAGATATTGAAAGTCAATTGGTAGAACATATCACTAAGTTTTTACTTGAGTTAGGTAAAGGATTTGCATTTGTCGGACAGCAATATCATTTGGTTATTGCCGAGAATGATTACTATATCGATTTGCTCTTTTACCATACTCGCCTCAAATGTTATATTGTGGTTGAATTAAAAAACACCAAGTTTATACCCGAGTTTGCAGGAAAATTGAATTTTTATTTGTCGGCTGTGGATAGTTTGGTCAAGCAAGATGATGATAACCCAACTATTGGTATTTTGCTTTGTAAGGATAAAAGTAATTTAGAAGCTGAATTTGCTTTACGAGACATAAACAAACCTATCGGAATAAGCGAATTAAAGTTAACGGAAAATTTGCCAGACAACCTTAAAAGTAGTTTACCTACGATTGAAGAAATTGAGCAAGAATTAAAAAGACTTGATGTTTAAGTATTGGAAGAATAATTTTATAATTTAAAAAAGACTTACCTCCAGTCTTATACTCCCTCCCTTTTGGGGAGGGTTAGGGAGGGGCTTATTATGAAAGTAACATTAAACAGAGTAAACGAAAATTTCCATTTCGAGTTAAAAAATGACAGAGGTCATCTAGTAAATGTAGATGCGCGTCCTGAATTTGGTGGAAATGATATGGGACCAAGTCCAATGGAATTAGTATTGATGGGAGTGGCAGGTTGTAGTGGCATCGATATGATTTCAATTTTGAAGAAACAGCGTCAAGAAATAATCTCTTTCAAAGCTGAGGTAGAAGGAGAACGCGTACAAGTGGGCGAAGCCAAACCCTTCAAGGATATTCACGTAGTGTTTTATTTGGAAGGTGAAATTGTTCCTGAGAAAGCGGCTCGTGCAGCACAACTTTCTTTTGAGAAATACTGTTCTGTTTCCAAAACTTTAGAACCCACCGCAACCATTCACTACAAAGTGGTTTTGAACGGAGAGGAATTATAAATTATTCAAGCAAAAAAAACACAGATTGCACAGATTTACACAGATTTGTCAGTTTGTTTTTGAAATTTAAAACAATAAGAATTTGTGCAAATTCGTGCAATTCGTGTTAAAAACAAAAAAATAAATGAACGAACAAGATTTTGGTTTTGAAACCCAAGCCATTCGCGATCAGATAGAACGAACACAATATTTAGAGCATTCGGTGCCTTTATACTTAACGTCAAGTTTTGTATTTGAGGATGCCGAAGATATGAGAGCTTCATTTGCAGAAGAAAAAGAACGCAATGTGTACAGTCGCTACAGCAACCCCAACACCATTGAGTTTATTGATAAAATTTGCAAAATGGAAGGCGCTGAGTCGGGTTATGCTTTTGCCTCAGGAATGGCGGCCATCTATTCTACGTTTGCAGCTTTGTTGAAGTCGGGCGATCATATCGTTTCCTCAAGCAGTATTTTTGGGGCATCGCATTCTTTGTTTATGAATTATTTCCCAAAGTGGAATATCCAAACAACGTATTTCGATATTAATCAACCTGAGACTATTGAGAGTTGTATTCAACCCAACACCAAGATTCTTTATGCAGAATCTCCAACGAATCCAGCCATCGATATTATTGATTTGGAAGTATTGGGGACAATTGCCAAAAAGCACAATTTGATTTTGATTATCGATAACTGTTTTGCTACGCCATACATTCAGCAACCTATTAAATGGGGAGCGGATTTAGTGATACATTCAGCTACCAAATTAATCGATGGACAAGGCAGAGTATTAGGAGGGATAACCGTTGGAAGATCGGATTTGATTAAAGATATTTATCTTTTTTCTCGTTTGACGGGACCTTCTTTGTCGCCATTTAATGCTTGGGTTTTGTCTAAAAGTTTAGAAACTCTCGCGGTTCGTGTAGACAGACATTGTGAAAACGCATTGAAAGTAGCCGAGTTTTTAGAAAATCATCCCCAAGTTAATAAAGTGAAATACCCTTTCTTGAAATCGCATCCCCAATACGAAATTGCCCAAAAGCAAATGAAATTGGGTGGTAACATTGTAGCCTTCGAAATCAAAGGCGGTCTTGAAGCAGGAAGAGCCTTTTTGGATAAAATAAAATTATGTTCGTTATCGCCTAATTTGGGTGATACAAGAACTATTGTAACGCATCCAGCTTCTACTACACATAGTAAATTATCTGTAGAAGAGCGTTTGGCGGTGAGCATCACCGATGGTTTGGTGCGTATTTCCGTAGGATTAGAAACCGTAGAAGATGTGATTGCCGATTTGAATCAGGCTTTAGCATAAAAAGTTTTAATTATTGATTCATATACAATGACCCACGGTTTCACCCGTGGGTTTTGTGTTTATATTGTTAAAAAGTATATTTTTGTTATTATAATAAGGTAATGATTGTTGTAGGTAAAAGCTTCAATCGCTACACTTCAACCCAAATGCATTATGCTTTCAAAAAAAACGAAATACGGAATCAAAGCGCTTACTTTTTTGGCACGTCAAAAGGACAATACACCTGTGCAAATTGCCGAAATTGCCAAGGCGGAACATATTTCTTTGAAGTTTTTGGAAAGCATTTTATTACTCTTGCGTCATTCAGGTTTTTTGGGAGCCAAAAAAGGTAAAGGTGGCGGCTATTATTTGATTAAAGAACCCAAAGACATCAATATGGCCAAGGTCTATCGCATACTCGAAGGACCAATTGCCTTATTGCCTTGTGCCAGTCATAATTTCTATGAGCCTTGCGATGACTGCAACGACGAAGCCACTTGCGCCGTTCGTAAACTGATGATGGAAGTGCGTGACAATACCTTAATGATTCTGGAGAACAATACCTTGGCAGACATTGCTTTTTAAAAAATTAACCGCAAATTCACAAATTTTAACTAGGTTTTAAAATTTGCGAATTTGCGGTTCTTTGGTTTACTTTCAGTTACCGTTTCGGTTTTAGAAAGTTTATTTAGTGGTGTGAGAGAATTAAAAAATCAATTTATATCCTACAAAAAACAACATCATTGCGATTGAATTTCTAAGTAACAAGTCTGGAACTTTTCCACTGAGCATACTGCCGATGTAGATACCAGGAAGTGAACCCATAAGTAATTGACCTAGTAATGGCCAATCCATATTACCCATCGATGCGTGACCAAAGCCAGCCACAAGTGTTAATGGAACGGCATGAGCAATTTCAGTACCAACTAATTTAGGTGTGGGTAAAAGAGGGTACAAAAAAAATAAAGTTACAGTACCTAAAGCTCCAGCTCCGATAGAAGTAAGCGTAACAGTAGCTCCCAATAATATTCCAATAGCGACCGTCAGTAAATTTTGGGTTTTACTTTCACTATGAAATTTATCTCCTGCATGTTTTTGTGAAAATACCAATAATTTCTTTTTGAAAATTATCGCAATTGAGGTGAACAATAGCGCCCAGCCTAGACTGTATTTGATGATGCTATTCAGTCCCGTAATATCTGCCTTAAAGCTTTCCAAAATCCACAAGGTTACAGCAGCGGCAGGTACACTTCCTAACGAAAGCCAACCCACAATGGTCCAGTTGATATTACTTTTTTTATTGTGAACAAATATTCCACCCATTTTGGTAAAAGCCGCATACAGTAAATCAGTACCAACCGCTGTAGTGGGAGGAATACCGAACCATAACAAAATAGGAGTCATCAATGACCCACCACCAACACCAGTCATTCCGACCACAAAACCTACTACTAAACCTGCTATAACAAAACCAATATGAAAATCCATTGAAATATTTTTTTTTGCAAATGTAAAAGAATTTTATAATAATCCTATCGAATAAGTAGAATTAATTTTTTTAGTACCAATTTTCTCTTTTTTTATCACGTCTCTTCTAGTGATTCGCTATATCTTTGTTGATGAACCCAAGCAACAAAGGATGCCGCTACTCTAGGGCTATTCTAGAAGTATCTTTTTTAGTTTACTTTTTTTCTTTTTATTACTCTATAATTTTTTAATTGCTTAATTTACTGGATTTTTTGATAAAAAAAACTCAGCTTTAGTTTCTTTAAAATAAATTTTGTGTTTTAGAAAATAATAGTACTTTTGCATAATAATCTACAAAGCCGATAGGGCAATAGATTTTAAATAAAAAAATATGAGCACTTTAAAAGTACAAGAATTAATCAAGAAAACCGAAAACCTTTCCATTGAGGAAACTTTAGCTGTTTTGGCTAATGATTTTCCAGAAAAAGTGGTTTTCTCGACTTCTTTTGGGCAAGAAGACCAGGTCATAACCGCTTTGATTGCCACAAATGAGTTGCCGATAAAAATATTCACACTAGATACCGGAAGATTGTTTCAAGAAACTTATGATGTTTTTCATAAGACGCTAAAGAAATACAAAGTAAATATTCAGACTTTCTATCCAGAAACGAGTCAAGTAGAGAATTTGTTGAACACCAAAGGGCCAAACAGTTTTTATGAATCGGTAGAAAACAGAAAAGAATGCTGTTTTATCCGAAAAGTGGTGCCATTAAAAAAAGCATTGTCAGAGAATCAAATTTGGATTACAGGATTGCGAGCGGAGCAGTCTGAGAATAGAAGCGATTTAGCTCTTTTTGAATACGATGCTCATTTTGATATCATCAAATTCAATCCTTTGTTGAAATGGAGTTTAAAAGAAGTTCAAGACTATATTGATGCCAATAATGTACCTCAAAACGCATTGCACAAAAAAGGTTTTGTGAGCATCGGTTGTGCGCCTTGTACGAGAGCCATCGTCGAGGGAGAAGACATCAGAGCCGGAAGATGGTCTTGGGAATCCAGTCACAAAGAATGTGGCTTACATCAAAAATAGAAGGCAGATTTCAGAAAATAGAATAAAGAGAATAGAAAAAACAATATTAGTGGTAAGATTTTAGTCGAGGTTACAACAACCTTACACTTTAAACTTTAAACTCTTAAACTAGAAATAATGAGTTCAGTATTAAAAACAAATGCTTTAGAAAGCGAAGCTATTTATATATTCAGAGAAGTAATTGCTCAATTTGATCGACCTGTTTTGCTTTTTTCGGGCGGGAAAGATTCGATTACCTTGGTGCGTTTGGCACAAAAAGCCTTTTTTCCAGCCAAAATTCCTTTTCCGTTGTTGCACGTAGATACCGGACATAATTTTCCAGAAACCATCGAGTTTAGAGATAAATTGGTGGCCGAATTAGGATTAGAATTAATCGTTCGAAATGTACAAGATGCCATAGATGAAGGTAAAGTGGTGGAAGAAACAGGAAAATATTCGAGTAGAAATACATTGCAAACTACTACACTTTTGGATGCTATCGAAGAATTCAAATTTGATGCTTGTATTGGTGGAGCTCGTAGAGACGAGGAAAAAGCCAGAGCCAAAGAGCGTATTTTCTCGGTACGTGATGATTTTGGTCAATGGGATGAAAAAAATCAACGTCCTGAATTGTTTGATTTGTTGAATGGTAAAATCGAAAATGGTCAAAACGTACGTGTTTTTCCAATTTCAAACTGGACCGAATTGGATGTGTGGAGTTATATCGAACAAGAGCAAATCGAAATTCCGTCGATTTATTTTTCACACAAAAGAAAAGTTTTTTTGAGAGACGGTTTGATATGGTCACACTCTCCTTATGTGTACCAAGAAGAAGACGAACAAATCGAAGAACGAATTGTTCGCTTCAGAACCGTTGGTGATATGAGTTGTACTGCCGCAGTAGAGTCGTATGCAGCCACTATTGCTGAAGTAGTTGGTGAAATTCGTTCTTCTACCATTTCTGAAAGAGGCGCCAGAATCGATGACAAACGTTCGGAAGCCGCTATGGAAAAAAGAAAACAACAAGGATACTTTTAAGAGTTTATGGTTTTTCGTTTATAGTTTATGGAAATGTCCTTTTACTCTAAACAACAAACAATAAACAACAAACAATAAACAAAACAAGAATGGAAGTTTTAAAAATAGCAACAGCAGGAAGTGTAGACGACGGAAAAAGTACGTTAATCGGAAGATTATTGTACGATACACAATCCTTGACGACTGATAAAATTGAAGCAATAGAAAAAAGCAGCAAGCAAAAAGGATACGATTACTTAGATTTTTCTTTGGCGACCGATGGTTTGGTGGCCGAGAGAGAGCAAGGAATTACAATAGATGTAGCGCATATTTATTTTTCTACTGCCAAAAAAAGTTACATCATTGCCGATACACCCGGTCACGTAGAATATACTCGTAATATGGTAACAGGCGCTTCGACTTCGCAAGTATCTATCATTTTGATTGATGCTCGAAAAGGAGTAATTGAGCAAACCTACCGTCACTTTTTCATCAATAATTTACTGCGTGTAAAAGACGTAATTGTGGCCATCAACAAAATGGATTTGGTGGAGTATTCGGAAGAAGTTTTCAATAAAATTAAAGCTGACTTTCAAGCCTTGAACGCGAAAAGCGCATACAAGGAACAAAATGTAAGTTATATTCCGCTAAGTGCCATCAATGGTGGGAATGTGGCTCAAAAATCAAAACATATGCCTTGGTACACTGGGCAAACCGTTTTGGAACATTTGGAGTCTTTGGAGACTAATGATATTTATGAAAATGGAATTACACGTTTTCCAGTGCAAACCGTTATTCGTCCAAAAACAGAGGAGTACCACGACTTTAGAGGATATGCTGGGAAATTATATGGGAATTCCATTAAAGTGGGCGATGCGGTAACCGTTTTGCCTTCTTTGACAGAATCAAAAGTAACCAACATTCACTTTTTCGATAAGCAATACGATGAAGCCATTGCTGGTTCCTCTATCACAATCGAATTGGAAAATGACATCAATGTGACTCGCGGTGATATGATTGTAAAATCTAGCGAATTGCCTAAAATAGAAAAAGAAATCACCACAACCATTTGCTGGATGGACAGCAAAAAATTAGTAGGTGGTGCCAAATATTTAGTACAGCATAATACCAACCGAGTTTTAGCCAAGATTGACAGTGTGAAAAATGTAATCGCTACTGATTATTCAGGGGTAACTCCAGCAAGTCAATTGGCTATAAATGAAATTGGTGAAGTAACCATCAAATTAAGTAAACCAATCTATTTTGATAGTTACACAGATAACAAATCAAATGGTGCTTTTATTTTGATTGACCCTGCAACAAACACGACAGCTGGCGTTGGATTTATAAAATAGGCAAGCATCCTAACCCCCAAAGGGGGAATTAGTGGGAATAACGATAGAATTAAAAAATTATTAACTAAATACTAGACTCGGCTCCCTCCCTTTTGGGGAGGGCTGGGGTGGGGCTTATGGAAAGTTTTAGAACCGAAATAGAGAATCCGATTGTTCAAAAGGACATTATCGATTTAGAAAGAAAAATTGCTTTATTCCGCGATGGAAAAATCGACGAGGAGCGTTTTCGTAGCTTGCGTTTAGCACGTGGTGTATACGGACAGCGTCAAGAAGGCGTACAAATGATTCGTATCAAACTGCCTTTTGGTAAAGTGACCAGCGAACAATTGCACCGTATCTGTAAAGTGTCCGAAGAATATTCTACGGGACGCCTGCACATCACTACACGTCAGGATATTCAAATTCACTATGTGAGTTTAGACAGAACACCACAACTTTGGGCTGAGCTAGAGAAAGATGATGTTACGCTTAGAGAAGCTTGTGGGAATACGGTTAGAAATATTACGGCAAGTGAAACTGCGGGTATCGACCCAGACGAACCTTTCGATGTGTCTCCATATGCACACGCACTATTCGAATTTTTCTTGAGAAATCCAGTGTGTCAGGAAATGGGACGTAAATTCAAAATGTCTTTTTCTTCTTCTGATAAAGATACCGCTTTGAGCTATTTGCACGATTTAGGGTTTATTCCAAAGATTGTCAATGGTCAAAAAGGATTTAAAGTATTGTTTGGAGGCGGTTTAGGATCTCAACCTAGTCACGCCGAATTATTGTCTGAATTCATTCCAGCCAATCAAATCATTCCCACCACGGAAGGAATTTTGAGAATTTTTGACCGTCACGGCGAAAGAGCCAAGCGATTAAAAGCACGTATGAAATTCTTGATCAAGGAAATCGGAAAAGAGGAGTTTTTACGTTTGGTGGAAGAAGAGAAAAAAGCCTTATCGCATCAAGTAGTTGAAATTGATACTACTCCTTTCGAAAAGGCAATTCCAGAACCATTGCTCAAGGCGCCAAAAGTTACGATTGAAGATACGGCAGCATTTGAAGCTTGGAAAAAAGCCAATGTTATTCCGCAAAAACAAGCGGGTTATGTGGCTATCGGAATTAAAGTAGCGCTTGGCGATTTTTATATTGATAAAGCTCGACAATTGGCCGATTTAATCAAAAATTATGCAACCAACGAATTGCGTTTTACGTTGCGTCAAGATATTTTAATTCGTCATATTAAGGAAGAAGATTTGCCTTTCTTCTACCAAGAATTGGCCAAATTAGATTTTGTTGCTTTAGGATACAATAGCACCGCTGATATTACCGCTTGTCCTGGAACCGATACGTGTAATTTAGGAATCGCAAGTAGTACTGGAATTGCAGTAGAATTAGAAAGAGTGTTGGCGACAGAATATCCTCACTATGCCAATTCAAACGAGATTACAATCAAAATTAGTGGTTGTATGAATGCTTGTGGCCAACACAATATGGCCGAAATTGGTTTCCAAGGAATGTCTATCAATGCGGGTAAATTGGTGGCACCAGCTTTACAAGTATTGTTAGGTGGTGGAAATTTAGGAAACGGACAAGGACGTTTTTCGGATAAAGTAATCAAAATCCCGAGCCGTCGTGGTCCAGAAGCCTTACGATTGATTTTAAATGATTTTGAAGCCAATTCCAACGGTCAGTCATTTTTGAACTATTACGATGCTAAAGGCGAGAAATATTTCTATGAATTTATGAAACCCTTAGCCGATGTGACCAATTTGACCGAAGCTGATTTTGTAGATTGGGGCAACGCCGATAATTATGTAAAAGCAGTCGGAGTAGGTGAATGTGCGGGAGTAGTAATCGATTTGGTTGCAACCTTGTTGTTTGAAGCGAAAGAAAAAATAGGTTTTGCTCAAGAAGCTTACAACGATAACAAATGGTCGGATGCGATTTACTTGGCCTACGCAGGATTAGTGAATGGAGCTAAAGCCTTGTTATTGGCCGAAAACCAAAAAACAAATCATCACGCTGGAATCATCGATTTGTTTGACACTGTTTTTGTAGAAACGAATAAAATTCAATTAGCTAGTTCTTTTAAAGAATTGGTTTATCAAATCAGAGAAAACGAACCTTCTGAAACTTTTGCCAAAGCATACATTGCCAATGCAATTGCATTTTTTAATACGGTTGAAGCCTACAGAGCAGTAGAGCTATCACAAGAATAAAACGGAATCGTATGAGCTATAAAATAACAGGTAATAGTTCTTCCTCCTTCCCTATTAATGAGGGGAGAAGTGGGGCTCCAAAAGTAACCTTAGTAGGTGCAGGTCCTGGTGATCCAGATTTGTTAACCATCAAAGGAGTAAAAGCTTTGGCCGAAGCGGATGTCGTTTTGTATGATGCTTTGGCCAATGAGGAGTTGTTGGATTTTGCACCGAAGTCATCCATAAAAATATTTGTAGGCAAACGCAAAGGAAGTCATGCTTATTCCCAAGAGCAAATCAATCAATTAATTGTTGATAATGCCTTGACTTATGGTCACGTTGTTCGATTAAAAGGTGGAGATCCTTTTATTTTTGGACGTGGAAGTGAAGAAATTGAGCACGTTGAAAGCTTTGGAATTCCTACCTTTGTCGTTCCGGGGATTTCATCATCAATTGCAGTTCCTGCTTATCAAGGGATTTCTTTGACAAAACGTGGAGTATCCGAAAGTTTTTGGGTAATTACGGGAACGACTTCGGATAGAAAATTATCTACTGATGTTCGGTTGGCGGCCCAATCAACCGCTACGGTGGTGATTTTAATGGGAATGAGTAAATTGTCGCAAATTGTCGCATTGTTTCAAAACGAAGGCAAAGGCGAAACACCGATTGCCATCATTCAAAACGGAACAACTCCACAAGAAAGAATTGGAGTAGGAACTATTGAAACTATAGAAGCTGTTGTAGCAACGCATAATTTGAGTAATCCAGCCATCATTGTAATTGGCGAAGTGGTAAAAGAAAGCAATAAATTAAAAGGTTTTTACGAGGAATTCATTTCGAATGAAATTCGATAAATAAAAGTTCCGAAGGAACTAATACTTGAATAGCGTCGGGTTTTAACCCGATGAAATTAAAAGGATTTTACGAGGAATTTATTTCAAAAGAAATTGTGTAACCTTTGATTTTGATACAATAAAATAATAATTTAAAACGACTCTACTCCCCTTTCCTTTGGAGAGGGGCTGGGGGTGAGGCTTATGGAAAGAAACGAATTATATCCCGTATTTTTAAAACTACATCAATTCAATGTATTGATTGTAGGTGGCGGAAATGTGGGTTTAGAAAAGTTATCTTTTATGTTGAAATCAAGCCCAAATGCAAATGTTGAAGTGGTGGCAACACGGTTTCTTCCCGAGTTGGAAGCCTTGGCCGAAAAACATCCTTCCGTACAATTGACTCAGGCGAAGTTCAAAAAGAAGATGCTCAAAAAACGCCATTTGGTGATTGCTTGCACGGATGATTTAAAGGTAAACAAGCGCGTGTATGATTTGTCCAGAAAGCGTTATTTGCTTTGTAATATTGCCGATACACCCGATTTATGCGATTATTATTTGGGCGGAATTGTGACCAAAGGCAATGTGAAAATCGCCATTTCAACCAATGGAAAATCACCGACAACTGCCAAACGATTGCGTGAATTTTTTGAAGAGGTCATTCCAGAAGATGTGAATACAATGGTTGAAAACCTGAATGAATATCGCAAAACGTTGAAAGGTAATTTTGAAGAAAAGGTGCAACGTATGAATGAAATCACCGAGGTATTAAAAAATAATAAATAATACCGTAGGGACAGGTCGTGACCTGTTCTTCATCACAATAAAAAAATACCCAAGTGATAATTATCACAAATCCTCAAACGAATTAATTGTTTATTTGAGCAGTTTTAGAAAAAAAAGAAGTAATAAGTATAAATAAAAAAAAATGGTTAAAACAGATATATTAATAATAGGAGCAGGACCCACAGGGCTTTTTGCGGTTTTCGAAGCGGGATTATTAAAATTAAAATGTCATATTTTGGATGCCTTGCCACAGCCAGGCGGACAATTGGCCGAATTGTATCCTAAAAAACCTATTTATGATATTCCAGGATTTCCAGAAGTATTAGCTGGAGATTTGGTAGATAATTTAATGGAACAAATCAAGCAATTCGAGCCAGGATTTACCCTTGGAGAACGTGCAGAAACCATCGAAAAACAAGAAGATGGGACTTTCATTGTAACTTCTAACAAAGGGAAAAAATTCCATGCTCCAGTTATTGCTATTGCAGGAGGATTAGGAAGTTTTGAACCTAGAAAACCTTTAATCGAAGACATCGAGTTTTACGAAGACAAGGGAATCAAATACTTTATCAAGAATCCAGAAAAATTCCGTGACAAGAGAGTGGTGATTGCTGGTGGTGGAGATTCTGCTTTAGACTGGAGTATTTTCTTGTCGAATGTAGCGTCAGAGGTAACTTTGATTCACCGTCGCAACGAATTCCGCGGCGCATTAGATTCGGTGGAGAAAGTACAAGAATTGAAATCTGCTGGAAAAATCAAAATGATTACGCCAGGAGAAGTGGTTGGATTGAATGGTGCAGAGCGTTTGGAATCAGTAGATGTAGACATCGAAGGAGCGCACCGAAAAATAGAATGCGATTATTTTATTCCTCTTTTCGGATTGACACCCAAATTAGGCCCTATTGCCAATTGGGGATTAGAAATCGAAAAAAACGCCATCAAAGTAAACAATGCTTTAGATTATCAAACCAACATTCCTGGGATTTTCGCCATTGGTGACGTAAACACCTATCCAGGCAAACTAAAATTGATTCTTTGCGGATTCCACGAAGCCACATTAATGTGTCAAGCGGCTTACCAAATTATCAATCCAGGTAAAAAATATGTGATGAAATACACCACCGTTTCAGGTGTAGACGGCTTCGACGGTACTCGTAAAGAAGCGCCAAAAGCAGTAGTGAAAGCTATTGTGTAAAAAAAAGTTGCTGATTCATCAAGGTTCTGAGAGGCTAAGTTCAATAAAAGCTTAGTCATTCAGAACCTTTTTTCGCTTAGAAACTTAGCCACTTGGCTACTCAGAATCTTTAAAAAAAACACTTGCAAGTATCGGAGCTATGTCGTTACTTTGCAGCGTTCCTATTTTTATTGAAAGTTATCACGAAAGGCGGAGGGAAAAGACCCGATGAACCCTTAGCAACCCTTTACTTTTTTAAAGAAGGTGCTACATTCTACCAAGCATAGCGCGGATAGATAACAACAAAATACAGTCTCGTATTTTTTCAAACCCCTTTCCCGATACATTTTTAATAATTGAATGAGCGCATCATTGGGGCTTTTTTGCCATCAACGTTCCCGCTATCCACTATATCTTTTATGCTGAACCCCAGCATAAAAGGATGTCGTTGCTATCGGGGCTAAAGAGTTAGCAATAGGCTTATTTAGAAACAAAAAGAAATGTATTCCCTCAAGCAGAGGCGTAACAGAAAATATAAATAAAAAAAGCTTTGCGCCTTAGCGTCTTAGCGGTAAATAAAAGTATGTCAACAATACAAGAAGAAATTAAAAAAAGAATTCTCGTGCTCGACGGAGCAATGGGAACAATGTTGCAACGCTACAATTTCTCCGAAGAAGATTTTCGTGGCGAACGATTCAAAGATTTTCCGCATCCGTTAAAAGGAAACAATGATTTATTGTCCCTCACGCAACCACAGGCCATCAAAGCCGTGCACGCCGCCTATTTTGAGGCAGGAGCCGATATCGTAGAAACCAACACCTTCTCAGGAACCACTATCGGTATGGCCGACTATCATTTGGAGGATTTGGTATACGAACTCAACTACGAATCCGCTAAACTAGCCCGTGAAGTAGCCGATGAATTCACCGCCAAAAATCCAGACCAACCGCGTTTTGTAGCGGGTTCTATTGGACCCACGAACAGAACCGCGAGTATGTCACCTGATGTGAATGACCCAGGATACCGTGCCGTAACTTTTGATGATTTACGTATCGCTTACAAGCAACAAGTCGAAGCCTTGTTGGACGGTGGTTGTGATATTCTTTTGGTAGAAACCATTTTCGACACCTTGAATGCCAAAGCCGCACTTTTTGCCATCGAAGAAGTCAAAGAAGAACGCAATATTGATGTGCCTATTATGGTTTCTGGAACCATCACCGATGCTTCAGGAAGAACCCTTTCTGGGCAAACGGTTGAGGCTTTCTTGATTTCGGTTTCGCACATTCCGTTGTTGAGTGTAGGATTCAATTGCGCTTTGGGTGCCGATTTGCTCAAGCCGTATTTGCAAACTTTGTCGCATAACACTTCTTTCAATATTTCGGCCCATCCTAATGCAGGATTACCGAATGCCTTTGGAGAATACGACGAAACGCCTGAGGAAATGCAAGCGCAAATTCGTTCTTATTTAGAAGATAATTTAATCAACATCATAGGAGGCTGCTGCGGCACCACTCCAGAGCATATCAAATTAATTGCGGATATCGCTAAGGAGTATAAGCCGAGGGTTTCGACTGCGGTGATGTAAAATATTGTTCCTGCAAGGTTTTTTTTAACCTTGTAGGTATTTAATTTAATAGACCTACAAGGTTTTGTAAACCTTGCAGGAGGACAGAGTAAATTTAGTTGTCCCGCTCGCACTAGCAGCATAAGTTCCATAGGAACGACTCATTTTATAGCAACGGATTTTAATCCGTTGGATGTAGGAACAAAATTCATTCCGTTGAAATTAATAGAGGGTAATAAATGGAAATACAAGGAGATAATAATTATGTATTGGCGGTAAAGCAAATAAAAACGGCAATTTTAAAAAGTCGTTATGAAGCTGCTGCGCTTGCCAATAAAGAATTGTTGAAATTGTATTTTAGCATTGGTCAATATGTGTCCTTTCATAGCCGAAACAAAAATTGGGGAAAAGGTGCAATTGATAGTATTTCGAGTTTGTTGCAACAAGAGCTTCACGGATTGAGAGGTTTTTCGGCTACGAACATTAGAAATATGCGTATTTTTTATGAAGAATGGGAATTTATGCAGCCCTTTTTGATAGATAAAAAAGAACCTCTTTTTCAATTTTCGGAAGAAGAGTTAAATCGGCAGTTGCCGTCTACCGAATTGAAAAACCAAAATCGTCAGTTGGCAACTGGCGATTTGAATGATAGTTTTCTAATTCAGCAGTTGCCAACTGCTGAATTAGAAAATGAATGGATAGAGTTGTTTTTGAAAGTTCCATTTACGCAGCATCGTCTTATAATTCGAGGAGCGGAAGTTACGGAAGAGCGTGTTTTTTATATCCAAAAAGTGGCAACCGAGTTTTGGAGTTTTGAAACTTTAAAACACCATTTAAAGTCGGATTTGTATCAACGACAAGGAAAATTGGCGCATAATTTTCAAAGCACTTTATCTGAAAATGCTTTTAGGCAAAAAGCATTGATGGCTTTTAAAGATGAAATGTTGTTGGATTTTATCAATATTGAAGATGCTGATGAAGAACCAAACGAACGTATTTTGGAAAATGCCATTGTGCAGAATATCAAAAAATTCATAATGGCTTTGGGGACTGAATTTAGTTTTATTGGGAATCAGCACCGATTGCTTATTGAGGACGAAGAGTATTTTATAGACTTGCTGTTTTTTAACCGAAAAATTCAGAGTTTGGTTGCTATTGAATTAAAAAAGGGGAAGTTTAAAGCGGAATATGTTGGTAAAATGAATCTTTATCTTTCGGCATTGGATGAAATGGTCAAACAGCCACACGAAAATCCGTCTATTGGAATTATTCTTTGCAAAGAAAAGAACAATAAAATAGTAGAATTTGCATTCCGAGACACCTCAAAACCGATGGGAGTAGTAACGTATAAAACATATAATGATTTGCCAGAAGCTTATAAAAATATTCTGCCAGATACGGAAACGTTGAAATCCTTGTTGTAATGAAGAAAAAAAATGGATGAAAAAGATAGTTGTCGTTTAGCACTTTTGCGTGAGGGATAGTAGTGGAGCTCTTTTTTCTTGATTTTTTTATCAAGAAAAAAAGCGGGAACGGATAGCCCGGCCCTTGGGACACGCCCAAAATAAAATAGAAAACCCAGTTTAGTTTTGAAGACGAGCTGGAGATAAAATAAAGAATAGAAAATCACTAGTAGCTGAGCAACTTAGCCACTGAGTAACTCAAAATAAAGAAATGGCAGAAAAAAGAAGAAACCTAGTATTATCAGGATTGGAACCTTTAATCATCACGCCGGAAAGCGTTTTTGTGAATGTGGGGGAACGAACCAATGTAACGGGTTCGCGAAAATTTCTTCGATTGATAAAGGAAGAGAAATATGATGAGGCGCTGGATATTGCGCGCCAACAAGTAGAAGGTGGCGCACAAATTATTGATATCAATATGGATGAAGGGATGTTGGATGGCGAATATGCTATGACCAAATTCTTGAATTTGATTGCAGCTGAACCGGATATTTCGCGTGTGCCGATTATGATTGACAGCTCGAAGTGGGAAATCATTGAGGCGGGTTTGAAAGTGGTGCAAGGGAAATGTGTCGTGAATTCGATTTCTTTGAAAGAAGGTGAGGAGCGATTCATTCATCACGCGAACTTAATCAAACGTTATGGTGCGGCGGTGATTGTGATGGCTTTTGACGAAGTGGGTCAAGCCGATAATTACGAAAGGCGTATCGAAATTTGCCAGCGTTCGTATGATATTTTGTTGGGAATTGGATTTCCACCACAAGATATTATCTTCGATTTGAATATTTTTCCTGTGGCTACAGGAATGGAAGAACACCGCTTGAATGCCTTGGATTTCTTTAGAGGAACCAAATGGGTTCGCGAAAATTTACCCCACGCCCATATTAGTGGCGGGGTGAGTAATGTGTCGTTTTCGTTTAGAGGAAATGATGTGGTGAGAGAGGCGATGCACTCGGTTTTCTTGTACCACGCGATTCAAAACGGAATGACGATGGGAATTGTAAACCCAGAAATGTTGTCGATTTACGATGAGATTCCAAAAGATTTATTAGAATACGTTGAAGATGTGATTTTGGACAGACGCGATGATGCTACAGAGCGTTTGTTGGATTTTGCCGAGAATGTAAAAGGAGACGGTTCTAAAACAAATGAAGCGGTAATACAAGAATGGCGTAATGGAACCGTACAGGAAAGAATCACGCACTCTTTGGTAAAAGGAGTGGATGCTTTTATAGAAATTGATGTAGAAGAAGCACGCTTGGCCGCCGAAAAACCAATCGAAGTAATCGAAATCAACTTGATGGCAGGAATGAATGTCGTGGGCGATTTGTTTGGTTCGGGTAAAATGTTTTTGCCACAAGTGGTAAAATCGGCACGTGTGATGAAAAAAGCAGTGGCTTATCTTTTACCTTTCATTGAAGCCGCCAAGCAAGTTGGAGACAAATCTGGGAACGGAAAAATCCTGATGGCTACTGTAAAAGGGGACGTGCACGATATTGGAAAAAATATTGTTTCTGTAGTATTGGCTTGTAATAATTATGAGATTGTCGATTTGGGTGTGATGGTGCCTCCAGAAAAAATTATTGCTGCAGCTATTGAGCACGAAGTGGATATTATTGGTTTGAGCGGTTTGATTACGCCGTCTTTGGACGAAATGGTGTATTTGGCGAAAGAGCTGGACAAACGCAATATGAAAATCCCTGTAATGATTGGTGGAGCGACTACTTCGCGTGCGCATACCGCGGTGAAAATTGCGCCTCAATACAGAGAAACGGTAATTCACGTCAACGATGCTTCGAGAGCGGTAACTGTAGCGGGGAATTTATTGGACCATAATCGTAAAATATATGCAGCGGATATTCGTGCAGAATACGATGCCTTTAGAAAAACATTCTTGAATCGTTCACGAGATAAAAATTTCTTGTCTATCGAGGATGCTAGAAAAAACAAATTGCAATTGGATTGGGATAATTTTACACCAGTACAACCAAAAGTAATTGGCAAACAAATTGTAGAATTGGATTTGGAGACTTTGGTACCCTATATCGATTGGACGCCTTTTTTCAGAACTTGGGAATTATTCGGCAAGTATCCAGCCATTTTAACTGATGAAGTAGTGGGTGAACAAGCTACTTCGGTTTTTGCGGATGCACAAGCGATGTTGAAAGTGATTTTGGAGGAGAAAAAGTTAACGGCAAAAGGCGTTTACGGAGTTTTTCCTGCGAATCAAATCAATGATGATGATATCGAATTGAAAGATGAAAAAGGAAATCCATTGCAAACATTCTTGACTTTGCGTCAACAAGCTCAAAAAACCAAAGGTGCGCCAAACATTGCTTTGTCTGATTTTATTGCGCCAAAAGAAAGTGGTAAAGTGGATTATATGGGAGCGTTTTGTGTAACCACTGGTTTTGGTGTCGATGAATGGGCGGCCGAGTATGAGACAGCATTAGACGATTATAATTCAATTATGGTGAAGGCGTTGGCCGATCGTTTTGCAGAAGCATTTGCCGAATATTTACACGAGAAAGTCCGAAAAGAAATTTGGGGCTATGCTGCTGATGAGGTGTTGAGTAAAGAAGACTTGATTGAAGAATCGTATAAAGGAATTCGACCAGCACCAGGTTATCCAGCTTGTCCAGACCATTTAGAGAAACCGACGATTTGGAAATTATTGAACGTTGAAGAAGAAATTGGTGTGACTTTGACCGAGAGTATGGCGATGTGGCCCGCTTCATCCGTTTCTGGGTACTATTTTGGGAATCCAGAAAGTAAGTATTTCGGACTCGGAAAAATCAAAGAAGACCAAGTAATTGATTACGCCAAACGAAGAAATGTTTCGACAGATGTAGCCATGAAATGGTTGAATCCGAATATAGCTGATTAAAAAATGTTTATAGTTGTTGGTTTATAGTTTATGGTTTTGGAATCAGAACTAACAACAACAACAAACAATGAACAATAAACTTGTAGTATGAAAGTAACACAACATATAGAAAACGCCAAAGGAGAAACCTTGTTTTCTTTTGAAATTATTCCGCCACAAAAAGGCAAAAGCATTCAGGAATTATATGACAACATCGATCCGTTGATGGAGTTCAAACCGCCATTTATTGATGTGACCACTTCTCGTGAGGAGTTTATTTACGTTGATAAAGGGAATGGATTATTAGAAAAGAAGTTGACAAGAATGCGTCCCGGAACTTTGGGAATTTGCGCATCAATCAAACATAAATACAACGTGGATACCGTGCCGCACGTGCTTTGTGGAGGTTTTACCAAAGAAGAAACAGAATATTTGTTGGTGGATTGTCATTACTTAGGTATTGATAATGTGATGGCTTTGCGTGGTGATGCGATGAAAGACGAGCAATCGTTTGTGCCCACCAAAGGAGGTAATAAATATGCTTCCGATTTAGTAAGCCAAATTTATCAATTGAACCAAGGGAAGTATTTGCACGAAGTAATGGACATTGATAACAAAGCCGATTTCTGTATTGGGGTGGCGGGTTATCCTGAGAAGCATTTGGAAGCACCTTCTTTGCAAACCGATTTGAAACGTCTTAAAGAAAAAGTAGATGCAGGCGCGGATTATGTCGTGACTCAAATGTTTTTTGATAATGCAAAGTATTTCGAATTCGTTGCCAAAGCCAGAGAAATGGGCATTACAGTTCCGATTATTCCTGGGATAAAACCTATTGCGGTAGAAAGACATTTGCAAGTGCTGCCACAAATTTTCCGTATCGATTTGCCAGAGGATTTAATTGATGCGGTTGAGAAATGTAAAAACAATGCCGAAATCCGCCAAGTTGGAATCGAATGGGCAATCCAACAATCTATTGAATTAAAAGCCGCTGGTGTTCCCGTTTTACATTATTATTCTATGGGGAAATCAGAAAACATCAGACAAATCGCTAGTCAGGTTTTTTAATATAAAAGTTAGTATTATTTCAATTGTAATGAACTCGATGAACGTTGGTTTGTCGAGTTTTTTTATGGTAAAAGGTATTATTTCGATAATAATACCCAATGTTTGATCAAGTGTTTTACATTTGCAAATAAAACAATAAAAAAATCCTAAATGACTCTTAAAGCAAAGATAAATCAAGTAAGAAGAACGATGATGAGATCACTTACTAGTGGTATCGGAAAATCTTCTTCAACCAATCAAGGCATCATTAATCCAGCAGAAGTAAAAAGCGTTTTGATTTCGAGACCTAATCACCGTTTAGGGAATTTATTATTGATTACGCCATTGGTACAAGAAGTACAAACCCTTTTTCCGAAGGCAACAATTGATGTTTTTATTAAAGGGAATCTAGGTCCTATTGTTTTTGAAAATTATTCTAGTGTTGATCAAATTATTCGGTTACCTAAAAAACATTTTGATGAAAAGCGAAATTATTTAAAAGCGTGGTGGCAACTCAATTCAAATAGCTATGATTTAGCCATCAATGCAGATAAAAATTCTTCCTCTGGACGCTTATCTATTCAATTGGTGAATGCAAAGTTCAAATGTTTTGGGGAGCTAGAAACTGATCTTTCCAGTCAATTCTCCGACTATACTCATATTGCAAAATACCCTGTGTATGATTTGCGTCATTTTCTTGCTTCGGTAGGAATGAAAGTGCCGAACACACCAATTCCTAATTTGCTTTTGCAATTAAGTCCTGAAGAAATAGCCAAAGGCAAAGCACTTCTGGACGCAATTGTTCCCTCATCTAAAAAAACAATCTGTATTTTCACTTTTGCTACTGGGGCCAAATGTTATTCCAAAGATTGGTGGGGAGTGTTTTACGATCGTATCCTAAAAGAATTTCCAGATTACAACGTGCTAGAAGTGTTGCCGGTTGAAAATGTCTCTCAAATCGATTTTAAAGCGCCAACCTATTATAGTAAAGACATTCGTGAGATTACAGCTTTCTTCAAAAACACCGAAATTTTTGTGGGTGCCGATAGCGGTATGATGCATTTGGCTTCAGCAGCTCAGATACCTGTAATTGGGTTGTTTTCGGTTACTAAACCCGATAAATATGCGCCTTATGGAGCAAAAAGTGTTGCGATTGATACCAATGAAACTACCATCGAAGATTGGATTCAAGCGATAAAAGATAGTTTGAAGTAATTAGTGAATAGTGATTAGCCATTGGTCGTTAGCTTTTTTTGCTATTCACTAATGGCTAATCACTATTTCGTAATCTCCCTAAATACTGCTTCTAAGTTTTTGTTTTTCTGGTTGAGTTGTAGGGTTTTTAATCCGTTGTCGTGAGCGAAATCGAATACGGTTGGACGCATATCTTGGCTCGATAAAAAAGTCAGTTCCCATAGATAATCACTGTTTTTGATGAATGATTTTAAATGTGGAATGGCATTAATTTGGTCTTCAGTTACTTTTAAATCAAATTCTACTTCGATAACTTGTTGTTTATCGGCAGCTATCAAAACTTCGAGTTTTTTATCCGCTACAATTTTTCCTTTGTCAATAATGATGACACGATCACAGATTGCTTCTACTTCTTGCATGATGTGAGTAGAAAGGAAGATGGTTTTGTCTTTGCCTACAGTTTTAATTACATTTCGGATTTCTGCTAATTGATTGGGGTCTAATCCTGTGGTAGGTTCGTCCAATATTAAGACTTCGGGATGATGAAGCAGCGCATTGGCTAATCCCACACGCTGACGATATCCTTTAGAGAGTTGTCCTATTTTTTTATGACTTTCGGGAGTTAGCCCCGTCAATTCAATTACTTCTTGTATGCGGTCTTTTGGTACTTGATAAACCGCGGCATTAAAGGCTAAATATTCTCTAACATACAAATCCAAATAGAGTGGATTGTGTTCGGGTAAATACCCAATGATTTTTTGAACTTCTTTTGGTTGTTGGTCAATAGATTTTTCATTGACAAAAGCTTCGCCTTCATCTGCCGTGAGATAGGTGGTCAATATTTTCATCAACGTTGATTTTCCTGCGCCATTTGGCCCTAAGAAACCTACGATTTCTCCTTTTTTTATGGAAAATGAAATACCGTCAAGTGCTTTTTGTGCACCATAACTTTTTGAAATGTTTTTTACTTCTATGGACATACCTCTAAACTATTTGTTGCAAAAGTAAACAGAAAAACCATTTGTTTTTAGCATTCTGGAATTTAAAAGTAGTTCGTGCAAAACCAATTTTTACGGGAGATAACGCGATTTTGATGAGAAACATTTTAAAATTTTAACCTAAAAAAAGTGTATTGTAAGGAGAATCAATATATTTACAAAAAAGAATACAACAATGGAATACAATCATTCAAGCAGTTTTTTAAAAAATTACAGTAGTATCCTTAAACTAATTACTGGTATTGTAATAGGAAGCATAGCAGGACTAGTTTTTGGGAAAGACGTTGAGGTTATCAAGCCTTTGGGTGACATTTTTTTAAATTTGTTATTTACAGCAATTATTCCGTTAGTGATTTTTACTATTGCCAGTGCCATCGCGAATTTGCAAAAATCAGACAAGTTAGGAAAATTATTTCGGGTGGTGTTTTTGGTCTTTTTGTTTACAGTGGTTGTTTCGGCTATCATTATGGTTTTTGCCATGATGGCTTTCCCTATAGATACTTCTGCTTTTGCCTCTCAACTCAAACCCGATACTTCGACACATTCTAGTGGCGAATCGCCAATAGCCTTATTGTTTACCGTAAATGACTTTTTTGAAATTCTCTCTCGTAAAAACATGTTGGCGCTTATCTTTTTCTCTTTATTAATAGGTTTTGCAACTTTGAGAGCAGGCGAAAAAGGTAAAGAGTTTGCCCGTTTTTTGGATGCTTCAAACGAAGTGATGAAAGAAGTGCTGAATTTAATCATGAAGGCAGCCCCTATTGGTCTTGGAGCCTATTTTGCGTATCAAGTGGGGATTTTTGGTCCGCAACTTTTTGGAGCCTATGCCAAGCCTTTGGCTGTCTATTATGGAGTTTGTGTGTTGTACTTTGCTATTTTTTTCTCTATTTATGCTTATATGTCCGGAGGAAAATTGGCAGTGCACACTTTTTGGAAAAATAATGTAACGGCTTCGTTTACGGCATTGGGCACTTGTAGTAGTATTGCTACCATGCCAGCCAATTTGAAGGCGGCAGAACAAATGAAAATCCCTGCCTATATTCGCAATCTGGTAATTCCTTTAGGAGCCCCCATCCACAAAGACGGTTCCAGTATGTCTTCGATTGTGAAAATTGTGGTCATGTTCGCCATTTTTGGAAAGGATTTTACCGACCCTTATACGATACTTTCCATGATTGGTATTACGGTAATTGTGTCGGTCGTAGAAGGGGGTATCCCTAACGGAGGGTACATCGGAGAAATTTTGGCCATTACTGTTTATGGTTTTCCAATGGAGCAAGCGTTGCCTGCGGCTATGATTATTGGGACTTTGGTGGATCCAATCGCTACGTTATTGAATGCAAATGGAGATATTGTTGCCGCAATGATGACCACCCGCGTAGTGGAAGGTAAAGATTGGCTGGTAAATCAGATAGAAAAAATATAAACTGAGATGAAATGCCGTATTAAGTAGAGATGTAATTATAGGCGTTCCATCATTTAATAAAAATAGTCAAGGATGAAAAAAATTGCTTTAGGATTATGGGTGTTGTGTAGTTCTATTGCTCAAGCTCAAAATGATATTGAACTCAAAGAAGTGACTCGAATCGAAACTGAATTGGCTTCGGATGCTATGCAAGGACGCGGGTTGTTTACGCCTGGTATCGAGAAAGCTTCAGTTTTTATTGAAAATGAATTCAAAAAGATGGGATTGTCTTTTTATAAAGATTTGAGCTCGTATCGTCAGGATTTTTTAATTGAAGGAAAGCAGGCTAACAACGTTATAGGGATACTACCTGGTATATCTAGACCTAATGAATATGTGATTTTCTCAGGGCATTACGATCATTTAGGAATGAAAACCTCGGGAGACGATAAAATTTATAATGGCGCAAATGATGACGCTTCTGGAATTACAGCTGTAATAACTTTGGCTGAATATTTTAAAAAGAAAAACGATAACGCACGAACACTTATTTTTGTGGCATTTACGGGTGAAGAAACGGGAGGTTACGGTTCTGCTTTTTTCTCAAATTCTATCAATGCTGATGAAGTGGTAGCGATGTTCAATATAGAAATGATTGGGACCGATAGTAAATGGGGCAAAAATTCTGCTTACATTACAGGATTCGAGCGCTCTGATTTTGGAACTATTTTGCAAAAGAATTTAGTGGGTTCAGGATTCAATTTTTATCAAGACCCTTATCCTGAGGAACAATTATTTTACCGTTCAGATAACGCAAGATTAGCGGCTTTGGGAGTTCCTGCTCATACCATTTCTACCTCTAAAATGGATGTCGAACCAAATTATCATAAATTAAGTGACGAAATAAGTACTTTGGATATGGATAATATGACCGAGATTATTAAGTCGATTGCCATCAGTTCACAAACTATAATTAGTGGAAAAGATACCCCTTCACGAATACCAAAATTGAAAAAATAATCATTAGCGAGTCTTTTATTGCAATAAAATTGTTAAAAAACCTTCCTGATTTAATGCTTTTTTTTTGTAATTGTTAATTGAAAGTTAATTTGGCAAAGAAATTCATTTTTGTTAGCGATTAGTGTAATTTTTATTTAGAATTTTGGATTAAGTTTTTATCTTTGCCAAGAGATCATTCAGAAAAAACAAATAACAAAATGTTGAACAACCGTTTTTACTTTAGCTACACTTTTTATTTCTTCTTTGAGAAGTAGGGATTGTGCTATAGTTATTTGAAAGTAAAAGAAAACTAATTAAACTACGATACAATCCTGATGAAAATCAGGATTTTTTTTTTGATTATATGAGAACAAAAATAGGAATACAAGGAATTAAAGGATCATTTCACCATCAAGTGGCCCAGGATTATTTTTACCAAAATATCGAAGTAGACGAGTGTTTGTCTTTTGAAGAATTGGTAGATAGTTTACTCAAAGGAAGGAGTGATCAAGCGGTCATGGCTATAGAGAATTCCATTGCTGGTTCCATTATTCCAAATTACGCCTTAATCGATAAAAATAATTTGCATATCATAGGTGAACATTACCTAGATATACATCAAAACCTGATGGCTTTGCCCGGTCAAAAAATTGAAGAAATTCAAGAAGTGCATTCTCATCCGATGGCCTTGTTACAATGTATGGATTTTTTGAAACAATATCCCAACATCAAGTTGGTTGAGGATAAGGATACGGCCGAAACAGCACGTCGAATTCAGCAAAATCAAATCCGAGGCATTGCCGCCATAGCCAGTGTGGCCGCAGCCGAAATGTATCAATTGGAGATTATTGCGCCGTCTATTCAGACCATAAAAAACAACATGACGCGATTTGTGATTCTTAAAAAAGAAAATTCATTTGTTTCTGAAGATAAGATCAATAGGGCCTCATTAAAATTTGAATTGGATCATAAACGAGGCAGCTTGGCAGCAGTTCTGAATGTGATGAGTGATTGCAAGTTGAATTTGACCAAAATACAATCTTTACCAAAAATTGAAACCCCTTGGAAATACTCTTTTTTTGTAGACGTGACTTTTGAAAAATATGAGGACTATGCCAAGGCAAAAGCCCTAGTAAATATTATGGCCGATTATTTTAAAGTGTTGGGTGAGTATCCTAATACGAAACCATTGATCGAGTTACAATCTGAAAAAGTAAAGAATTCCAATTTAGAATTAAGTTAATAGAAATGATAAATACAGCCCAAAGACTAGCTATTGTAGAAGAATATTACTTTTCCTCAAAATTGCGTGAAGTACGTCAATTGGCTAGTGAAGGAAAACCCATCATCAATATGGGAATTGGTAGTCCTGATTTAAAGCCTGCTCCTGCAGTTGTCGATGCCATGATTGCTGGTATGAATGATGAAAATGCACATCAGTACCAGAGCTATCAAGGCTTGCCAGAATTAAGACAAGCTATGGCCGATTTTTACCAAAGGAATTTTCAAGTTGCCTTAAAGAGTGCCACCGAAATTTTGCCTTTGATGGGGTCCAAAGAAGGAATTATGCATATTTCTATGGCTTTTTTGAATGAAGGTGATGGCGTTTTGATTCCAAATCCAGGCTATCCAACCTATACTTCGGTGACCAATTTAGTAGGTGCGGTGCCACTATATTATGACTTGAAAGATAGTACCAATTGGGAACCTGATTTTGAGGCTTTGGAAAAAATGGATTTAACTAAAGTAAAATTGATGTGGATTGGCTATCCGCATATGCCAACAGGAGCCAGAGGTAATTTGAATTTGTTTGAAAAACTAGTGGCATTTGCCAAAAAACACAACATTTTATTGGTTAATGATAATCCATACAGTTTTGTTTTGAACGACCAACCAATGAGTTTGTTGCAAGTGGAAGGAGCGAAAGAAGTAGCCTTAGAGCTGAATTCATTGTCCAAAACTTTCAATATGGCAGGTTGGCGCGTAGGAATGGTTTCTGGAAATGCCACTTTAATAGATGCGGTATTGAAAGTAAAAAGTAATATGGATAGTGGTATGTTTTACGGCATTCAAAAAGGGGCTGTTGCGGCTTTGCAAAGCGACGCTTCTTGGTTCGGCGAAATGAATGCGATTTACGCCAAACGAAGAGTGTTGACCGAACAGTTGGCCGAGAAATTAGGTTGTGAGGTGTATAAAGATGGCGTTGGCTTGTTTGTTTGGGCAAAGCTTCCAGCAGGCATCACATCCGCGGAAGATTTTATTGATAAGATATTATATGAAAAATACATCTTTATTACACCGGGAACCATTTTTGGTTCCAATGGCGAAGGCTACATCCGATTTGCTTTGTGTGTGAAAGAAGAAAAAATTGAAGAAGCGATTCGTCGTTTTTAGCCTCTAAAGAGGGAATAGATAGTTCTTGATAACAGGTATTTGAGCTTTACGTTTTGGCTCCCGTTATCGATTGGAATTTGGAATTTAAAAATTTGGAATTTAATGAATGTACACGTAATAGGAATAGGTTTGATAGGAGGTTCAATGGTTTTGGATATAAAAGAGGTGTATCCCGAAGCTACTATTTACGGTATGGACACCAACGAGCATCATTTGAAAGAAGCATTGGCATTGGGTGTTATAGACCAAGAAGGAAGTCTTCAAGATTTGGAATATGCTGACTTTGTGATTGTATCTGTACCGGTTGATGTTGCCTTGAATGTGGTGCCAGAAATCTTAAATCATATTGGCGAAAACACCATTGTTTTTGAAGTAGGTTCAACCAAAAAACCAATTTGCGAAGCCTTAGAATATCATCCTAAAAGAAGAAATTATATTGCCACACATCCTATCGCAGGTACTGAATTTTCTGGCCCCTCTGCAGCAATCAAAGGCTTGTTTCAAGGGAAAACCAATATCATATGCGAGGTGGAGAAAACTTCGTTCAAATTGCAAGAACGTGCTATAGAGTTGTTCAAAAGTTTAGGAATGCGCATTCGGTATATGGAACCCAAATCGCACGATAAACACATTGCGTATGTGTCGCATTTGTCGCATATCAGTTCATTTATGTTGGGTAAAACGGTTATCAATAAAGAAAAAGACGAACAAGATATTTTTGACATGGCGGGTTCGGGGTTCGAAAGTACGGTGCGATTGGCCAAAAGTTCACCAGCCATGTGGACGCCCATTTTTAAACAAAATAAGAAGCAGGTAGTGAAAAGTTTGGAGGAGTATATTGCCAACTTAACGCAATTCAAAGATTTATTACAAAGTGAAGAATACGAGGCGATTTACAATGAAATGCAAAGTGTGAATCGAATTAAAGAAATTTTAAATGGGATGAGTTCACCAAGTAATAGTGCAAACAAAAAACAATAATTAACGATCATAAAACGGTAAATAAAAAATAAGATGGAAAATAAAAAAGAAATGAGAAATTGGTTGGAGGCGTTCAATTTAACGCATCCATTAGTGATAGCAGGTCCTTGTAGCGCTGAAACCGAAGAGCAAGTATTAAAAATTGCACACGAATTGAAAGATTCTGATGTAAGTGTATTTAGAGCCGGAATTTGGAAGCCAAGAACGCGTCCAGGTGGTTTTGAAGGGGTAGGCGAGATTGGATTAAAATGGTTGAAAAAAGCCAAAGCCGAAACAGGTTTGTTAATGGGAACTGAAGTAGCTACTGCAGCACACTGCAAATTGGCTTTAGAAAATGACATTGATGTATTATGGGTTGGGGCACGTACTACGGCCAATCCGTTTGCGGTTCAAGAAATTGCTGATACCTTAAAAGGAACAGATAAAATCGTTTTGATCAAAAACCCAGTGAACCCTGATTTAGCCTTGTGGTTGGGTGGTGTAGAGCGTTTGCATATGGCAGGAATCGAAAAACTAGGGGTGATTCACCGTGGGTTTTCTACTTACCAAAAAACCAAATACCGCAACATTCCAGAATGGCAAATTGCAATCGAATTGCAAAACAAATTCCCAGATTTGCCTTTGATTATTGATCCATCTCACATTACTGGAGATCGTAAAATGATTCTTGAAGTAACCCAAGAAGCTTTGGATTTGAACTATGACGGGATGATCATCGAAACGCATATTGATCCAGATAATGCTTGGAGTGATGCGGCTCAACAAGTGACTCCGGCGGCATTAAAACAGATCTTCAAAGATTTAAAGGTGAGAAAACACAATGACGTGTCCGACGAGTTTACCAAAAAAATGGGTCAATTAAGAGCTAATATCGACATGTTGGATTCAAACCTACTAGACTTATTAGGAAAACGTATGGAAGTGGCTGTCGAAATTGGGAAAGTGAAAAAAGAGGCTAACGTGGCGGTATTACAAAACAACCGTTGGAATGAAATTTTAGGTAGAATGATATTGGAAGGAGAAAAACGAGGCCTTTCGGAAGAGTTTGTTTTAAAAATGTTCAAAGCGATTCACCAAGAAAGTATCAACAAACAAGATAAAGTATTGAATGCTTAAAACCATTAAAATCCCAAGACGAAAGTTTTGGGATTTTTTATTAGGTTAAGAAGTCATCCAAAATCAGTTATCTTTGCAAAAGCATTACTGCTGCAATTTTTTAAAGTTAAATCCTAATATGACAGGAACCGTATACAAATCTACAGGAAGTTGGTACACCGTAAAATCGGAAGAAGGAAATTTTGTTGAGTGTAGAATCAAGGGGAAATTCCGTATCAAAGGCATTAAAAGTACCAATCCCATTGCGGTAGGCGATGTAGTAGATTTTGAGTTGGATCAAACTTCGGATACTATAACCGGAACCATTCATGCGATTCATGACCGTAAAAATTATATCGTTCGTAAATCGGTTAATTTATCACATCAAAAACACATTATTGCATCAAATATCGACCTTGTATTCTTGTTGATTACGATAGATAATCCACCAACTACGTATGCTTTTATTGATCGTTTTTTGGTAACTGCAGAGGCCTATGGCATTGAAACCATTTTAGTTTTTAATAAAATAGACACCTTGAACGAGGAAACTCTCGATGAGCAGTTATATAGACAACACGTTTATCAAGAAATAGGCTATCAATGCTTAAGAGTGTCAGCTGCTGAAGGAAAAGGACTAGACGCATTGAAAGCATTAATGCTTGGTAAAACTAGTATGTTTTCTGGGCATTCAGGGGTGGGAAAATCTACTTTGGTAAATGCCTTAGAGCCAAGTTTGGATTTGAAAACCAAAAACATCTCCGAACAAAGTAAACAAGGGCAACATACCACCACTTTTGCCGAAATGTTTGATTTGTCTTTTGATGCTCGAATTATTGATACGCCTGGTATAAAAGGTTTTGGAATTGTGGATATGGATCCGCAAGAAATTAGCGATTACTTCCCTGAATTTTTCCGATTAAAGGAACAATGCAAGTTCAATAATTGTTTGCACAAAGAAGAGCCACATTGTGCTATAAAAGCTGCCTTAGATAATGACGAAATTGCTTGGACACGATACAATAGTTATCTCAAAATCTTAGAAGGAGACGACGAACATTACCGCACTGATATTTATGACGAAGATCGCAAGGCAAGTGATAAAACGAGGGAGTAAAGCCCCCTATTCCCGCCTTGGCGGGGAACTCAAATAGAGTGTTTGATTATTTGTTATGTAGCTTTTTAAATCTTTTTAAATATGATTGTTAATATTTATTCACGTTGTAATTCCCCCTTGGGGGGTTAGGGGGCTATGAGAGTTGTAATCCAAAGAGTATCCCAAGCCTCAGTAACTGTTGAGGACGAGATAGTAGCCGAAATCCAAAAAGGACTTTTAGTTTTAGTAGGTATTGAAGACGCTGATACCAAAGATGACGCCGATTGGCTAAGTCAGAAAATTGTAAACCTTCGCATTTTTAGCGATGAAAACGGCCTCATGAATCTATCAATTCAAGAGGTTGAAGGAGATATTATTGCGGTATCTCAATTTACCTTGCATGCCATGACCAAAAAGGGGAATCGCCCTTCCTATATTAAAGCCGCAAGACCAGAAAAAGCCATTCCGATGTATGAGTACTTTGTGCAACAATTGGAAACAGTATTAGGTAAAAAAGTGGGTACGGGTGTTTTTGGTGCGGATATGAAAGTGTTACTGTTAAATGATGGGCCAGTAACAATACAAATAGACTCTAAAAATAAAGAATAAATAGTTTTTTTATTAAAAAAAATAGGATATATTTGATTATCGTAAATGAAATAAAAACAAAAATTTACGAATAACTTCAACAAGAAACGGTTGGAGTTTTTTTAGTTAATTTAGGTTTTTTTTAACCCTATATTCTTTATGAAAATTAAATATATTCTCCTTCTTTTGGGTGCTTTTTTCGGCTATTCTTCGGCTGCCCAAGAGATAAACTACAATGTGAACACCATTCCAGATAGTTTGAAATACAATGCGAATGCGGTCGTTCGACTCGATCAATTAGATATTGAGATTACATCACAACGAAAAATGAATGTCAAGCAAAAACGTATTGTAACGGTTTTGAATGAAAGCGGAATGAGTGCCGTTGATGCCTATGCACATTATGATAAGTCCAAAAGCATTGTAAACATACAGGCGATTGTTCGGGATGCAGCAGGAAACGAAATCAAAAAAATCAAAAGAAAGGATTTTAAAGATCATAGCGCCGCTGATGGATTTTCAATTTTTTCGGACAGTCGTGTATTGTATTTAGAGTATACTCCCATAAATTATCCGTTTACCATCACTTTTGAATGCGAAACGGAAACTTCGACTACTGCCTTTATTCCTAGATGGTTTCCAATAGATGCCTATCTGGTAGGAGTGGAAAAAAGTGTATTGAATGTAACTTATCCCAACCACTTAGGGTTTAAGAAAAAAGAGAACAATTTTGGTGATAAAAACATTCAGAAAATAGAAGATTCGGATACTAAACTAAGTTATGTAGCCACCAATTTGGTTCCCAAGAAACACGAAGATTTAAGTCCTGCATTTGATCGTATTGTACCCAATGTAATGATGGCCCTTGAGTCGTTTCATCTAGAAGGCGTGGATGGTTCTGCCAAAACTTGGGAAGAATTTGGTAAATGGTGGTCCGATAAAATATTAGTAGGTACTCATGAGATTCCTGAAACAACACAACAAAAGGTAAGAGACTTGGTAGGTAACGAAACGGATCCCATCAAAAAAGCCAAAATAATTTACGATTTTGTGCAGCAAAAAGTGAGATACATTAGTATCCAAGAAGGTATTGGAGGTTGGAGACCCATGTTGGCCTCCGATGTGGATCGTTTAGGGTATGGCGATTGTAAAGCCTTGACTAATTATACTCAGGCTTTGTTAAATGCGGTTGGAGTTACTTCCTATTATACCAAAGTCTTTGGTGATCGACAAAGAACAAACATTACTGGCGATTTTGTTTCTCAGCAAGGCAATCATATCATATTAGCTATTCCCAATGGAGATCAATACACTTGGTTAGAATGTACCAGTCAAACCGATCCTTTTGGATTTCAAGCTTATTTTACAGATGATAGAGACGTTTTGATTATTAAACCCGAAGGTGGCGAAATCGTACATACTAAGGTTTATACTGAAAAGGAGAACACACAACTTAGTAAAGGTGTTTTTCGTATTTCGGCAGAAGGGGATTTTCAAGGAGAAATTCAAATTGTTTCAGGGGGGATACAATACGAAAGAAAGGCCTCAATCGCTCGGATGCAGCCCGATGAAAAGGAGAAACATTACAAAGAATATTGGGATAACATCAACAACTTGAAGCTAGACAATATCACTTTTGAAAACGATAAAAACAGCATTCAATTTACTGAAAAAGCCAAAATAGCCGCTCAAAAATACGGCTCCTTTGTTGGGAATAAAATGATGGTTCCACTCAATGCCTTCAATAAATACGGTGGTGGAGTGAAAAGAATTCGAAATCGTAAAACGCCTTTTGAAATTGAAAGAGGATTTATTGATGAGGACGAGATTACGATACAATTGCCTGAGGGCTTAGTATTAGAATTTGTGCCACCCGCTTTTGAGAATAACACAAAATTTGGCTCTTACCGCTATACTTGTGAGAAGAAAGATAATAAAACCTTGGTTTACAAAAGAGTGTTTAAAGTAAACTCCGGATCGTATACTGCAAAAGAATACGATGAATACCGACTTTTTTTAGAGAAAGTAAACCAAAATGACAATGCCAAACTAATTTTAACCAAACCTCTTTAACCATGAAATTTCAATTTACCTTGCTGCTTACTGCTTTACTTTTATGGAGTAGTGTCACCTTTTCTCAAGAATTCGAAATCGGAAAAGTGAGCATAGCTGAATTACAAGAAAAGCACCACCCCAAAGATACGGCCGCTGTTGCTGCTATATTGTTTGAAAAAGGGAAAGTAGATTTTGATTATTCGCAAGACAACGGTTTTGTGATGACCACCGAAGTGACGACCCGAATTAAAATATATAAAAAAGAAGGCTACGACTGGGCCAATAAAACCATTCATTATTACGTCGATTGTAGTCCAAGGGAAGATGTTATTTTTTCTGATGCCGTTACCTATAATTTGGTGAATGGAAAAATTGAGAAAACCAAATTGAAAAGCGATGGGACGTTTGTTGAAAAAATCAATAAATATTGGAATAGCAAAAAAATCGCTATGCCTAATGTTAAAGAAGGTTCGATTATAGAATATACTTATCGAGTGAGAAGTCCCAGGTTGGCAGAGTTGAGTGATTGGGCTTTTCAAACCAGTATACCCGTAAATTATTCTGAGTTTAAAACCTACGTGCCTGAATATTTCGTTTATAAACCAAATATGAAGGGGTATTTCATGCCTCAAACCAAAGTAGAACAATCCAGAAAATCAATTTCTTATACTTATCGGAATTCTCTAGGTCGAGATCAAGTAGTAAATGGCTCTAGTTCGCAGGAGAAGTTAGAGTTTAATGAAACTAGAACAACTTATTTTGCAAAAGATGTTCCTGCATTGAAAGAAGAAGCTTATGTGAATAATATTAATAATTACATCATGAGTTTGAATCTTGAGTTGTCCTCTATTCTTTATCCCAATCAACCATACAAGAACTTATCTACCAATTGGGAATCGGTGGCAAAGGCAATTTATGAGAACGCCAATTTTGGCCCTGAATTAAATAAAACAGGATACTTTGAGGAGGAGGTAAAAGCTCTTGTGGCCAATTTAACGACCAATGAAGAAAAGCTAAACGCTATTTTTAATTATGTAAAAACTACTATTAATTGGAATGAATTTACAGGCTATTCTTGTAATGATGGTGTAAAAACGGCCTTCAAAAATAAAACGGGCAACGTGGCCGAAATCAATTTGATGTTAACTGCCATGTTGCGTTACGTGGGTATGAATGCGAATCCAGTTTTGGTTAGTACGCGTGCTAATGGTATTGCATTGTTTCCTTCAAGAACGGCATTCAATTATGTGATTGCTGCTGTAGAAATACCAGAGGGACTGATTCTATTGGATGCAACAAGCAAAAATGCAATGCCTAATATTCTTCCTATTCGCGATTTGAATTGGCTAGGACGTTTGATACGCAAAGATGGAACGTCTTCAGAGGTTGATTTAATGCCAAAATCGATGTCTAATGAATTGATTTCAATGCAATATGCAATCGAAAATTCAGGAAAAGTGAAAGGTAAATTTCAACGACAAATGAATAATCATTATGCCATGTTGCAGCGTAATGAATTAGAAAAAGAAAATCAAGACGCTTATTTGGAACGATTCGAAAACGAACATAACAAGATCGAAGTTGAGGAATATAACCGAAAAAATGAAAAAGAATTGCAATTGCCTTTTACCGAAGTTTTTTCTTTTGTAGGTAACGATTTGTGCGAAGTGATTCAGGACAAAATTTATTTCAATCCTTTATTGTTTTTTACTTTCAAAGAGAATCCATTCAAACAAGAGTCAAGAGCGTTTCCTATAGATTATAGTTTCCCATTTATGGACAAATTTTCTATAAATATTCAAATACCCGAAGGTTATGTAGTAGAATCCATTCCTTCATCAATAAATTTAAATATGGAAGAGGATCTAGGAGGGTTTAAATTCTTGACCAATGTTGCGGGCAATACAATACAAATTTCGGCTCAACATCAAATTAAAACTTCCATCATAGGAGCAGATTATTATGATATGATTAAAGATTATTATCAAAAAATGATTGACAAGCAAAATGAAAAAATCGTTTTGAAAAAAGCTTAGGAATGAAAAAATATTTAACTGTATTTCTTCTTTTATATTGCTTAGCCATCGGCTTTGCACAAGAATTTCAATTGGGGAAAGTGTCCCTTGCTGAACTGAAAGAAGTACAACATCCCAAAGATACGGCTGCTGTGGCTGCCATTTTATATAAAAAAGCCAAAACATCTTTCGATTATAAAGAAACAGGTTTTTTTGCAGTACACGAAGTGACTTATCGCATCAAAATTTATAAAAAAGAAGGACTCAAATGGGCCAATTTTGAAGTGCCGTATTATATCGGTTATGAAGAATTGAATCCGGATAAATTGAAATTTTCGGATGCTGCTACCTACAATTTGAAAGACGGCAAAATTGTAAAAACAAAATTGGAAAGTGAGGGTACCTTTGTACAGAAAGTAGATAAAAATTGGAAAGTGGGTAAAATTACTTTGCCCAACGTAGCGGTTGGTGCTGTAATTGAGTTTAAATACGTGCACATCTCGGATAATATTTTTAAACTGCCTGATATGGAGTTACAATATGATATTCCATTAAATTCTTTTGAATATGTAACTCACATTCCAGAGATGTATATCTATAAGACGATCTTAAGAGGGTATCATGAAGTAGAATCAAATAGTAGACTTGCTAAAGCTGTTGCCTCTTATTCTGCTTTTTCTTTACAATATCGAAGCATTTCATACAGGGAATTCATCACAACTTATACAGCGAAAGATATTCCTGCGATCAAAGAAGAAAATTTTGTAGATAATCTGAGTAATTATACTTCCAAAATTCAGCAAGAACTCGAGCGCATTCGTTATACGGATAAGCCCGACAAAGATTATTCCATCACTTGGGAAGGAGTAGCTAAGACGATTTATAAGGAAAAGGAGTTTGGAGCGGAATTGCAAAAGGGGAAATACTTTATTCCTATGGTGCGCACTTGCGTAGAAGGCAAAACCAACGAGGTCGAAAGAATGGAAGCCATTTTCAAACATGTGCAAGATCGGATGAATTGGAATGGAGAAAATGGAGTATATACGGATCAAACCGTGGAAAAAGCCTATGAATCGGCTACCGGAAATGCAGCCGAAATCAATTTGGTCTTGTTGAACATGCTCAAAACAGTAGGGTTGAATGCCAATCCAGTTTTGGTAAGTACTATCGGTCATGGCATCCCATATTATCCTGGTCGCACGGGCTTTAATTATGTGATTGCTTTGGTAAATATCGATGGAAAACGCTATTTGCTAGATGCTGCTAATAAATTCACGACGACTACTGTTTTTTCGACCAAATTATTGAATTGGACCGGGAGATTAATCAAAGAAGATGGTAACTCAGAAGAGGTGCAAATGACCGATATTCCTCAATCTAAAAATTTAATAGCAGTCTCAGTGAGGCTTGAGCCTGAAGGAAAGCTACAGGGAAACTATAAAAGTCAAATAACAGATTTTGCAGCACTTGACTTTAGAGAAAGATATGCCGACTTGACTCACGAAGCGAATATCGATCGTATTGAAAGTCGATTAAAAGGTATTACTATCAACAATTATGTGTTGACCAATGCTAAAGGGGATAATACTAAGCCGGTAACCGAAAGTTATGGTTTTGAATTCGAAAATGCTTTTGATGTCATCCAAGGGAAGTGGTATGTAAAACCGTTACTGTTTTTAAGATCATTAAAAAATCCGTTTACAGAACAAGAACGAAAATTACCCATCTATTTTGGTCCTACAGAAACGGAGCGTTTCATTATTAATATGGAAATTCCTGAAGGTTATACTTTGGAAAGTTTGCCTCAGTCAATTAAGATTAATGCTCAGGACAACCTAGCTTCGTTCTCTTATCTTTCCAAACAAGAGGGGAATACACTACAAATCATTATCACTAATCAAATAAATAAAGTAAAAGTAGAGAGTGATTATTATGAGGTAGTTAAAAGCTTTTTTCAGCAATCTCTCGAAAAATTGAATGAAAATATTGTGATTGCAAAAGTCAAATCATAAGGCAACTATAGGCAATTTTAAGAGGACTTGGCTACCTTTGTCATTCATAAAATTTTAAACCATGAATCTAAAAAACGCACAACTCGACGTAGACAATTGGATCAAAGAACACGGTGTTCGTTATTTCAATGAATTGACCAATATGGCACAACTTACCGAAGAAGTAGGCGAAGTGGCTCGAATCATTGCCCGTCGTTATGGAGAACAATCCGAAAAAGAAAGTGATAAAGCCAAAGATTTAGGTGAGGAGCTTGCCGATGTGGTTTTTGTAGTGCTCTGTTTGGCAAACCAAACCGGTATAGATTTGCAAGCCGCTTTTGATAAAAAAATGGACTTAAAATCAATTAGAGACAAAGATCGTCACAAAAACAACGAAAAATTGCAATAAATTAAGAGTTTTGAGTTATGAATTGTGAAGTAGTAATGGTAAATTGCGCACTTAAATTATTTGAGTAAAGCGCCTAAAAAACTACTATGAATTTACTATTACATCAGTCTACTTGTCATACAAAGTCTTCCATTGCAATTACAGGTTCCAAAAGTGAAACCAATCGTTTATTGTTATTGCAAGCTTTGTATCCGAATATAGTTTTAGCTAATACGTCCAATTCCGATGATTCCGAAGTGATGCAAAAAGCATTAGATGGAAATAGTACGATAGTAGACATTCATCATGCAGGTACCGCCATGCGATTTTTAACTGCTTTTTTCTCTGTGAATGAAGGAAGAGAAGTCGTATTAACCGGCTCAAAGCGTATGACCGAGCGTCCGATTAAAGTGTTGGTAGAGGCTTTGCAACAATTAGGTGCACAAATCACCTATGAGAAAGCCGAGGGGTATCCGCCAATCCGAATTCAAGGACGCAAATTAACCGCAAATAAGGTAGAAATACCGGCCAATGTGAGCAGTCAGTACATTTCGGCTTTGTTACTAATCGCTCCCAAACTCGAAAACGGAATCGAATTGACTTTAGTAGGAGAAATAACCTCGGTGCCCTACATCAAAATGACGTTAGCTTTGCTCAATCAAATTGGCGCAGAAACAAGTTTTGAAGGAAATACAATAGTAGTTAAGCCATTAAAAGAGGTTTCTCCTTCAGGGGCTAGGGGGCTGGTTGAATCCGATTGGAGTTCTGCTTCCTATTTTTATAGTGTAGTGGCACTATCAGAGCCAGGAACCGAAATCCAATTATCTAGTTATAAACCCAACAGTTTGCAAGGGGATTCTGCCTTAGTAGACTTGTACAAACACTTTGGAGTGGTTACCAAATTCGAAAAGGATAGCATGACCTTAAGAAAAGAAACTACAGAACAACGCAGTACGTTTGAGGCCAATCTTAATGCTTCGCCAGATATTGCTCAAACTATAGCAGTAACTTGTTTAGGTTTAGGAATAGGGTGCCATCTCACCGGATTGCATACGCTCAAAATCAAAGAAACCGACAGATTGGAAGCCTTGCGTATCGAACTCACCAAATTAGGTGCAAGCATACAAGTAACCAATGAAACGTTGACACTTGAACCATCCACTTCAATAGCTCCAAACATTGCCATAGATACCTACAACGATCACCGTATGGCCATGGCATTTGCCCCTTTGGCACTCCGCGTTCCAATCCAAATTAATGATGCTGAGGTGGTTTCGAAATCTTTTCCTGATTTTTGGACCGATTGGACTACTTTAGGATTTCAACATTCCAAAATATAAACCGAAAACTTACAAACCTTCTCTCAAGAAGGTTTTTTTATGCCTGCTAAAGCCGTGATTTTCTTGTAATAAGTAAAATAAAGGGCAAAATACTTGACAACGCCTATCTTGCGAACGTATATTTGCAGCTGTTTAAAATTGAAAGTAAATAGCCTTTTAATAACAAACGTATAACCTTCTAATTTTTTCAAATGAAATTATCCAACTTTAATTTTAACTTACCCAAAGAACTTCTTGCTGAATTTCCTGCTGAAAATAGAGATGAGTCTCGTTTGATGGTAATTGATCGTAAAAAACAAACCATCGAACACCGTATGTTCAAAGATTTAATAGATTATTTTGACGATGGCGATGTACTCATCCTAAACAATACCAAAGTGTTTCCTGCTCGTTTGTATGGAAATAAAGAGAAAACAGGAGCGCGTATCGAGGTTTTCTTGTTGAGAGAATTGAACGCTGAGCAACGTTTATGGGATGTTTTAGTAGATCCTGCTCGAAAAATTAGAATTGGAAACAAATTATATTTTGGCGACGACGATTCATTAGTGGCTGAGGTAATAGACAATACTACTTCTCGTGGAAGAACTTTGCGTTTCTTGTATGATGGTTCATACGAAGAATTCCGTAATAAATTAACTGAACTTGGTGAAACGCCAATCCCAAAATACATCAACAGAGAGGTAACTCCCGAAGATGAAGAACGTTACCAAACAATTTACGCCAAAGAAGAAGGAGCGGTTGCGGCACCTACTGCTGGATTGCACTTTTCAAAACACTTGTTGAAACGCCTTGAAATTAAAGGAGTAAACTTTGCAGAGGTAACACTTCACGTTGGTTTAGGAACGTTCAACCCTGTAGAAGTGGAAGATTTGTCCAAGCATAAAATGGATTCCGAAGAGTTGAAAATCACTCAAGAAGCTTGCGATATTGTAAATGCAGCCAAAGAAAAGAGAAGGCAAGTGTGTGCTGTTGGAACTACCTCAATGCGCGCAATTGAAAGTTCTGTTTCTTCTCAAAATACGCTTAATCCTTATAATGGATGGACTAATAAATTTATCTTTCCTCCATACGATTTTAGTATTGCTACATGTATGATTACCAATTTTCATACGCCAAAATCAACCTTGTTAATGATGATTTCGGCATTTTGTGGTCATGACTTAATGCGTAAAGCCTACGATGAGGCCATCAAAGAAGGATACAAATTCTACTCTTATGGTGATGCAATGCTAATTCTATAAAAGCAGTAAATATAGAAGTAAAATCTCGTCAGTCTTGGCGAGATTTTTTTTGGGCGTATTACGGGCTGTACATTACAATACAAGGGTGTTGCGCCGAGTCGTTGCTCCTACTGCGGGAGCTTCCGTTGGTCGCTTCCTCGTTAGGGCATCGTCTTAGGCGCAACACCCCTGTATTTTCATTGCCATCCCTAACGCATCTGGTTTTTCAAACAACGATTTGAAATTTATGGCCATTCAACCGTAATGGTAAATTCTAAATTAACTTCAGGAAAAGAATAGGTCATGGTTTTAGTTTTACTAGTTGCAAAAGAAGAAAAACTAAATTGTTTGTAATCAGGAAAGCCTAACAGTAAATTTTGACCCACCTGCCCATCTTGATCCACTAATGAAAAATACAAATTGGAAGAGGGTTGAACATATAAGTTCGCCGCCGTTAAATCCCAAGTCAGATCTCCTTGATTTTCTTTGGTGGCAGATCGGTACCAAGTTCCTAAAAGCGCTGGATTACTAGAAAAAGGGTCTTTTACTTTTAATTTTCCGATACCAAAAAAAACATCTGCCAATCGATTATTGTCTGTAGCGGCAAACTCTGTATCCCATGTTTGATCTTTATTGTAAAAAGATTTTACTTGTAGTCCCGTTATCTTTACCGCTGAGCCTCGCTCTACATTAATTGCAATGGTTTTTATAACCGTTTCCTCTTTCTCATTTTGCACCTTTACTTTTATAGTTTTGGAACCTAGGGTGTCAAAGCTAAAATGCAAGGTAGTAGAAGTGCCAAAATTGGTCATAGTAAAATCTACAGGATCGCTCCCGTCTGTGGTTACCCCTATCGTTTTGATAACTTGGTCACTCGAAACCACCACCGAAAAAGCTTCATCTACCGTTACCGATGTTTTGGAGGCTTGCAAGTTAACAGTCATTACTTTGGGCGTTACGGTATTCTCTTCGGAAGAAGAGCAACCAAGCAAACCAAAAAAGAAGAACAAAAAACAGATTGAGGGTTTCATTTTTTACTAGTTAAGATTTGTGATTATTAAGTATTGAAAGGCTAATGTAAGAAAATTAGTTGAATAGTGTTAGTTTTTCTTTCGATAGCATGAAAATGATATATGCATATGCGCTACTTTTTCTGGAAACACTTTAGAATTCAAAAAAAAATGCGATGCATGTTACCGCTATTTGTAGCAAGTCTTTTTTTATTACATTTACCCCTCAAAACAACTAGTATGAATTTTAAAAATACGCTCGAATTTGCTCAGCAATTAGATGCACAAGATCCGTTAAAAGACTATCAAAAAGAGTTTATTTTTCCTAAAGTCAATGACCAAAAAGTTATTTATTTTACCGGAAATTCTCTTGGGTTACAACCCAAAAGAGCCCAGAAATATGTAGAGGAAGTAATGAACGATTGGGCAAATTTGGCTGTAGAAGGTCATTTTTATGCCGATAAACCTTGGTGGGATTATCATGAGCGCTTTGCAGAGCCGCTAAGTAAAATTGTGGGCGCCTTGCCCAGCGAAGTTACAGTAATGAATACCCTAACGGTGAACCTTCATTTGTTGATGGTTTCGTTTTATAAGCCTACCTCCAAAAGATTTAAAATCATCTGCGAGGAAAAAGCTTTCCCTTCAGACCAATACCTATTGCAAAGTCAGGTGCAGTTTCACGGATTTGATCCTAAGGAGGCCATAGTCGAAATCAAACGTAGGGAAGGAGAGCACAACATTCGCCTCGAAGATATTATCAGTACAATAGATGAAGTAGGTGAGGAGTTGGCCTTGGTGTTAATGGGAGGTGTAAATTATTATACCGGCCAAGTCTTTGATATGAAAATCATCACTGCGGCTGGACATCGTGTAGGAGCCAAAGTAGGATGGGATTTGGCCCACGCAGCCGGTAATATCAAACTTGAACTGCACGATTGGAATGTAGATTTTGCCGCTTGGTGTAGTTATAAGTATATGAACTCAGGACCAGGAAATGCTTCCGGTTGTTTTGTACATCAAAAACATCATAATGACAGTAGTTTGCCACGATTCGCCGGTTGGTGGGGACACAATAAAGAACGTCGTTTCAAAATGGAACCTCAGTTTGACCCCGTTCATGGAGCGGATGGTTGGCAAGTAAGTAATTTGCCCATTCTGTCATTAGCTCCTTATTTAGCTTCGGTACACCTTTTTGCCGAAGTAGGAATGGAGGCCTTGATAGCCAAACGCGATCATATTACAGCCTATTTAGAATTCATCTTGAATGAAATCGACAAAGAAGTCGAAAGTACTTTTGAAGTAATCACGCCCTCAAACCCAAAAGAACGCGCTTCGCAACTTTCTGTTTTTCTACATGGAGAGGGCCGCAGTTTATTTGATTATTTAATGAAAAACGGCGTAATTACAGATTGGAGAGAACCCAATGTAATCCGATTGGCACCGGTGCCATTATACACCTCTTATGAAGATATGTATCGTTTTGGTCAAATTCTCAAAAAAGGAATTCTTGAAAAATAAAAGCGGAGCATCAAGTAAGTAAAAAACAAAGTCGGTTAGAATGGCATCTAACCGACTTTTTTAGCAATAAAACGCTCAAAACGACAATTATGGGTGAGTTTTATTACTAACTTTCAACGCTGTTTTGGACTTCATTTTTCAGGTACAAAACAAAATAAAGACCAACAGCCATTGTCGTAAATGGGTACTAATTCAAAGGTTATTTTACTTCAATAAAAAGCAGTTCTTGTTTGAAAGCATTCAATTGCAAACTTAACTCATGGGCGATTGAGGTAAAATAATTAGTTGTGGGCAATAGATTTTCATAATAACTAATGCCGTCTATCATGTTTTGTTTAAACGATTGCCATTTTTTTACTTGAGCTGTAGTGGCTTCATTAGCTACGGCTTTCCATTCGTTTTTGAAATAATCCAAATACATTTTCAATTCTTTAATGAATACATTTGGACGATTGGAAATGCGCAACACATTGTCATTGCCATAGATATGTTGTATCATTTTTTTCAAGCTAACTTCTTGATCAAAGTAGGCTAAATTTGGCCCCGGACAGATGACAATGCCTTGATCTTGTCCTTTGATGGGAATGTTGTTTTCTAAATAAGACGCATTGGCCAAACCTACACATAAACAAGATTTTTCAGTAATGCTTGTGTGCTGTTTTTCATACTGTTCAGGAGTAAGTTGGTTCTTTTGGTTTTCTAAAGCCTCTAATTGTTGGTCTTGGTATTTTTTGGAAGCCGTACATATTCCATTGCCATCGGCGTCTTTTTGTAAGGCCAAGAATTTTTTCGGACAGGAACTACCAGCTTTGTTCTCTTGAATTCGTCTTTTTTTAACAGCTTCGTTGCTAGTGCCGTGTAAGGTGTTGAATGGAACGCCTAAGGGGGAAATATGACTCAAATAAAAGTCTTTTTCTTTTGCGTTTGCTAGCAGTTTTCTCGTGTTGTGGTCTACAGAGGTGGCTTCAGGGACTAATAAAAAAGGCGAACCCCATCCTACAGAATCGACTTGATAATGATCTAGCAAAAACTCATGTTCTGAAGCGGTGCCAACGCCCCCTTGTACTGTAACTTGTAAATCTAGCGGATGTTCGGGTATTGTTTTGCCTTTTTGTGCTAGTGCTTTGACCATTAGTTCATGTGCAGATTGGATAAGTTGGTCTTTCTTTAACCTGAATTCTTCCAGTATTGGCCCTAATAAATGTCCTTCTGTGGCAAAGGCGTGTCCACCACAATTCAACCCCGATTCAATGCGGTATTCCGAAACCCAAAGTCCTTTCTTGGCTAGAAAATTTCCTTGAATCATAGCTGAACGAAAATCGCTTACTTTCAACGTAATTTTCTTTTTGAGACGAAGCTGAGCATCAGGGTAAAAACAATCGAAATTTTCAAAATAACTATATAATCTAGGATTCATTCCAGCGCTTAGTACCACCGAAGATTCCAAGGAACTATTTGCAAACCCTCGTAAAGCAGCATGAGCATCATTGAATTCAACAGGTAGCGATTCCTTGCCTTGCTTGTTGTCTTTGTCCAATTTGGTCATGATATTGACATCAATTGTCCCTGGAGTTAAATGACTTTCAATGAATTTTTTGGCATTTTCTTTAAAAGTTATCCCGTCTTCTAATATATCGGATAAACTTTTTTTCAAATCAGAGGTGTTGGGCAATTGAGCAATATAGTTTTCTAAAGCTTGTTTGTTTTCTGCCAATTCGGTTTTGAATTCGGCAAATTTTTTCTTTACGATGCCGTCTACCAAATTCAGGTAAGAAGTAATGCGTTTGGCTCTGTAATCATGAATTTTTTGCGTAATCTCTTTATACGGGATTTCAAATTTTTCACTATAAAAAGCGTTCATTTTTTCAATTAATTCATCGTCAGCTAAAGCAATGACAGACGAAATACCATATTGCGCCACTCGTATAGGACTATCTATGGTGTACGCCAATCCCATAACGGGAATATGGAACGTATGAGGTGATTTTTTTTGTGTCATCTATTGTCATTTATATCTGTCAAATATCAGTTAATTAATCGGCTTGGAACCTGATATTTGTCATATGCTTCTATTGCTAGGTCATTTTTTATTCAATTAAGAAGCTTAGAATCATCAGGGTAAAATTTTACTTTTATGGGAATTTCATGTTTCGTGCTAAAAAAGCATTTCCATTATTGTGCTTATATTGTAGTATTTATTCTATATCGTTTGATATATTTGTTTCTTTCAAAAGTAAAAAAGAGAACTGTACCTTATTAAAGCGTAGTGTTGTTACACAAGTAGAATTGCTTGTGAATAAAACATGTTGCTGCAAAAAATAAAATGTGAACTATGAAAATAGCTAAAAAAATTATTGGGATTCTACTATTGATTTTGCTGATCGTAATTGTAGCAATAGTGAGTTATGCTTTTTACACGAAGCCTACTTACGAAGGGACGATTTCTCTATCCAACATAGATCAAAAAACCACGGTTTATTTTGATGATTTTGGGGTGCCTCATATTTATGCCGAAAGTCAAAAGGATGCGATGGTAGCCTTAGGATATGTACATGCTCAAGATCGTTTGTGGCAAATGGAAGTCATGCGTCGAATAGCACCAGGGAGATTGTCGGAAATTTTTGGGAAGGTGACACTAGAGAATGATCTTTTTTTTGCGAGCCTTGGTATAGAAGAAGCCTCAGAACAAGCAATTCAGCGCTTGGACAAAAGCAGCCCAGAGTATGTATTAGCTACGGCATATCTTGACGGCATCAACCAATTTGTAGTGAAAGGGAAACTGCCATTAGAATTTACTATACTTGGGGTAAAGCAGCAAAAGTTTACCCTAAAAGATGTGTATAATATATTTGGTTATATGTCTTTTAGTTTTGCCATGGCCCAAAAAACGGATCCTTTGTTAACCGATATTAGAGACCAATTGGGAATGGAATACCTAAAGGATTTTGGTTTAGACGGAGCATTATGTACCACAAGAATCAAGAATGCAAAAAAGAGCAATAAGGACTTGTCAGCCATAGCAAAATCAGTTGCGGATTTGCTTGGTCAATCTCCGGTTCCTCCATTTATTGGAAGTAATAGTTGGGTAATTGCTCCAGAAAAGACCCAAAAGAATAAGGTAATTTTTGCCAACGATCCGCACATTGGCTTTTCGCAACCTGCAACCTGGTATGAAGCCCATATTGTTACCCCTGATTATGAAATGTACGGATACTATTTGGCCGGAACCCCCTATCCATTATTAGGTCATAATCGTAATTATGCATACGGTTTGACTATGTTTGAAAATGATGATATGGATTTGTATCAAGAAGAGAATCATCCCAACGACTCTAATAGGTATCGCACGCCAAACGGATATCGCAATTATGAAAGGCATTTCAAAACCATACAAGTTAAAGATTCCACGCCTATACCGCTGCATGTGAAAATTAGTCGACATGGTCCTGTTCTCAATAAGGTTTTAAAAGGGTTACAAACAACAAAACCAATAGCTCTTTCTTGGATTTATACCCAACAACCTATTCAAATTCTGAAAGCAGTGTATATGCTGTCACATGCTAAAAACAGTAACGATTTTCAAAAAGGAGTCTCTTTAATTGCTGCCCCTGGACTGAATGTCATGTATGGCGATGCGGTGGGTACTATCGCATGGTGGGCCACGGGTAAGTTATACAAACATCAACCAGGCGTCAATCCTAATTTTATTTTAAATGGTGCCACAGGAAAAGAGGATATACAAGAATATTTGGATTTTGACCAAAACCCGTCAGCTATGAATCCTGCATGGAATTATGTGTACTCAGCCAATAATCAACCGGAAGCTATTGATGGATTTTTGTATCCAGGGTATTACCTTCCCGAAGATAGAGCCAAACGTATAACGTCTCTTTTGGAAACTCGCCCTAAATGGGATAAACTTGCAGTAAGTAAAATGATAGTCGACAATACTTCTTCCACAGCGACCGAGGCATTGAAAGTAATGTTGCAATCGCTTCGTCCGAATACAATGACTAAAAATGAGAAAGAGAGCTTTGCACTACTTACATCTTGGAACGGTAGTAGTAATCTTAAGGATGTTGCGCCAACCATTTTCAATAAATGGCAGTACTGTATCTTGAAAAACACATTTGAAGACGAGTTAGGAACAGAAAAATTTAAAGTGTTTATAGAAACACACATCGGGAAACAAGTGGCCCGTAAAATTGTCTACCATTCAAATTCAATTTGGTGGGATAATGTGAAAACGAAAGGTGTTAAGGAATTACAAGCTTTTATTTTGCAACAATCATATCAAGAAGCAATAAAGGCTTTGGAACAACAATTAGGCAATAAGGTGGCCACATGGACTTGGAGCCAAGTACATACTTTAGAACACCAGCATCCTTTGGGCAAAGTCAAATTGCTGCGCCCTTTCTTTAATGTAGGACCTTTTGAGGTGTCAGGCAATAACGAAGTGATTAACAACATGATTTTTAGTCTCAACGAAACAGGTAAATACAACGTATCTGCAGGACCTTCTACAAGACGAATCATTGACTTTTCGGATATTGAAAACAGTTGGAGTATTTTGCCTACGGGACAATCAGGAAACCCAATGAGCAAACATTACAAAGATCAAGCGGAACTTTACAATGCTGGAAAATTCAGAAAAATGAAATTGAATAAAAAGGAAATAGTGGCTTCGTCCACACAATTGATATTTTCTACCACTAAAAATTAATATTTAAACACAACTAAACCGTTTTAATATGTAATTTTGCCCAACTTTTATATAGATATAATGCAAACTACTCAAAAAATTGCTATTGTTGGATCGGGTTTGGTAGGCTCATTATTAGCAATTTATTTGCGGAAATTTGGTCATGAAGTACACGTTTATGATCGAAGTCCCGACATTAGGAATATCGAATTCTCTGGACGCTCCATAAATTTGGCCATGTCAACTAGAGGTTGGCACGCCTTAGACACTGTAGGTGTTGGAGATGACGTGAGAGCCATTGCTATCCCGATGGATAAAAGGGCGATTCATTTGGTGGATAAGTTGAATTTTCAAAATTATGGACAAGAAGGCGAAGCTATCTACTCCATTTCTCGTGGCGCATTAAATCGAAAAATGATTGATTTGGCTGAAAAAGCTGGCGCGCATTTTTATTTCGAACAAAAAGTTTGGGATGTTTCATTAGAGGATGCAACTTTACACATCGGTGAATCGGAACGTGGGGCTTGGGACGAAAAAAAATATGACGTTGTTTTTGGTGCTGACGGTGCCTTTTCTAGAATTCGCCATCGCATGCAACGCCAAAGTATGTTCAACTATTCTCAAGAATTTTTAAATGTTGGCTACAAAGAATTAAACATTCCTCCAAATGCAGATGGATCACACAAATTAGATAAAAATTCCTTTCATATTTGGCCTCGCGGATCATTTATGTTAATCGCATTGCCAAATTTGGATGGTAGTTTTACTTGTACTTTGTTTATGCCTTTTGAAGGGGATAATGCTTTTGATGCTTTACAAACCAAAAAGGAAGTGGCTGCTTTTTTCGAGAAGAATTTTCCCGATGCCATAGAAGTAATTCCAAAACTTACCGAGGATTTTTTTAAAAACCCAACAAGTACTTTGGTTACCATGAAATGTTTTCCTTGGACTTATCAAAATACCGTAGCTCTTATTGGAGACGCTTGTCATGCGATTGTACCGTTTTACGGACAAGGAATGAATGCCGGATTTGAAGATATTACCGTTTTAAATGAATTGATGGTTCAATACGGCCAGGATTGGAAAGCGATTTTTAAAGCATACGAATTAGCTCGGAAACCAAATGCCGATGCTATAGCTGAGCTTTCTTATCGGAATTTTGTTGAAATGAGTACCAAAACCGCTGACGAGAAATTTCTCTTACAAAAGAGAATCGAAAAACATTTTTCCGACAAATATCCCGAAAAATGGATTCCATTGTACAGTCGAGTTACCTTTAGTAATCGTCCTTACACCGAAGCCCTGGCTATAGGTGATTTTCAAAACCAAATTATGGAGGAGATCATGCAAATGCCGAATATTCATCAAAAATGGGATAGTGTAGAAGTCGAAGCAAAAATGATACAATTACTAGAATCACAATAAAGGCATAAAGGTCCCAAATAGTTGAAATTACCACTATTTGGGACCTTTTTTATTCTCTATGTACTTTGTTGAAATCAAAGGCTGGACTGCAAATGGCCAAATATTCGCAAGCTTCATCAAAAGGATTCGAATATTGAACTCGAGTGTTCTTTTGAATATGAATGGATTGTCCTGCCTCTAAAATTACGGTTTCTCCTTCAATGATAAATTGTTTTTTACCTTTAATAATAAACGTGTATTCGTCAAACTCTGGAGTTTGAAAGGGCTCACTCCATTTAGGGGGCGCAATCATATGAGCAATAGATAAGGCGCTGTTTTGAGTCGTCGGAATTCCGTGGTGTTCTTTGATGATTTTTCCATCAGTTGTAGGAACAATAAAAGGGGATTTTTGTATAGTGTATTTTTTCATTGTTGTAAGGAATAGTTTGTGGAATAGCTTAATTTTTTTTATTTAAGGAAGTAATAATACTTTACTAGTGCTTTTTCCGTTTTCTAAATAATCATGAGCTTTTTTTCCTTCAGCTAATCGAAAACAAACAGGTTCAGCAACTGTAATAGCTCCATTTAAAATCCAATCAAATAATTGTGTTGATCTAGTGATTCGTTCTTCATGTGAATTGATATAGCTCCAAAGGTCTCCGCCAGTTAAGGTTTTGCTGGTGTCCATTAGCATTCTTGGATCTACTGGGGCGGGGTCGCCTCCGCTCATACCATAGAAAACTACGGTGCCACATTCTTTGGTGACTTCAAAACTTTGTTGTAAAGTCGAACCCACACTATCAAAAACTACATCTACTCCTTTACCAGAGGTAATTTCAAATAGTTTATCTTTCCAATTTTGGTTAAGAGGTATAGCATAATCAGCTTTATTATTTAAAATTACTACTAATTTACTTTCACTTCTAGACAATCCAATAACGGTAGCTCCTTTCATTTTGCATATCTGTGTGAGAAGTTGACCTACTCCTCCAGAAGCGGCATGAATTAATACGGTATCTTTATGGCTTATATGGTAACTGTCATTTGCAAGATATTGTGCCGTCAAACCTTGAAGCAATACTGTGGCAGCTAGTTCAAAACTTATCGTGTCTTGTAATGGTATAATATGAGCTTGTGGTACAATTACCAATTCAGCATTAGCAAAGGGAACATCGGTGAATGCTACACGGTCTCCAATTTTAACTGAAGGAACATTTGAGGCGACCACAATGCCAGCACCTTCATATCCTGCAATATAAGGGGGATTGCCTTTTAAGTGATAGTTGCCTTTTCTACGGTAAATGTCTGCGTAGTTTAATCCAATGGCTTTCATCTCAACGAGTACTTCCTGGTCTTTGAGGATTGGATTGGGGATTTCGATATATTCTAAAACATCAGAATTGCCGAATTTTGAAAATGTTAAGGCTTTCATGATTTAATGGTATGGTGTTTTTTTAAGGGATATAGTGGTTTTTTGAGCGTGTAAATGTATTGTAATTTTTGAATTCTTATAATTTAATTTTTTTAAAGTCTAATTCCCTTGATGGTTTTCAGGATGATTTTAATTTTTATTGCGAAGAGAAATGATTGGGATGGCACACAAAACGGATACCATAATTTTATGTGATATATAATAGTTTCTATATTTTAGAGTAAAGATTACTTTTTAAACATAAAATAAACGGCCAATACTAGAAACAGCATTCCCACCGCATGATTCCATTTGAAAGTTTCATTTTTGAAAAACAGCATCGAAAATATTACAAAGACAATTAGAGTAATCACTTCTTGTATGACTTTTAATTGCATTAAACTAAAGGGGCCGCCATTGCCTTGGTAGCCTATTTTGTTTGCGGGGACTTGAAAGAAATACTCAAACAAGGCCAATCCCCAGCTAATAAAAACAATGGTAACAAGTCCCGCGTTTTCGAACCATTTGAGTTCCTTAAACTTCAAATGCCCATACCATGCTAAAGTCATGAATATATTAGATAAAAGTAAAAGTCCAATAGTTATAACGCTTTTCATGGTTATTTTTTAAGCAATTTTGTTAGTATGCCAAAGGCTCCGCGAATGAAACTGGCGCTGGTGACTACTTTTAAGACTGATTTGGTAACTTCGTTTGCTGTACTCGAATCGGAATTTGATTTTTTATTAGCTTCTTGTTCCAGCGTTGTGGCTTGTTCTTGAGCAGCCTCGATTTTTTTATGCAACAACTCGTAGGCACTTTCTCGATCCAAAGTGTCTTGGTATTTCTTGACTAATTTAGAATTGGAGTTTATGGTTTCCAATTCTTCTTCCGTTAACACATCCATTCTACTCATAGGAGCACGCATCATGGTAGCAGCTAGAGGCGTAGGAATTCCTTTTTCGTTCAAAGCAGTTACTAAGGCTTCTCCAATTCCTAAACTGGTAAGTAGTGTTTCGGTGTCGTAAAACTCAGAGGTTGGATAGTTGTTTGCTGTTTGTTGAATGGCTTTTCTGTCATTGGCAGTAAAGGCTCTTAGGGCGTGTTGTATTTTTAATCCAAGTTGAGCAAGTACTCCACTTGGCACATCCATTGGGTTTTGAGTAATGAAATAGATACCAACGCCCTTAGAACGGATTAGTTTTATAATGGTCTCAATTTGATCCAAAAGGGTTTTGCTAGCTTCTTTAAAAAGTAAATGGGCTTCATCAATAAATACAACTAGTTCGGGTTGGTCTACATCTCCTTTTTCTGGCATTTGTTGGTAGATTTCTGCCAGTAAACTTAACATGAAAGTTGAAAATAATTTAGGCTTATCTTGTATGTCTGTCAGGCGCAAGATGTTGATGTATCCTTTTCCGTTGGGGTCTATTCGCATCAAATCATCGATTTCAAATGATTTTTCACCAAAAAACAAATCGGCTCCCTGTTGTTCTAATTCGATAATTTTTCTAAGAATTGTTCCTGTTGTGGCAGTGGAAATTTTTCCATAATCAGCGCTAATGGCTTCTTTTCCTTCATCGGTAATGTATTGAATAACTTTTTTGAAGTCTTTCAAGTCTAATAAAGGCATTTGGTGGTCGTCACAATATTTAAAAATAACCGAAATAACCCCAGCTTGCGTGTCGTTTAATTCCAAAATTCTAGAAAACAATACTGGGCCAAACTCTGAAACGGTAGCTCGCAATCGAACACCGTTTTGTTGCGAAAGACTGAGTAATTCGACAGGGAAACTTTCCGGTGTATAAGGTAGTCCAATTTTGGCATGGCGTTCTGTTATGAAGGTTTTTGCCTCACCAGCTTGGGCAATTCCGCTGAAATCACCCTTAATATCCATCATTAAAACAGGGATGCCTTTGGAGGATAATTGCTCAGATAGCACTTGGATGGTCTTTGTTTTGCCTGTTCCGGTAGCTCCTGCAACTAAACCGTGCCGATTCAACGTTTTTAACGGGATTTTTACCTGAACATCCGAAAGAGGCTCGTTCTCAAAAATAGCGCCTCCAATGATAATGTAATCGCCTTGAGTGGAATAACCAGCCGAAAGTGTAGATTTAAAGTCAGTTTTTTTTGTCATTTCGTCAATCGTTTTAACCCTGCAATATATTGCTTTTTTAGAAATAAATCGATGTAGTTTGTCTCCAAAAAAATGGGTTTTGTCATATTTTTGTAAGGGTCTAGTTTTTTTTAACGTATGGATTATTGTTGATGTATTTGCATTAAAGAAGTGTATTTTTTGAGATATATGTAAAATAAATACAACAAAAACGGTAATTATTTGATAAAAATATAACAATTATTCTTCACTGCTTACATAAGTTGTAGAAAATTCTATTTTTACTGCTAAAAAAATTTTTTTATTAAAGTGAAAGGTATAAATTTGCCTTTCTACAAGTTTATTATAACAAAATAAATTAATTAAAATTTTTAAATTCAAAAAAAATGGCAAACGTTAAAGCACAAAAGAAAGAAAGTAAAAGTACTTCAAAAAGCGGAGGTATGGTTTCAGGTATTATTATCGCATCTTGTATTTTCATAGGATGGTTAGTATGGAACTTTATTATGGGGGATGGATCAAACTTTGAAGGCGGAGTTAATACAGGTCACCCACTACCAGGAAACTATTTAGCAATGGTTTATAAAGGTGGAGCTGTAGTACCAGTATTGATGGGATTATTATTAATGACTATCGTGTTTTCTTTCGAAAGATTCATGTTTATTTCAAAAGCAGCTGGAAAAGGAAATTTAGATACTTTTATGGCTAAAATTCAAGCTGAAATTAAAGAAGGTAAAATTGACGAAGCTATCGTTACTTGTGACAAACAACAAGGTTCTGTGGCTAACTCAATTAGAGCTGCTTTAGTTAAATACCAAGACGTTAAAAAAGAAGGATTCAACAGTGAGCAAGCTGCTGAAACTATCCACAAAGAAATTGAAGAGGCTACTTCATTAGAAATGCCAATGTTAGAGAAAAACATGACTATCATTTCTGCTTTAGTATCTTTAGGAACTCTTGCTGGATTATTAGGAACAGTAACAGGTATGATTAAAGCGTTCGCGGCTCTTGCAACTGCTGGTTCTCCTGACTCTGCTGCACTTGCAAATGGTATCTCTGAAGCACTTATCAATACTGCTACAGGTATCTCTACTTCTGTAATTGCAATTATCTCTTACAACTTCTTTACTGCAAAAATTGACGAATTGACTTACTCTATCGATGAGGCTGGTACTACTATCGTTAATACTTACAGAAAATTTAGAGGTTCTTTAAAACAATAATTCATATTAATTGATTCGAGCCAATGAGCTCAAAAAATAATTGATTAATATAAAAAATTTAAAAAATGGCAGAATTAAATACTAAAGGTGGAAAAAAATCACCCGGGACGGATATGACCGCGATGTGTGATGTGGCCTTCCTTTTGCTTACATTCTTTATTTTGACTGCTACCGCTAAAGCACCTGAGGTTTTACCTGTGGATACGCCACAATCAACAGTAGAAAGTCCTTTGCCATCAGACAACTTGGCAATGATTACTATTGGAAAAGGAAAAGTGTTTTTTGATATAAAAGGTCGTGAGGTTCGTAAAAGAACGCTTGAGGCTATGGGAGCACAATACGGATTAGAGTTTTCAGAAGACGATAAGACTAATTTCGCGATTATGGACGGTTTTGGAGTGCCAATCCAAAACTTGAAGCAAATTATCAACATGAAATCTGAAGATAGAGTAAAAGCAAACCAACCTGGAATTCCGAAAGACTCGTTAGACAATCAATTGAAAGAATGGCTTTTAAAAGCAAGACGTGCTAACATTGATGTAAACGACAAAGAAATGCAAATTGCTATCAAAGGTGATGCAAAAGAGGAATATGCTACTATTAAGAAGATTATGGACATTTTGCAAGATCAGAAAGTAAATAATTTTAGTCTTATTACTAGTTTAAGAGGTAAATAATTATAAATTATAAAAAACACACTATAAATGGCTGAATTAAATACCGGTGGAGGTGGCGGCAAAAAAGGTAGTGCTAAAGTAAGAAGTAAAAAACAAAACTCTAAGGTAGATTTAACTGCCATGGTGGATTTGGCTTTCTTGCTCATCACTTTCTTCATGTTGACAACTACACTATCGAAACCCAAAGCAATGGACTTAGGGTTGCCAGATAAAGGGGATGATACCAAAAAGACTGAGGATATCAAAGTTGATGAAAATCGTACAATGACAATCTTAATAGGTGAGCAAGGTAAATTAGTTTCTTACATGGGGTTGATTAACTCTCCTCTAGTAGCACCTAAAACATTTGCTTACGGTAAAGAAGGTATTCGTCAAGAATTGTTGAAAAGAAGAGCCCAAGTATTGGAGTATTCTGCAGCAAAAGGAAAACCTAAGAATGGAATTATTGTTATTATCAAACCTACTCAAAAGTCTACCTATCGTAACTTAGTAGATATTCTTGATGAAATGGCAATTGTTGATGTAAAAACGTATGCTATTGTTAACGACTTTCTTCCAGAAGAAAAAAATTTGTTAGCAACTAAATAGTTCGCTATAAGTTGATAACCTAATATTTAGAAAAAAATGAAATTAGATCTATTAAAAAATCAATGGCTTGAGATCGTCTTTGAAGGGCGTAACAAACTATATGGTGCTTATGAATTAAGAAAATCTAATCGCAAAACTTCTGTAAGAGCACTTATTTTAGGTGCAGTTGTATTCAGTTTAGCAGTTAGTGCACCACTTATCGCAAGTTTGTTGCCTGATTCATCAGACGAAGAAGAAGTTCTTGACGTAAAGATTAAAACGGTTAAATTACCTCCTAAGAAACAAGAAGAGGTAAAACCAGATATTCCACCACCACCACCACCACCAAAAGTGGATCAAGTGAAGTTCGTGAAGCCTGTTGTGGCCAAAGCGGAAGAAGTTGTGGAAGAGATTGTAGAGGTGAAAGACCTTAAAGAGAAAAAAATTGGTTCTGAAACAATCAAGGGAGATCCAAATGCTGTATTGACTGTAGAAGAACCAGTAGGTACAGGACCAGTTTCTCAAGTGGTTGAGGAAGATAATACAGTTTACAACACTGCAGGTATCGAAGTAAAACCAGAATTCCCAGGAGGAATGGATAAATTCTACAAATTCGTAGGAAATAATTATCAAGCTCCTGAAGAAGAAGGGTTGAAAGGGAAAGTTTATGTTACTTTCGTTGTGGAAAAAGATGGTTCGTTAACAGATATCAAAGTACTTAGAGATATCGGATACGGAACAGGTAAAGAAGCAATTAGAGTACTTAAAAAATGCCCTAAATGGGTTCCTGGTGAACAAAATGGTAAAAAAGTAAGGGTATTGTACTCTTTACCAATTACTATTCAATCAGCAGAATAATGACAACGAATTTAGTTGATATTTTAAAGAAGAAATCGCCTAAAGAGCGATTTCTTCTCGTTATAGGCTTGTTGTTCTTTTTGTTGTATTTGTTTTTAGGCTTGGCCGTTATCTTTTGGAAAGATTTTCCTTTGGATATGGAATACAAATACCGTATTGCTCTAGGCGTTTTATTGGTGGTTTATGCCATAATACGTTTCTTTAGATTTTATCACTCAAATAAGTAAGATAATGAAATCACTTGATCCATATTTGTATTATCAATACGCATTTTTGAAACAAGTGAACACCTCTTGTCTAGTAATTAAAACAATTAATATCTGCAAATGAAAGGGTATAGTAGCTATATAGTAATGGTAGTAATGTTATTTTTAACTGCATGCAAATACGACAGAAATGAAGAAACTATTCTGAAAGGAAATGCCACCATTACGGTTGATGAAACGGTGTTGCCTTTAATCCAAGACCAAGTCGAAGTTTTCCAAAGTAAATATGATGCGAAGATTAAAGTTATTGCTAAGTCTGAAGCAGAAGTATTGAATGATTTGTATAATGGGACAACAGGTATTGCGATTTTAACTAGGAATTTAACGGAAAAAGAAAAAATTAACTTTTCTCAAAAGAAAATTATTCCTAAAATTACTAATTTTGCGACCGATGCTATTGCGTTTATTAATAATAAAGCTTCAAAAGATACTTTATTGTCTATAAACGATGTTGTAAAATTTTTGAAAGAAGGGAATAGTACGAAATTTAAAGGTTTAGTATTTGATAATCCTAATTCTAGTACGGTATCTTATTTAAAAGGTTTAGCTAATTTATCGTCATTGCCTGAGAAAAATATTTATTCCTTCAAATCGAATGCCGAGGTAATCAAGTTTGTTGCGGAAAACGATGGAATGATTGGTGTCATTGGAATGAATTGGTTAACACAACCTTCGCCCAACATGATCAAATATATTGATAAAATCAATATATTGAGTGTTAAAAGCATTCAATCGAAAAAGTATGTTTCTCCAAGTCAAAATGATATAGCTGAAAACACCTATCCTTTGGCACGGGATTTGTATGTTGTTAATTGTCAAGGTTATCAGGGACTAGGGATGGGTTTTGCTTCCTTTATTGCCGGTGATATTGGTCAAAGAATAGTTTTAAAATCTGGTTTGTACCCCGTAAGAACCCCAGGTAGAAAGTTTAACATTAGAAATGCTATTGAGAGTGATAATGGAAATGAAAAAGAATAATTACAAATTAATTGAAAACAAAATGAACAAACTGAAATTTTTTAGTATTGTGTTTTTAGGAGGCCTTACTTTTGCTTCGGCACAAGACATAGATCAAGCAAAAAAAGCTATTGATGCTGAGCAATTTGAAAAAGCAAAATCCATTTTAAAATCAGCATTACAAGCAAAAGGCACCAATGGGACTGCTTCATTTTTGTTAGGAAATGTGTACATGTTGCAAAAAGAAGCTGATTCTGCCAAAATTGCTTATCAAAAAGGATTGGCTGGAAGTGAAGGTGCTAAACTAAATAATATTGGATTAGGGCAATTGGATCTTGATGCTAATAACTTCACCGCTGCACAAACTAATTTTGATGTAGCCATTAAAGACGCAAAAAGAAAAGACGCAACGGTACCTACATATATAGCGAGAGCTTATATGAACGCCGCTAAACCTGATTTTAAAAAGGCAATTGCTGTTCTAGAAAAAGCGAAAAATGAAACTAATGCTAGCGCAGAGTTGATGTTGGCTTTAGGTGATGCTTATTTTGGGGATAACAAACAAAATGAAGCATATGCCGCGTATAGAAGTGCTTTTCAAATAGATCCTACGATGTTGCGTGCTAAAATGCAATTAGGGGTATTGTTAAAAGGTGCCAAGTCTTATGATTTAGCGATTAATTCTTTCAATGAAGTAATTGCCATAAACCCGAACTACGGACCAGTTTATAGAGAATTGGCTGAAACGTATTATAAATGGGGAAGAAATAAGCCTTCAAAAGCTACTGAAAACATGAAATTAGCTTTGGCTAATTATGATAAATACATGTCCTTAACGGATTACTCTTTAGCTTCTCGTATGAGAAGAGCAGATTTCTTGGTGTTGTTAAAAGATTGGCCAGAATTAGAGAAGGAAGCAAATAAAATGGTAGCTTCTGACAAAATTAATCCAAGAATTTACAGATACCTTGCCTATTCTGCTTTTGAAAACGGAAATGTAGATGTAGCGTTAAAATCTTTAGAGGATTTTATGAAAAATCCTAACAGTAAAATTATTGCTAAAGATTATGTGTATTTGGCTGAAATCAAATTGAAAAAAGCAATTTCTGCAGATGGATTAACGATGGATCCTGCCTTACATAGTGCGGCAATTGCAGATCTTAAAAAAGCAATTGAATTAGAGCCTCTAGTAACAGAAGATCTTAATGAAATTGGTAAAAAGTTATTTACTAAGAAGTTTTATAAAGAAGCTGCTCCTGTATTTGATTTAGGAACAAAAAATCCTGAAGATAAAAATTATCTGGATGACAATATTTATTACTCATTGGCTGTATATTACGGAAATAGTAAAAAAGATGTTAAGGCTAACTTAGATGAAATACAAACTGCAAATGTTGCTCTTGATAAGGTTGTAGTTGCTGCACCTTCTTACCAAGATGCCTTTTTGTACAAAGCGCGTTTAAGTCGTTTAGCTGAAAATGAAGAAATGATCATCAAAAATTATGAATCATATTTAGCAAAGTTGACGGAGAAGAATGAATTGGCTAATGCGAATCATAAAGCTAAAGTAATTGAAAGCTACAATAACCTTGCTGCAAGTTATGCTAATAAGGATAAAGCAAAAGCAATCGAGTTTTTTAATAAAACGTTAGCTGTGGATCCAACAAACGAGTATGCTACTAAATCTATTGCTACACTTAAGTAATTAGTGTTATACAGATAAGAAAAAGCGATAATCATAATAGGTTATCGCTTTTTTTTTGACTAATAGTTTACTGTCTTAAAGTGATTCTAGTACTGTTGTTCGTGGAGTGTAAGGGGGAGTATTTTTTTGAATGCTCTTTTCTGTAGTTGAATAACGAATCAAGTTTTGTTTTACCATCGCGATATTTGGTTTGGTCGAAGGTAAGGTGTAGTCGTAATTAGATGTTGCAAATCCTGAGGTTTAACAGTTTTAGTATTTGCAAGTATATTGGTTTTCCTTTGATGGTTTTTGATGTTTTATGTAAAGCTGTTGTGTTTTATTTTTTATGGAAGTATTTCAGTTGTAGTGTATTTCTAATGTAAAATCTAGGTTTTAGTAGTATCTTTGCAAAAATTATTTTGAATATGCTATCAAAAGAAGTACAGTTGGCTGTAGATAAAGGTGAGATGTTGCCACTAATGGAGGAGTTTTACACAATTCAAGGAGAAGGAGGGTATACTGGTACTGCTGCGTATTTCGTCCGTATAGGTGGTTGCGATGTTGGTTGTCATTGGTGTGATGTAAAAGAAAGTTGGAATGCTGAGTTACACCCGCCAACAAGTGTAGATGCTATTGTTCAAAATGCTATTCGATACGCAGATACCGTTGTAGTTACAGGTGGGGAGCCTCTAACCTGGGATATGTCCTATTTAACTTCTAAGTTGAAAAATGCTGGTTTAAAAGTGCATATTGAAACTTCGGGTGCTTATCCGCTTTCTGGAAGTTGGGATTGGATTTGTCTTTCGCCCAAAAAGAATAAACTACCCACACAAACTGTTTATGATAATGCTAATGAACTTAAAGTTATTATCTATAATAAACATGATTTTGTTTTTGCAGAAGAACAAGCTGCTAGGGTATCAGGCAATACCTTGTTGTTTCTTCAACCAGAGTGGAGTAGAAAGGAAGAAATGACGCCTTTAATTGTTGATTATGTTATGAATAATCCAAAATGGCGCGTGTCTTTGCAAACGCACAAATACTTAAATATTCCTTAAATACATTAATAAGGTGTGTTAATTTTTTTTTAATTATTTAACACTTTTGTTTTTTTGTTGAATATTCAGTTATTCTATTCCTATTTATTAAAAGTGTATTTTTTTTATCTATTTTTACCAAAATCAAAATTTATTACGAATTGATATTGGTTAAAATAATACTATGAAAAAAATCGTTTTCCTTTTCTTTTTTATCTTTTTTGTTGCAGTAACTAATGCGCAAGACATGGAAATGGCTTCTGATGATCTTATAGAATATGATCGTGTTGATCTAAGGCCAGAATTCCCGAATACATTTGCTAATTTTATGGATTATATTAGTAAAAACTTCAACTTGCCTGAGTATGATGGACCTACAGGAGTTATAAAAGTAGCCTTTATTATTGAGCCGAATGGTAAAATTTCTAACGTAAAAATTCTTAAGAATCTTGATCCAACTGCCTCAAATGAGATGAAAAAAGTCTTAGCCAAATGTCCAACATGGAAACCAGGAGAGCACAATGGAAAACCTGCAAGAGTGTTATTTGAGTTTTCAATAAAGCTTATAGGGAATAGTTAATGGAAATCATTTTGTTAATCTCTATTAGTTTCTTCTACTTCTTGAAATAAGACTGAGTTATTCTTCTAATCTTAGACAAGCCAAATAGTCGTAGTGATTTCCGTTTGCAACTAGTTCACAACTTAGTCCGCAAGAATTAGCTAGGTCTTTTAAAGTTTCAAAATCTAAGTACAGCCATGGAAATGGGGCTTCGGTTTCGTTTTTGTATTTAAGTGTAAAGGTTAATTCTCCGTAGTAATGCATCCCAGGAATCCAACGTCCACCATCTTCATCTTCGTCAAACATATAGATGATATCTGAAGAGTCAATCAGTATTTGACCGTTTTTGTTTAGTATTTTTTTTAGTTTATTCAAATACAGAGGTGTTTTGTCTAAGGTTTTAAAAATACCTGTACCATTCATCAGTAACAAGAGTGTGTCGTATTTTGTGGTTTCATCTAAATCCAAAACATCACAAAGTAGAGTATGTTTAACTCCTCTTGCGCTGCATGTAGTAAGCGCTTTTTCTGAAATATCAAGAGCTGTAACATCCAAAGATCTTTCTTTTTGAAGAAATAAGCTGTGACTTCCAGCTCCACATCCAATATCCAATGTTTTTCCTGTACAAGCTTCTAGCGCTTGTTGTTCAATTTTAGGCATTTCTTCAAAAGATCTAAATAAATAGGAAACTTCCATGATGTCTTCTTCGGATATAGAAGTCTCGGTATAAAGGTCTTCCGGCTCATTGTTGGTGAAGTAATCATGTATGGCTTGTCCAAAAAGGTCTTTCATATCGGTGGTTTTTGTGTATTAAAGTTTACTTTTGTATTTCATAATAAGGAAAGCCCATGAAGCCAGCTGTGTCGGCCCTACAAAAGTTAGCCAAAGATAAGCATATCGAAAACAAAAAGTATTTTGATAAGCTAAAAAAGAAGCCTCCAAAGAATTTGGATTATGAAATGCAAAAACTGCATGATAACGAGTTTAAATCAACAAATTGTTTGAATTGTGCCAATTGTTGTAAAACCACTGGACCTCTTTTTACTGCAGCCGATATTGAAAGAATTGCTAAATATTTGAAAGTGAAACCCCAGCGTTTTATCGAGCAGTATTTGAAAATTGATGAGGATAATGATTATGTTTTACAGCAATTACCTTGCTCTTTTTTGGATACGGATAATACTTGTTTTATTTATGAAGTCCGACCAAAAGCATGTAAAGAATTTCCGCATACCGATCGAAAAAAGTTTTATCAAATTACCGATATAACATTAAAAAATATACCTATATGTCCTGCTGTGTATAATATAGTAGAAGAAATGAAAAAGAAAATAACTTTGTAAGTTACTAGTTATATTAAATCCTATCCTATTTTGAATTTAGAGTATTTTATTGCCAAACGATTAATTGTTACTACCGATAGAAAAAGTACTATTTCTACTCCAATTGTTAATATAGCTATTGCTGCAATAGCTATAGGAGTCATTATGATGCTTGTTGCGGTGGCTACAGGACTTGGTCTGCAACAGAAAATAAGAGAAAAAATTGCGGCATTCAATGGGCATATACTGGTTACCAATTACGATAGTAATGAAGGAGAGGCTACTTTGGTTCCAATTCAGAAAAATAAAAATACAATTGCTTTTTTTAAGTCCTTTCCCGAAGTGGCACATGTTCAGGCTGTGGGAACCAAATCCGGTGTGATACGAACATCAACTGATTTTGAAGGTGTGGTCTTTAAAGGTGTGGGTGTAGATTATAATTGGAAATACATGAATGAATATCTCATTCAAGGACGTTTGCCTAATTTGGAAGGAGCAGTTGTTAATGAGGTGTTGATTTCTAAAATTATAGCAGATCGATTGCGGTTGCGCCTTGGAGATAGTTTTCATACTTATTTTATGAAGTCAAATGGGTATAATGTTCGTAATTTTAAAGTGGTTGGTATTTTTAGCTCAGGTTTTCAAGAATTTGATGAATCCATGATTTTTGGTGATCTAAGACATCTTCAGAAATTAAATAAGTGGCTGCCTTCTCAAGTGGGGGCTTTTGAAGTTTTTGTTAGTGATTTCGATAGGATAGATGAAATAGGAGCAACAATCTACGAAGGATTGCCTCCAACTTTGGATAGTAAGACTATTCATGAAAAGTATACCTATATTTTTGATTGGCTTAAATTGTTTGATATAAATATTGTGGTCATTATAGTGATAATGATTCTTGTGGCGACGATAAATATGGTTGTGGCTTTATTGGTGCTTATTCTTGAGAGAACACAATTGATAGGTATTCTCAAAGCTTTAGGGGCAAGTAGTTTTTCGGTGCGAAAGATATTTTTATATAATGCTCTATATTTAATTGCGCGTGGATTGTTTTGGGGGAACCTTATTGGGATAGCTTTGTTGGCGTGTCAATATTTCTTCAATATAGTGCAGCTTAATCCAGAGAATTATTATGTAGATCATGCTCCTGTCTGTTTCAATTGGGGGTATGTGTTGTTGATTAATCTTGTTACTACCTTGGTTTGCTTTTTGGTGTTATTGATTCCTTCTTTTATAATAACACGAATTTCACCAATTCGTGCTATTCGTTACCAGTAATTAGTTTTCTATTCGTTTGCGATTGGTTGTTTTTCTGTTCTCTTTTTACTGTTGTAATGGAGGTCTTTTTTTCTAAGACGCTAGTTTTATTGTTGATTAATGAGAATTAGTGTTGTTTGGTGTGTCATGGTTTCATTTCTCCTGTTCCTAGTCTTTGGAATCAATACAGTGTTTACTATACTATATATAAGTATAGATAGAGTATAGCTAGAGTATGGATAGAGTATAGAAAGGTAGTGTTTGATGTTACTTATAAATATAGAGTGGGTGTGTTGAAGGGGAGA
>NZ_JBUYSY010000004.1:0-198433 GCF_055231795.1 Flavobacterium riviphilum
GGCAAAAACCTGTGGAGTAGCAAAAATTAAGCATAAATAGTAGTTAGTCTAAAAAGGGATCAAGGCAAAAATATAGTCCATAAAGAGAAGTTACCCCGCCTGAGTCCCGAGACTTCGGGAGTACTGCAATATTTTGAGATGCTTTAAAATCCCTTTTTCTTTTGATTGTGGGGGTTTGTATCTTGTACTCTTTTTACGTCTAATTAAACGTCAACTATGAGGAAAATGGAGATAATTAATTAGCGTATGTTTTTTTTGGCTAATTGAATGTGAGCTAGATGATGGTTGCAATGCCATGCATATAATCCAATGTGTTCGTCGATTCTTGTGGTGCGTTTATTTTCTGGGTGATAAAAAGTTCTGGATAATGTGTCTTCTGAACTATTTTTTAAAAGTGCAACCCATCGTTTATGGATGCCTTCTATTATTTTTAAACTAGGTTCAATACCCATTTTTTTACTGTCTTCGAGTTCTGCCCAACGTGCTTCTTCATAAGGTTTAATTGTAGGGTTTTCCTCTGTTAATGCCAATTTTAAACGTATTAGACTGTTTATGTGGCTGTCTGCACAGTGATGGATCACCTGCCTAATAGTCCAACCTTGTGGTCGATATGGTGTGTCCAGTTGATCTGATGTTAAATTTGCTACTTCAGTAAAGAGCACAGCCGGAAAGCTATCGAGAGTAGCAATCCATTGCTCGAGGTTTTGTTTGGTTATGTGGTTTGGAGGTGTGAATGTCCCTATTGGGTACTTTAGTTTTTCTATGTCCATTTTTACATTTTTTTGTAAAAATACTCTTTTGAATTCAAAAGTTATTTGGATTATAGAAATTCTGGTGTTCCATTATGAGGTGGCTGTTGGTCATCAAGACATAAGTTTGCGAAAAATACTTCTGTTTTATAAGTGAGTTAGAAGTTGTTCAAGAGCTAGTTAATTAGGGCGATTTGTTATTAAGGAATCAATTGATTTTGACTGGTGATTGATCATTGTTGTTTTTTTAGTTGTTTGGCTAGCTAATTAACTTATGTTGATTTTTTTTTATGGTTTTTAGATGCCGTCACGGTTTGTATATAGCCGATTTTTGAGGTTAACTCTAAATTTATTTTTTCTGTTTTTACTGTCATTTCCATAACGTTTTCTGTTTCGTATTTAGAAAGAAATTGGGTATTCATGTCATAGACCATTATCCCTTTTCCATGACCTTTGGCAATGACATCGTAATTAGAAATAGCAGAATCCATTGAAAAGTTAATGTCGACATCCAGATTACCTTTATTATTGTTTATACTTAATAATTTATAGGTAGTGGTTATGTTCATTTTAATGTTAACTCCTGCTATTGGAATTGATAAAGGAGATTCTTGCGAAAAGCTATCCCCAATTTTTAATTTTTTTTCTGGAAAGGATAATTGAGAAAATGTGCTTTGAAGGGTGTGAAGTAATGCTTTTTTGTATTCTTCATCAATGTTTTTTGAAACAATAGAGTCTAATTTTGGTAAGTTATCCGTGGTTCCGGTGCCATAAATTATAGTATTGTCTGGAAAAGGTTTTTTACCATCACTGCTTGTTGTATTGATAACTTCCATTGTTAGAGGGAAATTGTTTTTATCGGTTACTTTTCCTGTTTTCAAAACCATTTCAAATTTTAAATGATTATTGGTAATTGTTGGGTTTTGAATCCCTTTTTCTTTTAATTTTTGGAGTATTTCTTCCGAACCTGAGTATTTCATACTCATTTCGGAAGATTGATGGAGGGTTTGGTAATAACTCATTTCAGGATGGTAATGCACTTTCAATGTGAGTTCCTTTTGGGCAAATGTAAAAGTGCATTGTAGTGAGAAAAGGAAAAACAAATTTTTTTTCATTATTTGATTTTTAACTGTTTTGTTAAGTTTTACAGCGTCTTTGGTTGAGTTCCTTTTTTTAGTTACACATTGTGTTTAAGTAAAAACTCAAACTTTGCCCATTTTTTTTCCAACTGTCCATTGATTTTTCTCTAAAAAAGCTTGTTTCCGTTGCCGATGCTGCTGTTGATATTGCAAAATATTTGCTTTTCTTGTTCGTTTTTTGGCTTTCAACCCATTGAATGGTGATGGCAATATCTTCCGTTTCTTTGTTTAAATAGATTTCATATGGTTTTAAGTCTAAATGGAACCAACCTTTGTACTCATCTTTAATTTCAAATATAATATCTTTATCCACAATAAGTTGTTTGGGTAACCCTTTTTCTACTTTATAAAAATTCAATCTGAATTTTAGAGAACTAAATTCATTTGAAGTGATGTTGGAATTTAAATCATTTATTTTACAATTTTTTTTTCAGTTGGAATTTCATACCGATTTCTTTGCTTAAGCGATCATCCACATCTTTTTCGTAAAATGTATAAAAATTAGTATGCATAAGTCCCAAACCTTTTGAATTTCTTCCAAGGATATAGGGTTTGGGTTTGACAAGTTTTACCACACCTTCATTTAATTGGTGCTTTTCAGGAACTAATTCAATCACATTATTCAAAAGATTAAGTTTTCCTATTGCAATTTTTTTCGTTTCGTATCCAACATATGAAAACGACACAATATCATTTTCATTAATATTGTCATTTATTTTTAAAGAAAATTTTCCATCAGAATTGGATACTGTTCCAGTATTTTTATTTGGTATTCCAATATTAGCATATTGCAGAAGGGTTTTGTTCTCGGCATCTTTTATTTCTCCGTGTATGATTTTTACTTGTGAAAATGAATTTAAAGTAATTGCAATACAAAGTAAAAAGTACAGTTTCATATTTATTTGTTTTTCCTTTTTATCGGCTTAAATAAAGCACAATGCTTTTTTAACAAGAAATACATTTGCTTCAGAACACCCCAAAGAGGAGTATATGGAAGTTGCATCGCGCTCTTTGTTTTGCTAAATATATGCAACTTTTATTAGATTACTCTACATTGATTGTAATGATATCACTAATTTTAGTAGTGAAACTTGGAGAGAGTTTTTCTTGTTTCATTTTCCATTGGCGGCCCAAAGATTGAGTGCCAAATTTAATTTTGTTGCTACCGTAGGATAGGTTAAGTTTATCGATGACGCTCATTAACGGCTGGTGTTTGGGGTTACTAGTGTTGAACAACGAAAGTTGGGTTTCGTTGTTGGGAGTAAGGCCCATGACGATGACACCTGCTTTTTTGTAGAGGTAGCCTTCTTTGAAAATCGCTTTAAGTCCGATTTGGGCATAACGGTTCAGCTCGATGGTGGAGTTGGTGGGAAAGTCGGTTTTGACCACAATGTTGCGAGAATACTGAGGTTGGTCTTTTCTGAAGTTATTGGTGTGGACAAAGACCATAATCATGTTGCAATGACTGTTTTGTTTGCGGAGTTTTTGTGCGCAAGAAGCGGTAAACGTGGCTACACGTTCGGAAAGATCCTCGAGTTGGGACATGGGTTTTTCAAACGACCGGGTAGTAGCAATCGTTTTTTTGCTTTTAGGCGTTTCTAGGTCCAAAGTGGGTTTGCCTTCCAATTCGTGTTTTAGCCTCAGCCCGACTACAGCCATTTCTTTACGGACCCACTCATCTGGGAGTTGGGTGAATTGGTGAGCGTTGAAGATTTGCTTGGCTTGTAAGCGTTTGGTGTGTTTGCGGCCAATGCCCCAAACGTCTTCTATTTTGGTCCATTTGAGGGCCTTTATTCTTTTTTCTTCGGTATCTATGATATATACGCTTTGGGTGCGATCGGGGAATTTTTTTGCAATTTTATTAGCAATCTTAGCTAACGCTTTAGTAGGAGCTAGACCTAGGCTGATGGGGATACCAGTGTTTTTGGTTACGGTACGTTGAATTTCTTTGCCATAATCTTCTAGCTTAACGTAGTCAAAACCCTTGAATTTCATAAAAGCTTCATCGATGCTGTAGATTTCGATCTCTGGGGTGTAGGTTGATAGGATGTTCATCACCCGGCTGCTCATGTCGCCATACAAAGCATAATTTGATGAGTATACAAATACGTTGTGTTTTTCAAAAAGCTTTTTGTACTCGAATGCGGGGGCGCCCATGGGGATACCCAAGGCTTTGGCCTCATTGGAACGCGCGATAACACACCCATCGTTGTTGGATAGTATGACTACTGGTTTTCCTATCAAACGAGGTTCGAATACGCGTTGGCATGAAGCGTAAAAGTTATTGCAATCGACTAAAGCGTACATTATTTTAGTATTCAGTGTTCAGTTTCAAAGTGTTCAGTTTCAAAGTATTCAGTTTCAAAGTGTTCAGTTATCGGGTTTAGGGTAAGTTTTTGGTTTAACCCCTGACCCTAAAGGGAGCCAAAAGCGGTAAATAATCTGTTATCTATGATTTGATTAAAATGATTTGATGCAATGCATGACGATACCCCAAATCATGAATTGATTGTCAGGAGTGACTTTAATGGGAGCGTAGGCTTCGTTTTCGGCAATTAACCAAACTACGTCTTTTTCAATCTTAATACGCTTTACAGTAAATTCTCCATCAATTTGACATATTGCAATTTTACCATCCAGAGGTTCCATACTTTTATCTATTACCAAAAGATCGCCATCAGAGATCCCGGCATTTTTCATCGAGTCTCCTTTTACTTTGGCAAAAAAGGTACTGTCTCTATGTTTGATCAGGTGTTTGTTAAGATCAATGCTTAATTCTATAAAATCGTCGGCAGGTGAGGGAAAACCAGCACTAATACCTATGTCTGCAAAAGGAATTTCCATCTCTGAGGTAAAGTCAGGGATGTAAAATTCTAAAGTAGTGTTCGTTTGAAGTTTTCGCAATTTCATTCCTCTTTCGTTTTAAATTGGACTAGTGCAAGCCGATAGTTGTTTCCATTTGCAAAATTAGGAAAATACAAGATGGAAACGGATAATAATTATCAACTGTGTTGTTTTCATTATTGAATTTGAGAGGACTTTATGATATTAAAAAAAGTTGCTTGCCGAAATGTTTTTCGAATGTTATCAAATTGTTTTTTGTAAGGGCGTTGTATTCATTTTAATTTTTTATGGATTATGTTTCCTACATTTGTCTACTAAATTTTTGTACTATGAAAAAACTAATAGCTTGTGTGGTCCTGCAATTGGTTCTTGTTGCCAATGCACAGCAGCGTCCCAAATTGGTAGTGGGTATTGTTGTAGATCAGATGAAAACTGAGTATTTGGATCGGTTTTATGAAGATTATTCAGAAAATGGGTTTAAGCGCTTAATGCAAAATGGGTACACGTTCTACAACATGAACTATAATTATATGCCTACTTATACGGCTCCAGGCCATGCGTCTATTTATACTGGGACTACCCCAGCCATTCATGGTATTGTTGGCAATGAGTGGTTTAATAAAGCTACTGGTAAAAATTTATATTGTACCGATGATGATGCCGTACAATCATTGGTAAAAGGGTCAGAAAAAGAGGGGAAAATGTCGCCCAAAAATCTTTTAGCAACTACGGTAACCGATGAATTACGATTGGCTACCAATTTCAAGGGAAAGGTTATAGGTATGAGTATCAAAGATCGTGGGGCTATTTTGCCAGCAGGTCATTTTGCCAATTGGGCGTTTTGGTATAGCAATACGGGCGATTTTATTTCGAGTACTTTTTATGGAAATGAAATACCGGGATGGGTGGTGAAATTCAACGAAGAGCAGCACTATTTAAAATATATTCAAAAAGGTTGGAGTTTGTTGAGACCCGCCAAGGATTATAATGAAAGCCTCTCGGATGATAATCCTTATGAGGGACGAATCGATAAGTCGAAACCACCTGTTTTTTCGTATGATTTGAATAAATTGTATCAAGAGTCGGGTGCGGGAATTTTAAGAACCACTCCTTATGGAAATGATATCTTAGCGGATTTAGCTCTAAAAGCCATTGAAAAGGAAGATCTAGGAAAAGATGATAGTACTGATTTTTTGACCGTTAGTTTTTCTTCTACAGATTATATTGGGCATACTTTTGGCACACGTGCCATGGAAACGCAGGATACGTATTTGCGCTTGGATCTTACTTTGGGCAAGATGATGGATTATTTGGATGCTAAAGTTGGTAAAGGGAATTATTTGCTTTTTTTAACAGCGGACCATGCTGCGGCTGAAAATGCTGTTTTTCTGAGAGATCAAAAATACAATGTTAGCAATGTCCCCACCAAGACCATACAAAAGTCTTTAGAGCAATTTTCGGTGGCGACTTATGGGGTAAATTTGGTGCGCAATTATTCCAATTACAATGTGTATTTTGATAGAGAAGCAGTGCAGTCTAAAGGCTTGGATTTTAGTTTGGTGAAACAGCAGTTCAAAACGTTTATGATGACGCAACCTTATATTAGACGTGTCTATACGGAGGAAGAAATTTTAGCCTCTTCAGGAGGAGATTATACTTTGGATTTTATTTTTAGAGGATTTGATCCCAAACAAAATGGCGATTTGGTGCTATTGCATCGCACAGGCTATATGGAGTATAATGAAACAGGTACTACACACGGTAGTCCTAATAGTTATGACACCAACGTGCCTTTGCTGTTTTACGGTTGGAAAATTCCCAAAGGCGAATCGTATAAAAAAGAGTACATCACCACTATTGCTCCAACCTTGTCCAAAATGCTAAAGATTACGTTTCCTAACGGTACCGAAGGCGAAGTGTTAGAAGAGTTATTAATAAAAAGATAATTGTTAAGACTAGAAATTGGTTTGCACGACAATTTTTCATTTTGATATACAAAAAAACCTCTATTGAATTTCAATAGAGGTTTTTTATTGTTATGGGTGAAACTATTTTATTTGGCCCACCATACTTTGGTATCTAAATCATCAGCTCCTTGCGCTTTAACAGCTTCTTCATAGTTTAGTAAATTAAGTGTTTTTACACTAGCACCATAAGCTTGTCTTTGAGGGATATCTTTTCCGTTGATAGTGCCGGTTGGTTTGGTTAAAGGTACTGCGGTCATACCGAAACGTCTCCATTCGTTCCAGCCTTCGTAACCTTGCATAAACAGAGCAATATATTTTTGTTTTGCAATCGAATTTACATCAATATAAGGCATTTGGGTTAAATACAATTCAGCAGCAGTGGATGCTACATTCCATTGTGCCATTGATGCTCTAACACCATCATTATAAAATGTAGTTGCATTACCTGTTATCCATCCTAAAGTAACGGCTTCGGCTTTTGCAAAACAAATTTGGGCGTATGTATATATGAATGAGGGGGCTGTTGCGTTTTTGATTATATCTTTCGTAATGAAAGAACAGTTAGCCACGGTGTTTGGTACGTCTGAAGTATTACCGCCTTTATAAATACCTCCGTTTGTTGCTTTGTCTGCAAATTTTTCCAATCTTGGATCTTGTGGTGCAATGTTTGTTCCTGTTCCTATCAACATGTTTACAAAGGGGGCGCTCATCAAATAATCTGATCTAGTCTCAAAACGATCTTGCCAAGGATTGTCATGATTCTCATCGGCAATATATGGGAATACAAAATTTTGAGCATTAGCATTGATAGTCCCGGCATTTAGAGCTTCGTTAAATTTTGTTGCAGCATATCCACCAGCGGCAGGGAATTTTTTAGAAAGGCGTAAAGACATTGTCATTTTTAAGGTATTTGCAAAACGTTTCCACTCGTTCATGTTACCTTTTAAGATAACATCTCCTTTAGGGCCTGCCCCAGCATCTATCATTGTAATAGCAGTTTCTAATTCTTTAAACAAACCATCATAGATAGCTTCTTGTGTATCGAATTTTGGTGTAGTAGCTTTAACTCCTTGTAATGATTCAGTATAAGGTATCATGCCCCAACGATCGGTTATGTTTTGAAAAGTAAAAACTTTGAGAATTGTCGCTACTGCAATTTGATTTTTGTTAGAACCATTGGCGGCTGCACTTGGTGCAGTATCGGTATTTTTATTCAGATAAATTACTTGTTCTAAATTGCTTAATATATTAACGTAATTGGTGGTGTATTCAAAATTCAATTGATCATAAATAGTTTCTTTTGGATACAATCCATTCGTTAGGTATTGTACATAAATTAATGGCTCTGGAGCTGTAAAAATCCCCACCATTGAACGTTGTGCACCTGTTAACAACGAAGCTGTATTTGCTGTTGATGGCGAATTAGGGTTTACATTAGTGTCGCCAAAATCAACATTTTCACATGAAAAACTAATTGTTGCGAAAATTGTAGCAACTAGTAGTCTACAAAATATTTTTTTCATTTGGAATTATTAAAAAGTTAATACAATATTCAAACCAATTGATCTAGAGTTAGGCAATTGACCTGCTTCAATAAAAGGTGTAGATTGTCCTGTTTGGTAAGATTGCAGCTCAGAAGGATCGATATCTCTGTTTGCTGCATAAATCAACCAAAGGTTATTAGCGTAAACTGCCAAATTGAGTTTTTCAAAAGGCAAGCTTGATAACTTAGTTTTGTCAAAAGTATACCCCAATCTTAGAGTTCTAAGTTTAACATAAGTTGCATCTTCCAAGAATGGTTCTGCTATACTTCTAATGTTTGCATAATAGGATGAAGTATTAATACGGTATTCGATATCTTGACCAGTTGTTTCAGATACACCGCTAACTAATAATCCTCCTGTGTTTGAAGCAGCTTGGCTGTTTAGAATTGCGCCAGATGTTTTAATTACACCGTTTACATCCACCACGGGGTCGCGTTTTGGGTTTCCTAAATCATTATTTCCTACAGTTTCGATTCCAAGACCTGTTCTATTAATTAATGAGTTTGATACTGAGTAATATTTTCCTCCTTTTTGGAAATCGAAACCTAAGTTAAGGTCAAAATTTTTATAAGTGAATGAAGTAGAAAAACCTCCTGTGAATTCTGGGAGAACATTACCTAGATAGGCTCCTTGTTCTCTTACAAAGTTACCCGTTGAAGTAAGAATTGCTTTTCCATTAGCATCCCTTTTGATTCTAGTGCCATAAATTGCACCCCATTTTTCTCCTTTTCTTTCAACTAATTGGATGTTTCCTTGATTTGAACCTCTGCTTTGAATAATGTTTTGCAGAATGTTGTCTCCAATATATAGTACTTTGCGATCAAGAGTTGCTAAGTTTGCTGTTAAGTTCCATTCGAAAGTATCTGTTTTGATAGGTGTGCCACTCAAGGCAAACTCAAATCCTTTTGCTCTTTGTTTTCCTTGATTTGCTCTAATTCCTGTAGAGCCTGTTGCTGGATCTAAAGAAATTAAACTCGGTAAATTGTTGTCGGTTCTTTCAAAGTATGACACATCAAGGCCTAGGCGGTTTTTGATAAATTTTAGTTCTATACCGGCTTCAAATTCGTCTCTCTTGGCTCCAGTTAAGAATGGGTTAGCTGGAACTGCTTGTGTTGAAGAAACAGGGAAACTTCCGTACGGTGCTTGTATAGTGTAAATTGGATTGGTATCGTAAATCCCAGGAAAAGAAGGTCCTTGTGCAAATCCCGCTCTTAATTTACCAAAGGATAAAATATTATTATCAGGAATAAAGTGACTAAAAATTATGCTGCCTGAGATTGATTTTGTTACTACACTATTGTCGTTTTCATAAGCTGTAGAGTTCCAGTCTTTACGAATCGAACCATCGATGTAAGCGAAATTGTCGTATCCAATAGAAGCTGTTGCGAAAAGGGCTCTGTTTTTACTTTCAAATCTTCTGTTTTCAATATATGGCGCATCTTTAGAAGTCGCAATACTGTAAAAGTTTTCAATTGTTAATCCATTTACTGTGTTGTTTAACATATACTTTCTATCGAAATATTGAAATTCAAACCCTCCTTGAAAATTAAAATCAAACTTTCCTAAGGTGTTTTTGTAATTAGCTATTCCAAATAATTCTTCTTTATTGGTTGAATTCAAACTTTCTTCATATCTAGGAACATCATATCCTCCCCATGCATAAGTAATGTCATTGTAAGCGGAATTTATTGCTGTTTTTCTAGCCTCAAAAGTAGTGCTGAAATTTTTTGAAAAATCATAAGTTGCTCCAATTCTCCCATTGAAAGAAGTAAGTGATTCTTTGTTTACTTGTTCGTATTGATCAAAGTAGGGGGAGTTCCATTGTGCCGATCTTCCGTCTCGGGCACTATTTCTGTTCCAAGTAAGTATTTTTCCGTTTACTTTATAGTTGCGTAATTCTGCCATATTCAACTGACGTTGAAACCACTGTCTTAAACTAGAAGTAGTTGCTAACACCGTATTGTTGTCATTGTATCCTTTAGTGAATCTATTTTGAAATAAAATTGTAGAGAATATTTTGAATTTTTCCGTTAGCTTTACTTCGGCATTTAAATTAAAATCGTATTGTTCGCGCTCAGTATTTGGAACTATGCCTTTGCGGTCTGTTCTTACAATACCCAAGTTAATTGAATAATCGTCGTTTGCTTTTCCAAATCCAAGACTAGTTCTATTTGTGTAACCTGTATCGTAGAAATCTCTAATGTTGTTTGGGTTTGCCACAAAAGGGGTTAGTTTTCCAAATTCAGGTGTTCCAGGTTCCCAAGAATTCCAAGCCCTAACAAGTTGACCTTGCATTCTGGGCCCCCAACTTTCATCTGCTCCATAATCCACCATGTCTTGACCGTTAAAAGCAGCAAAAGAAGCAGGATCGGTAGCGGGATTGTAAACGAATTTCTGGAAAGTTTGAGAATATCCTCCACCATATTCATTTTGAAATTCGGGGAATAAATAAGCAGTTTCTAAAGAGGTACTTTGATTAAACTCAATAGTGGTTTTTCCTTTCTTTCCTTTTTTAGTTGTAATTACAACGGCTCCATTTCTTCCGTCAGGCCCAAATAATGCTGTTGCAGATAAGCCTTTTAAAACATTTATGTTTTCTATACTTTCTGGGTTGATGTCACTTATGCTAGCTACTTTAATATTGTCTACTACAAATAGAACTCCTGTGTTTCCTCTTAGCCTTAAAAGAGATTGTCTAAAATCACCACTAGGAGAGCCTATGAATTGAACTCCTGCCACTTTACCAGCTAGAGCATTATTGATATCTGTTTCTCTAACCGTTATGACATCGGCGGTCTTTACTTTTTGATTAGCGTATCCTAAGGATTTTTGATCTCTTTTAATTCCTAAAGCCGTTACCACTACATTTTCTAATTGTTTAGTTTCTTCAGTAAGCACTACATTTATTTTGGTGCCGGTAACTTTTCGCTCTTCGGTTGTGTAACCTAAACTTGAGAACACAAGGGTGCTGCCATTGGCAGTATTGATTTCAAATTTACCATCAAAATCTGTCACTACAGATTTTTGACTCCCCTTTACAACTACGGTGACTTCAGGTATAGGGGCTCCTGATACATCTTTAACAAGTCCGCTAATGGTTTTTTCTTGTGCCAATAGCGAAAAGTAACTTGCTAAAAACAATACTACTAAATAATATAGTTTTTGGTGTTTCATAAAAAAAATAGTTAATACAGTTAATTAATTGTTAATAATGATGCAATATACATTTATAATTATAATCGTATAACATGATAAATGCATTTGGTTGTTTTTTTATGAAGTTAATAATTTAGTCTTAAATTTATTAAATAAAAACTTATTTATTGTGATTTATTGTGCGTTTTTTGAAGTTTTGGTTATAAAGTAGTGTTAAAAAATTATTCATCAACTCATAAAGCGCATAAAAACGCAAAAGCAGACTTGTTGTAAGGAGGGGGTGTGTTTAATTTTTGTCTAATCGTAGAGAGAAATTTTGTCGTACTATATAGTTTCAATTAAAGAAAGTCTTGTGTGAATGAAAAGGTTGTTTTAACAATCTAAAATAAAAATAGCAAGTCTGATGTCGTAAACTTACCGTTATAAACTATATTATACTCAGGATTTAGTTGAGGCAGTAGTGATTTCGATCACTACTGCTTTTTTTTATTGGTAATATTTATAATTAGATAAATGGCCTTGTGAAATTTACTCTACCTTTGTTTTCTTAAAATTGATAATGATGAATAACAACGATATCTTAAAAAAACTTAGAGTTGCTTTGCAATTACGAGATGAGCAAATTGTAGAAATATTGCAGTTAGTGGATTTTCGAATTTCAAAATCCGAATTAGGTGCTTTTTTTAGAAATGAAAACCATCCTAATTTTGTTGAATGTGGGGATCAAGTATTGCGCAATTTTTTAAATGGATTAGTAATTCACTTACGAGGTACCAAAGAACACCCAAAAAATCCTATAGAGGTATTGTCTGAAAATCGCATAAGAATTGGCAAAGACAAGAGCACGGGTAGTGCGAATCCATCTCTTAAAGCTCTTCCAAAAGCGCCACGCAATGCAGCCAAAGGTGGAAAACCGTTTAAAAAAAATACTTCCAAAACAGCTCCAAAGATTCAGGTTGTGGAAAATGTTAAGTTTAATAACGGAAAGAGTAAAAAATAGGATTAGCCATGAAGACAGCCTTAATTATTGGAAGTACTGGGTTGATTGGTGGGCAATTGTTGGATTTGTTGTTGGAGAGCGATCGTTATGAAAAGGTGATTGCATTGGTAAAACGCAGCACTGAGAAAACGCATCCTAAGTTGCAAGAGTTCAATATTGATTTCGATACCCCTGATTCCTATAAACACTTAGTAAAGGGAGATGATTTATTTTGTACTATTGGAACAACTATTAAAAAGGCAGGAAGCCAAGAGGCTTTCCGTAAAGTTGATTATGAATACCCTTTTACTATTGCACAACTTGCAAAAGCTAATCACTTCAAGCAATGTCTTATAGTTTCCTCATTGGGTGCGCAACCCCAAACTTCTAATTTTTATTTAAAGACGAAAGGGGAGGTTGAAACCGCTTTGGAAGGATTGAATTTTGATGCCACTATTATTGTAAGGCCTTCATTGTTGTTAGGAAACCGTTCCGAATTCCGTTTGGGAGAAATTGTAGGGGCTTTTTTTATGAAGCTTTTTTCTTTTGTTCTGTTGGGGGAATTAAAGCGCTACCGAGCTATTGACAGTGCGAAGGTGGCTAAAGCGCTTTATGTGTTAGCACAAAAACAACATGTGGGGTTGCATAGATATGAATCCGAACAACTTCAAGAAATTGGAGCTTAGAATATACTTTTTTATTTCAACTATCAAAAAAAATCCTGTTTACGTAGTTTTGTAAACAGGATTTTTTGTTTTGTAATTTATGTTGCATTATGACAACGCTGCTTTTACTTGATCAGCTGCTTCTTGGAATTCTACTGCAGATAAAATAGGCATACCAGAATTATCAATCAATTCTTTGGCAATAGCTGCATTAGTTCCTTGTAAACGTACAATAATTGGTACTTGAATTGCATCGCCCATGTTTTTGTAAGCGTCTACTACACCTTGCGCCACACGGTCACAACGAACAATTCCTCCAAAAATGTTGATTAAGATTGCTTTTACGTTTGGATCTTTTAAGATGATACGGAAAGCTGTTTCCACACGTTTAGCATCAGCGGTTCCTCCAACGTCTAGGAAGTTTGCCGGTTCAAAACCAGCATACTTAATCAAATCCATCGTTGCCATGGCTAATCCAGCACCATTCACCATACAACCAACAGTACCGTCAAGATCTACATAGTTTAATCCTACTTCCTTGGCTTCTACTTCGATTGGGTTTTCTTCGCGGATGTCACGCATATCCGCAATTTTAGCTTGTCTGAATAAGGCGTTATCGTCAATATTTACTTTAGCATCAACTGCCATGATTTTATTATCGGAAGTTTTCAATACTGGATTGATTTCAAACATTGAGGCGTCTGATCCCACATAAGCATTGTACAAAGCATCGATGAATTTTACCATTTCTTTGAAGGCATTACCCGAAAGGCCTAAGTTGAAAGCGATTCTTCTGGCTTGGAAACCTTGTAAGCCAACAGCAGGGTCAATTTCTTCAGTGAAAATCAAGTGAGGCGTGTGTTCCGCAACTTCTTCGATATCCATTCCCCCTTCGGTAGAATACATAATCATGTTGCGTCCTGTAGCTCGGTTCAATAAAACAGAAACGTAGAATTCTGAAGTTTCACTTTCGCCAGGATAGTAAACGTCTTCTGCAACTAATACTTTGTGTACTTTTTTTCCTTCGGCAGGCGTTTGAGGTGTGATCAACTGCATGCCAATAATTTGTTGAGCAAGTTCTTCTACTTGTTGCAAGTTTTTGGCCAATTTTACTCCACCGCCTTTTCCGCGTCCACCAGCGTGAATTTGAGCTTTGATGACATGCCAACCTGTTCCAGTTTCAGCAGTTAATTGTTTTGCTGCAGCTACCGCTTCCACAGCATTGTTAGCCACGATTCCGCGTTGAATTCGAACGCCATAGCTCGCTAAAATTTCTTTTCCTTGATATTCGTGTATATTCATAACGTTTATAAAATTTGACCTTTCTCTGAAAACGTTTTCAGATTCAAAGTGCGACAAAAATAGAAAATTAAACTTAATTTAAAATTATTTTTTTTAACTTAAAAAAAGCCTAAAATTTTGAATATAATTCCTAATTCAAACCTCATGTTTTGAAAATGTAAAATACTAAGACAATTTTGTGATATTTTGAAAGTTTACTTTAAGTATATTTTAAAAAGTAATAAAATTCTTATATTAAATTGTTTTTTGAGATTTTAAATTATGAATATGATAAAAGTTGGTGGGTAAAATTTCGCTATTGTTAATTCGTTAATAAAATTTTGAAAATATAGTAAAAATAGCAGTTACTTGCTTGAAATTGCTGATGTTTTTTTATCAAATCCTTATTTTTGTAAAAAAAAATAGAAGCATGAAAGTTGAACAGCAAGGTCTTTATTTGCCCGAATTTGAACATGACAATTGCGGTGCTGGTTTTATTTGTAATTTGAATGGAATCAAATCGAATGATATTATTCATAAGGCATTAGACATTTTAATCAAATTAGAACATAGAGGAGCAGTTAGCTCAGATGGTAGAACCGGAGATGGTGCAGGAATCCTTTTTGATATTCCGCACACTTTTTTCAAAAAAGTATGTGATTTTGATCTTCCTGCTCCTAAAGAGTATGCAGTGGGAATGGTGTTTATGCCCAAAAGTAAAAACCAAGTCTTTTTTTGTCAAACTACTTTTGAAAAAGCCATTCAGGATCAAAACTTATCCATTTTAGGATGGCGTGATGTACCGGTAGACGATTCTAATCTTGGTCAAATTGCAGCTGATAAAGAACCTACGATTAAACAAGTATTTGTTGGTAAAAATGGTTTGGAGCTTTCGGAGCAACAATTTAATGCCAAAATGTTTGCTGCTCGTAAAATTGCAGAGCATGCTATTCGTAACTCCAAAACTTCGGAAAGCCACATGTTTTACTTTTCAAGTTTTTCAACAACAACTATTATATATAAAGGTTTGTTGATGCCCGAAGACATCAGTCGATATTATACAGATTTACTAGATGATGATTTGGTAACTCGATTGGCTTTAGTGCACCAACGATTCTCTACCAATACTTTTCCTTCTTGGGATTTAGCTCAGCCTTTTCGATATATGTGTCACAATGGTGAAATCAACACTTTGCGTGGCAATGTGAGTCGTATGCGTGCTCGTGAAGAACTCATGAAGAGCGATGTTTTTGGAGAGGATCTAAAAAAATTATTTCCAATTATTTTAGAGGGTAAATCTGATTCGGCTTCCATGGATATGGTGATTGAATTGTTGTTGATGACTGGACGTAGTTTGCCTGAAGTGATGATGATGGTAGTGCCAGAAGCTTGGGAAAAACACCAAAATATGACCCCAGAAAAAAGAGCCTTCTATGAATACAATTCCTGTATCATGGAGCCTTGGGACGGACCTGCTTCCATTCCATTTACCGATGGGAATGTGATTGGTGCCTTACTGGATCGCAATGGTCTTCGTCCTTCTAGATATACGTTAACAAAAAGCGGTTTTGTAATCATGTCTTCCGAAATCGGAGTTTTAGATATCAAACCTGAAGATGTAGTACAACATGGTCGATTGGAGCCAGGGAAAATGTTTTTAGTAGATATGAATGCAGGTCGTATCATCGAAGACGATGAGGTAAAGCATGCCATCGTTACCAAGCGCCCCTATCAAAAATGGCTGGACGAAAACTTACTACAGCTTGCTAGTATTCCTTATACAAATAATCCGCTTCCTGTTGAAGCTTTGGATTTTGAAACTCGTCAGCGTATGTTTGGGTACACTATCGAGGACTTAAAAACCATTATCAACCCAATGGCGGCAACAGGTAATGAAGCGATCAGCTCCATGGGGAATGATACGCCCTTGGCTGTATTGTCGGATCAGCCTCAATTGTTGTACAATTACTTTAAACAATTGTTTGCGCAAGTAACCAATCCACCTTTGGATGGTATACGTGAAGAGATTATCACGGATATCGGATTAGCGATAGGTGGCGATTATAACATTTTTGAAATTGATGCCAAACAATGCCGAAAATTAAAAATTCAAAACCCAATTATTTCTAAAGAAGATTTAGAGAAAATACGTTCTATTGAACATGCTGATTTTAAATCGGTAACCATTTCTACTCTTTACAAAATTCAAAAAGGGGCCAATGGACTAGAACACGCCTTGGAAAAATGTGTACAAGCTACCTTTAAAGCAGTAAATGAAGGAGCCAATATTGTGATTTTATCCGATAGAGGGGTAAGCGAGACAATGGCGCCCATCCCAATGTTGTTAGCCTGTTCCTATATTCACCATACCTTAAATCAGTTAAAAGTACGTTCTAAATTTGGTATCGTAATAGAATCAGCAGAGCCTCGTGAACCGCATCATTTTGCCTTGCTTTTTGGTTATGGAGCTAGTGCGATAAATCCGTATATGGTGAATGAGATTATTCGCGACCAAGTTAATTCAGGGCAAATTGAAGGCATCAAAGCCGAGTATGCTATCAAAAATTACAACAAAGCGATAGGAAAAGGGATTTTGAAAATCATGAACAAAATCGGTATTTCTACCCTACATTCGTATAGAGCGGCACAGATTTTCGAGATTTTAGGCTTGAACAAATCGTTTACTTCAAAATATTTTCCTTATACCCCTTCTCGAATTGAAGGAATTGGATTGATGGAAGTGGAAAAAGAAGTGAAAAAACGTTTCCAAAAAGCTTTCCCGAATTCAAAAGTAGCTAATCTTTTGCCTTTGGAAATTGGAGGGATATACAGATGGCGTCGCAATGGCGAAAAGCATATGTTCAATCCTACCACGATTTCCAAATTACAACAAGCGGTTCGTTTGAACAGTCCAGAAAGTTATGCGGAGTATTCAAAAATGGTGAACGAACAAAGCGCCAATTTGATGACCATTCGTGGTTTGTTTGAGTTCAATAACCTAGATCCAATTGATATAGACGAAGTAGAGCCATGGACAGAGATCGTTAAGCGATTTAAAACAGGAGCGATGTCTTATGGTTCTATTAGCCAAGAGGCTCATGAAAATTTGGCTATTGCCATGAATCGTATTGGAGGGAAAAGTAATTCAGGAGAAGGGGGAGAAGACCCAAAACGTTTCCAAAAAGAATTAAATGGTGACTCCAAAAACAGTGCTATCAAGCAAGTGGCTTCAGGACGATTTGGAGTGTCTATTAATTATTTGACCAATGCCAAGGAGATTCAAATCAAAATGGCACAAGGTGCTAAGCCTGGCGAAGGCGGACAATTGCCGGGTGAAAAAGTAGTGCCTTGGATTGCTGCTACTCGAAATTCTACCCCTTATGTAGGTTTGATTTCACCACCTCCTCACCATGATATTTACTCCATTGAAGATTTATCTCAATTGATTTTTGATTTGAAAAATGCCAATAGAGAGGCGAGAATCAATGTGAAATTGGTATCCGAAGTGGGAGTAGGGACTATCGCTGCTGGGGTAGCCAAAGCCAAAGCCGATGTTATTCTAATTTCAGGGTATGATGGTGGTACTGGAGCGGCACCTTTGACTTCTCTAACTCATACGGGTATTCCATGGGAATTAGGATTAGCAGAAGCACAACAAACCTTAATCTTAAATGATTTAAGAAGCCGTGTGGTGTTAGAATGTGATGGACAATTAAAAACAGGACGAGATGTGGCTATAGCTGCCTTGTTAGGAGCAGAAGAGTTTGGTTTTGCTACGGCTCCATTAGTGGCGTCAGGTTGTATTATGATGCGTGCTTGTCATCTCAATACTTGTCCGGTAGGTATTGCTACACAAGACCCTGAATTGCGTAAGAATTTTAAAGGTACGCCAGAGCATGTAATCAATTTTATGTATTTCATTGCTGAAGAGTTAAGACAAATCATGGCTCAGTTAGGATTCAGAACCTTAAAAGAAATGGTTGGGCAGTCACAAAAACTGAATGTGAACAAAGCCATTGCGCATTATAAAGCGATGGGATTGGACTTGTCAACCATATTATACAAACCAGAAAAAGCCAAAATCGTTCCGAATCACAATACGATGGGCCAAGATCATGAATTGGAAAAAGTGTTGGATTTTGATATCATAAAGGCAGCAATTCCTTCAATTTACCGTAAAGAACGTACGCGAGTAACTTTTGATATTAAAAATACAGACCGTTCTGTTGGGGCTATTTTGAGTAATGAAATCTCTAAGATTTACGGGGCTCAAGGGTTGCCAGAAGACACTATTTTAGTTGATTTTACGGGGTCGGCCGGACAAAGTTTTGGTGCCTTTGCTACCAACGGATTGTCGTTTAAGATTCATGGCAACTGTAATGATTATTTAGGAAAAGGACTTTCTGGTGGTAAGCTAATTATTAAAGTACCACCAACGGCAACTTTTGCTCCTGAAGAAAATATTATAGTTGGAAACGTAGCTTTATATGGAGCGATTACCGGTGAAGCTTACATCAACGGAATGGCTGGAGAACGTTTCTGTGTGAGAAATTCTGGTGCTACAGCGGTAGTAGAAGGAATTGGAGATCACGGCTGTGAATATATGACTGGTGGAACAGTGGTAGTGTTGGGCAAAACGGGTCGCAACTTCGCCGCAGGTATGAGTGGAGGTATTGCATATGTGTTTGATCCAAATAAAAAATTCGATGCCACTATTTGTAATATGGAAATGGTAGCTTTTGAAACCTTAGAAGACGATGATATTGTAAAATTAAGACGTTTAATTAAAAATCACTCTTTGTATACTAGTAGTCCTTTAGCCAAAAGAATATTGGCAGATTGGGAAAATCAAGTCGAACATTTCGTTAAAGTGATGCCAACCGATTACAAAAAGGCGTTGCAACGAATTGCTTTAGAAAAAGAAGTTGAAGAATTAATAGCACAATAATCATGGGAAAAATAGGAGGATTTAAAGAATATAATAGAGCAGATGAAAGTAATGTAGCAGTTGAAGAACGCCTTACGCACTATAATGAGTTTACTATTGCACTGCCTAAAGAAAAAATTAAAGAACAGGGGTCTCGATGTATGGATTGTGGTATTCCTTTTTGCCACAGTTCTTGTCCTTTAGGGAATTTAATTCCCGATTTTAATGATATGGTGCATCAGGAAGAATGGGAAAATGCTTTGGCGATTTTGCAGTCTACCAATAATTTCCCTGAATTTACAGGTAGATTGTGTCCGGCACCTTGTGAAAAATCATGCGTGTTAGGTATCATCAAGGAACCGATAGCCATTGAAAATATTGAGAAAAATATTGTAGAACGCGGTTTTGCCGAAGGTTGGATCAAACCACAACCACCAGCTGTAAGAACTGGTAAAACGGTTGCTGTAGTTGGGTCAGGACCTGCAGGATTGGCTGCAGCACAGCAATTAAATAGAGCGGGTCATACGGTAACCGTTTTTGAAAGAGACAACGCTATAGGTGGGTTGTTGCGTTATGGAATTCCTAACTTTAAACTTGAAAAAGGAATAATTGATAGAAGGGTTGCAATTTTAGAAGCAGAGGGAATTGTTTTCAAAACCAATATTAATGTGGGGGTTAATTTTTCTGTAGAAGAGTTAAAGAAATTTGATTCAGTGGTACTTTGTGGTGGGGCAACCGAAAGAAGAGGTTTGCCAACCAAAGGTGCTGACAGTAAAGGCGTGGTTCAAGCTATGGATTTCTTGACCCAACAAACCAAAGTGCTGTATGGAGAAGTTATTCCGGATCAAATAACGGCTACGGGTAAAAATGTTATCGTAATTGGAGGTGGTGATACCGGTTCAGACTGTATCGGAACCTCTAACAGACAAGGCGCTTTGACGGTTACTAATTTTGAGATTATGCCTAAACCTCCTGTTGGACGTAGCCCCTCAACTCCTTGGCCGTTTTGGCCCTTACAATTGAAAACTTCATCCTCGCATGAAGAAGGTTGTAATAGAAATTGGTTAATCAATACTAAAGAGTTTATTGCCAATGAAAAAGGGGAGTTGACCGCACTAAAAACGGTAGAAGTAGCTTGGAAAATGGTACCTGGACAACGACCTGAATTAATTGAAAAAGAAGGATCCGAAAAAATATGGCCATGTGATTTGGCCCTATTGGCTCTTGGTTTTACCGGTCCAGAAAAAACCTTAGCTGAACAATTAGGTATTGAAACCGATGTAAGAAGTAATTATAAGGCTACCCAATATCAAACCAATGTGCCGCATATTTTTACGGCTGGTGATATGAGACGAGGACAATCTCTAATTGTTTGGGCTATCTCTGAAGGTAGAGAAGCGGCTAGAGAAGTAGATTTGTTTCTAATGGGGTCGACCAATTTGCCAACCAAAGGCAAAGGAGATTTGCCTGGTGTATAACCGAACCATTTTTTTTTAAATCTCTTGGCTTTGTAATGAAGTCAAGGGATTTTTTTTGTTATAAAAAATTGTTTTTTTATTATTCGAGGCAATTATTAAAACAATTTGTTATATTATGTTATATTTTGTTTTATATTTGGCTACCAAAAGAAACTGTAATAAATTTGCAAAAAAACAAAAGATAATGCAAGGAAAAGACCTACTTCAACTAGCCGAGGAATTTGGAACCCCGCTATATGTATATGATGCAGAAAAAATTCAATCACAATTTGCACGCTTAACAAAAGCTTTTTCAAAAGTTGAAAAACTACGCATTAATTATGCCATGAAAGCGCTTTCAAACGTAGCGATTCTTCAACTCATGAAAGAAATGGGAGCAGGTCTAGATACTGTTTCTATTCAAGAAGTGCAATTGGGGTTGCATGCAGGTTTCGAACCCGACAGGATTTTTTACACGCCCAATGGTGTATCGCTAGAAGAAATTGAAGCAGTGAACGCTTTAGGAGTGCAAATCAACATAGACAATTTATCTATCTTGGAACAATTTGGAACAAAACATCCTAATGTGCCGGTTTGTATTCGTATTAATCCTCACGTAATGGCTGGAGGAAATACCAATATTTCTGTAGGACATATTGATAGTAAATTTGGAATCTCTATTCATCAATTACCACATTTAGTGCGTATTGTTGAAAATACTAAAATGAATATTGTGGGAATTCATATGCATACCGGATCAGATATCTTGGATATCGAAGTATTCTTGTATGCTGCAGAGATTCTTTTTGACGCCGCCAAAAACTTTAAAAATTTAGAATTCTTAGATTTTGGAAGTGGTTTCAAAGTACCGTACAAAAAAGACGATATTGAAACGGATATTGAAGAGTTGGGTAAAAAATTATCCAAACGTTTCAATGCCTTTTGTGTAGAATACGGCAAAGACCTGACTCTTATTTTTGAACCTGGAAAATTTTTAGTAAGTCAAGCTGGTTATTTTTTAACGAAAGTAAATGTAGTGAAACAAACTACTTCAACAGTATTTGCAGGAATAGACAGTGGATTCAATCATTTAATCCGCCCCATGTTCTACGGATCACAACACTATATCGAAAACATTTCTAATCCTAAAGGGAAAGAACGTTTTTATTCCGTGGTAGGTTATATTTGTGAAACAGATACTTTTGCCAACAATCGCAGAATTGCTGAGATCAAAGAAGGGGATATTTTATCCTTCCATAATGCGGGAGCTTATTGCTTTTCTATGTCTTCCAACTATAACTCACGATACAAGCCTGCTGAAGTATTGTGGAAAAATGGTAAGGGCTACCTGATTAGAGCTCACGAAAAATTTGAAGATTTGCTTCAAAATCAAATTCCATTACCAATTGAAGTAACTGCTTAATTATAATTTACGGGATTACTTCCTAATTAATATTTAAAGAAAAGACCATTCTGATTAGAGAATGGTCTTTTTTTTTGAGGTTATCGAGTTCTTTAGAAAACCTTAACTAAAAAACTTTTTAGAAGTTTTATATTTGGCAAAATCACAATTTAAAGTTATGAATAGAAGGAATTTTTTCAAAAAAGGATCACTTTTCGCATTGGGTACCACATTACTTCAACCTTTTGAAAGTGTTGCTCATGAGGAAGATCTCATTACCTTACATAAAAATAAAAAAGCCAAAAATATCATCATTGTTGTTAGTGACGGGATGAGTATCGGAACACTTAATATGACCGATTTGTATTTGAACCGAAAAACAGGAAAAGGAAGCCATTGGTTGCAACTGTATAAAGACAAAAAAGTGAGCCGTGCCTTAATGGATATGGCTTCGGCTTCATCTATTGTCACCGATTCTGCCGCGGCAAGTTCCTCTTGGGGGAGTGGTTTTAGAGTGAAAAATGGTTCTTTGAATATTGGGACAAAGGGTGAAGAATATTTACCCATTTGGCAAAAATTTAAAAAAGCCGGAAAAATGGCAGGTTGTGTTACTACCGTACCCATTACACATGCAACGCCAGCCGGTTTTTGTATCGCTTCTAAAAGTAGGAACAGTCAAGAAGGTATTGCAGAATTGTACATGGACTTAAAGTTTGATGTGATGCTTGGTGGTGGGGATAATTATTTCTCAGCCGAAGTTCGAAAAGATAAGAGAGATCTTTATAAAGAGTTTGCAGATAAAGGCTTTACTGTGGTAAAGAACAAAAAAGAGATGTGGCAAAGCAACAACAGCAAGCCTATTTTGGGTGTTTTTGATAGCGAAGGCTTACCCTATTCGAAAGATAGAGAAAGCAGTAAGGAATTGACGGAAAAAGTCCCCACGCTGGCAGAAATGACACAAAGAGCTATTGATAAAATGAAAAACAACCCCAAAGGGTTTGTGTTGCAAGTAGAAGCGGGTAAAGTGGATTGGGCGGCACACGGTAATGATGTAGCCGGGCTTATTTATGATCAAGTGGCACACGATGAAGCTGTAAAAGTAGCTTTGGATTTTGCTGAAAAAGATCAAAATACTCTGGTGATTATTACCACAGATCATGGTAATGCTAATCCGGGGATCATTTATGGCAAAGATGCCAATGCTAATTTTGATACCATTCAACATTATAAACAAACCAATGATTGGATTTTAAATGGAATTGGAAGAGAAACATCGGTAGCGCAATTGATAGAACGCGTTGAATATGCTAATAATTTTATTTTAAATGAAGACGAGGCTAAAGAGATTTTAAGTTATTACAATGCAATAAAAATTGAAGATGGACTCTATAATCCACGACATTTACCTTTAAGTACTTTGGCTTCGATTCAGAAAAAAAGAAATGCCGTAGGATGGATCAGTACAGATCACTCAGCGGACTATACTGAGTTAGCCATGTATGGACCAGGAAGTCAATTGTTGCCTTCTTTTATCAAAAATACAGATTTGCATTATTTGATGCTTGAGGCAGCTGAAGTAGAAAATAATTTTTAGTAGCTGTCTCCTTATCGTTAAATTTACTCCTGATCGTTATAATGTCAGGAGTTTTTTTTAACTCAGTATTACCTTCGCTAATTGTTGTAAATCCTTTTTTTTGTGGTTGGCTGTAATGACAATTCGGTTTAAACTTCCTGTGGGAGTGTTGTAAGGGAAATTAACAATTACAATATTATGGGATAAACATTTTTCATGAAATTGGGGGTCATGAGGATAAATCAAGGGGTAATTTGAGTCAAAGGCTACAGGGGCATCGTGTGGTAACAAAGACTTTAGAAAACTTAAATTTTTTAATAACTTTTTTTGCCTTTTTTTAATCAAATCAAAAGACGAAGTCAAAGCACTTAAAAAAGCTGGATTCATGCCTGCAGCAGAAACAAATGTTGGATGTTTTTTGATTTCCTGAATCAAATCCCAATCCCCAGCAATGATTCCGCCAGTTACTCCTAAGGCTTTTCCTAAAGAAGCAACCAATATTTTGGAGTGTATATTGGGTAATTGAATATTCGAGAATTCTCCCGATCCATTGTTACCTGTTATACCTAGAGAATGCGATTCGTCTACCACCAAAATGATTTTTTTGGAAGGTGAAATGTTTGCAATGGCTGTTAAGTCGATGGGGTTGACGCTAGAAGTGGGATAGCTGTCGGTAACCAAAACTACCGTTTCTTTTTGGTTGTTGGTTAACGACGGATGAATCCTGTTTTTAATATAAAATGGCAGGCTGTCTTTGGTTTGCAAAGCAGTATGCACGTTTGGAAAGTGATAACAAGTGGCGTTATTTTGCAGTAAAATTTCTAGGATTATTTTTCCAGCTAGCATACCCGAAGATACTGTGACGGCAGCTTCGCTTTGAATAAAATGAGCCAAGAGTTGTTCTCCTTTATCATAGGCCGATAGCTGAATGTTGGCACTTCTTGAACTTCCATAAGCACTGCCCCATGTTTTTATGTTTTGATTCACAGTCTTTTGAAATTTAGCATGCGTAGGAAGTCCTAAATAAGCAGTACCTCCAAAATAGAGGTACTTTTTATCGTCTATTTGTAGGATGCGATCTGGAAACTGATTTACAATCATACTAGAATTATAAAAGAGTGACTCCCGTACCATTTAATGCCGCATACTGAACTTTTCCATAATCGATAGTTACTCCTGTTGCAATGTCTTTAGCCAATAAAAGGGCACCATCCATATCAACATAGTCCAATTGAGGGAGTAAATGCGCAATGGCAGAAATACCCACTGTGGATTCGGTCATACAACCCACCATGGTTTTCAAGCCTAACGTTTTGGCTTCTTCAATCATTCGTTTGCCAGGGGTCAAACCGCCACATTTTACCAATTTTACATTGACCCCGTGAAAATGGTTGTAACATCTGGCTACATCCGATTCGATAATGCAACTTTCGTCCGCTATCACAGGCAAAACAGAATGCTTGAATACTTCTGCATGCGCCTCCCATTGGTCTGCTTTTATGGGTTGTTCTAAAAATTCAACCCCTAATTTTTTAAGGGCTACAGCATTGTTAATGGTTTCCTCAACGCCCCAACCACAATTGGCATCAATTCTAAAGACAGCATCGGTGTGTTTGCGCAATTCGGTTACAATTTCGATATCTTCCTTTGTGCCTAATTTTATTTTGTAAATGGGCCAAGGCAATTCTTTCATTTTTTCCACCATTTTATCAATAGAGGCAATACCAATAGTGTAATCGGTTAAAGGGTTTTTATCAGTGGTGTAATTCCATAATTCATATAATTTTTTGCCTTTTTTACGTGCGTATAAATCGTTGTATGCCAAATCTAAGGCGCACAAAGCAAACATGTCGTGTGAGAGATGCGGATGCACCATGGCCCAAAATTGCTCAGGAGTTTCCTCTTTGGCACTTTCGATTAAAGGGCGTATTTTTTCCAAATCGGCTTGCATCATTGGAACAGTGATGTTGTAGTACGGATTTGAGGTAGCTTCTCCGTATCCAGAAAACCCTTGGTCGCTCAATTCAACAATTAAGGAAGGTTGCACATCGATAGACTCTCTAGAAATGGTAAACGTATGTTTTAATTGTAATTCGTAGGCTCTGATGGTAAGTTTCATTTTATATTGATTAGATCTTTAAGTAGTTTAAAATGTATCGTGAATTTCAGTGATGATTTTAACCATTTCTTTCCTGATTTCTGAAGCATCGGGTAAGAAATTGTTGTTCATAAAAGAGAAAATTATTTTTTTGCCTTTTTTGGTGATGAGGTAACCACTCTGGTTGTAATTGTTGGTCAAGGTGCCTGTTTTGGCCCAGACAAAAGCTTTTCCATCTTGTAATGGATAAGCTCTTTTTAAAGTACCTGTGAGCCCTCCCGCGGGGAACAAACTTTGTAAACGCTCCTCATTATTAATTTTTGATTTAATTTTTTGTAATACGTTAATGTAACTATTGGGGCTCACCAAATTGAATCGAGACAAACCCGAACCATCGACCCATTGGATTTTTGGTGCTATATCGGATAAGAATTTTGTCTTGGAATGAGCAATAACCACATCGGTACTCAATTTGTTTCCAAGGGTGGCACTACAAAGTAACAACAGCTGTTCTGCTAAAAAGTTGTCGCTCGTAAGCATCATTTGTCGCAGTACATCATCGGTTTTTTCGCTATAAACAATTTGAAAATCTTCAGGGTAATTCGTGTTTATTGGTGTAATTTCTCTGTTTATTTTGTCTTTGAGTAAGGAAAGCGTGAGTGCTGTACTCGTTTTTAATGGAATTTCCTGATAGTATTTGCTTGGGGGTTTTAGATTACTTGGAATAGAAAAATCATTGGACCATAAATTTCTCTGTATTACAAATTCTTTGAGGGTATGGTTTTCTTTGTTGGAAAAAAAGGTGCTTAATGAAGGAGGAGAAAATGCTAATTCTCCTTTGTCGTTGGTAGTGATTACTACAGTGTTGCCTGACACAGGAAAAGCAGTTTTTTCTACTTGAAAGTATTCTTGGTAGTCGTCATAATTCCATCCGTAACCATAAAAAGGTTCTTGGTAATTGTTAGGAATGAAATACAGTTTTTGTTTGGCATTTTTTAAAAAATTGATGACTTTTTGCGATTTAAAGTTGGCATAGCCTAAGGTTGGATCTCCAGTTCCCCAGAAAATCAAGGAATCTTTATTTATTTTGTATTTTAAGGCAGGGATGGAGTCTCCAAGCATTTCGAGCGAGGTGTACAGCGTAAGGATTTTGGTGTTTGAAGCAGGAATGAAATTTTGATCTGCATTCCATTCATAGACCAATTTGTCTTTACTTTCATCGTAGAGGGAGAACCCTACAAAATGCTTTTTTAAAAGCTCTGATTTTTGAAAAATTTTATCAATCTTTCTTTTTGATAAACGCTGCGATTGTGCATTAGTTATAATGAGAAACAAGCTTAAAGTTAAAAGAAACGTTCTAAAATAAACCAATTTAGAATTCATACAGCGTTAGGTTTTGATTGGGGGTATTAAATAAGGAGTAAAAATATAAAAAAATAACAAAAACAATCAATAATGTTGCAAAAACAACAAATAAATGTGCTTTTTATCTTTTTTTAACTTTATGCATAGGAATGTGTTTAGCGATTTTGTCTTGTAGAATGGATAGTAGTTTTAGTTTTTCTCTAGCCATAAGAATGCATTAGCAAAGGCATCTTTCCAAAGTTTTTCGTTGTGTTGTCCTCCTTTTATGATGACTTTTTCTAGTCTGTTTTTTGATATTTGGCCTTTGTTTTGAAGCAGTTGAATGATGTAATTCATATCGTTTACCATACTAGCATCTTCTCCTTCTTGGTCTCCGCAGAGAAAATAGTAGCTAGCGTGTGTTTTTTGGGTCTGTTGTGTGAGTTGCTCAATGTCTTTTTTGTTGATCCAAAAAGCAGGCGAAAATACGCCAGCCTTGCCAAAAATTTCCGGATATTGTAATGTAGCATAATAAGCTGTAAGACCACCTAATGAACTTCCGATAATCATGGTGTGCTTTTTATCGGTATGCGTACGGTATTTTTTGTCTATAGTGGGTTTGAGGGTTTTTACTATGAATTCTAAATAGTCATTGGCTTTGCCGCCACCATATTTTTCATGAGGATAGGGAGTGAGTTCTTGTAAGCGTTTTTCATTTCCATGTTCAATTCCAACAACGATTACTTCGGCATTCAAGCTGTCTAGCGTTTCATCTACATTCCATTCTCCACTGAAGGAGGTTTGTTGATCGAAGATATTTTGGGCGTCAGGCATGTAGATTACCGGGTGTTTTTTTGTAGAGGCCGTGTAGTTTTTAGGTAAATACAGCCAGATTTTTCTACTGCTGTTCAGTTGTGGAGCTTGTATAGTAAAAGTGCTAACTTGTGGCGAAGCAGTGGAGTGTTGAGCCAAGCCCTGCAATGAAAATAAACCTATAAAAAACAATTGTAAGGCGGTTTGTTTAAGCATGATAAGATTTTGTTGTTCAAGCGAAAAATGATAATTTCGTTAAAAATAGCAAAAGCATGGATAATTTGGAAGAAAAAAGAAGCTTGATTTTAGAAATGATTAGCTTCTCGTTGGTTGATGGGGTTTTACATCCAAGAGAATTGAATTTTTTAGAACATGTAGCTAAAGAATTGGGATTTTCAAGAGCAGAATTTTTAGCAATGTTTCATGAAGAATTGCCTAAAAAACCTATAGCATCTGAGTTTGGTCGTATTCAACAATTTTATCGTTTAGCTTTATTGATGCATAGTGATGGGGTATTGCATACCAATGAAGCCATTGGCATTCGACAACTAGCGATAGAAATGGGGTTAGATCCAGAAGCTACCAAAAGAGTTTTACAGCTTATGAAGGAATCGCCAAATGTGGTTATAGATCCGGAAATAATTATTAAGATTTTTCGAGAACAACACAATTAAGAAAGTTGGTCTTGTAAAACTTTGATTTCATCTCGCAATTTTGCTGCTTGGATAAAGTCTAGCTCTTTTGCTGCTTTCTCCATGTTCTTTCTTTTTTCTCGAATAATTTTTTCTATTTCAGATTTCGATAAATAAGCGGTTTCTGGATCTGCTGCCTTGGCTAAAGTATGGCCTAATTCAAATTCTACTAATGGGTTTTTAGTAAAAGTACTGTCTATTTTTTTGTCTAATGCTTTAGGCACTATGTTGTTTTTTGTATTGAAATTAATTTGTTTAGTACGACGATAATTGGTTTCGTCAATGGTTTTTTGCATGCTCGCCGTTATTTTGTCGGCATACATGATGGCTTTTCCATTGATGTTTCTTGCTGCACGCCCGATAGTTTGTGTTAAGGAGCGATGGCTTCTCAAAAAACCTTCTTTATCAGCATCCAATATGGCAACTAAGGAAACTTCTGGTAGATCTAAACCTTCTCTTAATAAATTTACTCCAATTAATACATCAAACAATCCTTTTCGCAAATCTTGCATGATTTCTATTCGTTCCAACGTATCTACATCTGAATGCACATAACGGCAACGAATAGACACTTTGGTGAGGTACTTCGTTAACTCTTCCGCCATTCTTTTGGTTAAAGTTGTTACTAAAACCCTTTCATCAAGTTCGCATCGCACTTGGATTTCTTCGATCAAGTCATCAATTTGATTTAAACTTGGGCGAATGTCAATTATGGGATCCAAAAGACCGGTTGGGCGAATAATTTGCTCTACATAAACGCCGCCACTTTGTTGCAATTCATAATCCGCTGGAGTCGCTGAAACGTAAATGATTTGGTTTTGTAAAGCTTCAAATTCTTCAAATTTCAAGGGCCGATTGTCCATAGCAGCAGGTAATCGGAAACCATATTCTACTAAATTTTCTTTGCGAGAGCGATCACCGCCGTACATGGCTTGCACTTGCGAAATGGTTACATGACTTTCGTCCACAATCATCAAATAATCTTTGGGAAAATAATCCAATAAGCAAAAGGGTCTGGTTCCGGCCTCTCGTCTGTCTAAATAGCGAGAATAATTTTCAATACCTGAACAATACCCTAATTCTCGAATCATTTCAAGATCAAAATTGGTGCGTTCTTCCAACCTTTTTGCTTCTAGATGTTTGCCTATTTCTTTAAAATAGTCTACTTGTTTAACTAAATCTTGTTGGATTTCCCAAATGGCGGTTTGCAACACATCTGGTGAAGTTACAAACATGTTGGCAGGGTAAATTGTTATTTGTTCAAAACGTTCAACGACTTGAGATGTTTTAGTGTCAAAACTTTCAATTTCTTCAATTTCATCTCCAAAAAAATGAATACGAAATCCATCATCAGCATAGCTAGGATAGATTTCTACCGTATCGCCTTTAATCCGAAAACTTCCTGGCGTAAATTCTGCTTCGGTTCTAGCATACAAACTTTGAACTAAACGATGCAATAGCTTGGTTCTTGAAATTTCTTGATTGGTTTGAAGCGCAATTACATTTTTTTGAAATTCAATTGGATTTCCTATACCATAAATGCATGAAACGGATGCCACTACAATAATGTCTCGACGCCCAGATAGTAAAGAAGAAGTGGTGCTTAATCGCATTTTTTCCAATTCTTCATTGATGGACAGGTCTTTTTCTATAAAAACCCCTGTAACCGGCATAAAAGCCTCGGGTTGATAGTAATCATAATACGAAACAAAATACTCTACTGCATTATTCGGAAAAAATTGTTTGAATTCTGAGTACAACTGAGCAGCCAATGTTTTGTTATGAGCCAAAACAAGCGTTGGGCGTTGTACTTCTTGAATTACATTGGCAACAGTAAATGTTTTACCGGACCCTGTAACACCTAAAAGGGTTTGATGCAGTTCCCCTGCGATAATTCCCTGGGCTAATTTTTCAATAGCTTGGGGTTGATCGCCCATGGGTTGATAGTCCGATACAATTTGAAATTTCATGCTCAATGATTGAAATGCAAATTTACAAAGTTTTTATGGGTTTGTTCCGTTAGAATACAATTCAATATTTGATAATTATAATGACATAGTTAAGGGGATATTTTTTTGTTTTTTTTATAATAAACTGATAAATAGCGGGATAGGTTTTTAGCTTATAGATTTTTCTTTCTTAAAAGATTTGGTTTCCTGATATTTATCATAAAAAGAGTTTTTTGTCTTTTATATTTTTGTTAATGTTAAATACGTCTATTATTTTACAAAAAAAGAAATGTTATGAAAGCAAGATGGATCAGAAGAATGTATCCTCCTCCAGAATGGCGCCCTGCTGTATTGCTGCTTATAGGGATAGTGATAGGTTTAGGGTTGTATATGTTGAAAATTGGAAATGTTGCTTCGTATGCTTCTGATGACCCTAAGGCCTGTATTAACTGTCATGTTATGAATACAGAATATGCGACTTGGTTGGTGTCTTCTCATGCCAAAAAAGCAACGTGTAACGATTGTCATGTCCCTCATAATAATGTATTGAATAAATATTTTTTCAAAGCTAAAGATGGGATGTATCATTCCTTTGTTTTTACAACAAGAACTGAACCCGAGGCAATCATTATGCACGAACCTGGGCAGAAAGTGGTAAAACAAAATTGCATTCGTTGTCATGATAGACAATTAAAGAACCCCAAACAGTCCAGTTTAATGGCAGATTACGATGTTCATCGTACCGATAGAAAATGTTGGGACTGTCATCGTGAAGTACCACATGGTAGAACCAAAAGTTTATCTTCTTCAGCAATGTTTAGTAAAAAGTTAGACGTTAATGATGCTAAAATGCCAAAATGGCTTGAGGAACAATTACAATCAACTGAATCAAATCATACAAAAAAATAATTCAAATGGATCCTATTAAAAAAAGAAATATTAGAAATTGGTCATTTCTAATTGGTACAATTCTCATTGTTTTTGTGTTGGGCATCATTGCTTCATCAATTATTGAGAGAAAATATGAATCTACTTATGCAGGTTTACAGAAAAAAGATATTAATCCTAACGACCCAAGAAATGCCGTTTGGGGGGATCAATTTCCGCAACAATATGAAAGTTATATGGCTACTACTGATACTTCGTTTAGAAGTATGTACAATGGTAACGCAATGATAGATGAATTAGAAGATGATCCTAAATTAGTGATTCTATGGGCAGGTTATGCTTTTGCTAAAGATTACAATCAAGGGCGCGGGCACGCTTATGCTGTTCAAGATGTTCGTAATACACTGCGTTCTGGAAGTTTATATCCAGGTGATACTACCAAAGGATTGCCGGGAACTTGTTGGACTTGTAAAAGTCCTGACGTGCCGAGAGTAATGAAAGAAAAGGGAGTGGCTAATTTTTATAAGACTTCTTTTGAGAATTTAGGACATGAAATTGTAAATCCAATTGGATGTGCTGATTGTCATGATCCTAAAACTATGAACTTGACCATCACCCGGCCAGCATTAGTTGAGGCTTTTAAAAATGCGGGCAAAGACATTTCTAAAGCAACACACAACGAAATGCGTTCTTTAGTTTGTGCTCAATGTCACGTAGAATATTACTTTGATAAAAAAACAGTAGAAAATCCAAAAGTACCGTATTTGACTTTCCCATGGCAAAAAGGGATGCGTGCAGAAGATATTGAAAAATATTATGATGAAAAAGACTTTAAAGACTGGGTGCATCCGATAAGTAAGGCCAAAATGTTAAAGGCACAGCATCCGGATTATGAAACGTTTACTGTGGGGATTCACGCTAAAAAAGGTGTGTCTTGTGCAGATTGTCATATGCCTTACAAAACAGAAGGAGGGACCAAGTTTACTGACCACCATTTGCAATCACCATTGAATAATATTCAAAATTCTTGTCAAGTATGTCATCGCGATGAAGCAAGTTCTCTTGTTGAGGACGTTTACATGCGTCAAAAAAGTATCAAAGAAAATGTGAATTCGTTAGAAGATAACTTGGTGAAAGCACATATTGAAGCTGGTGAAGCCTGGAAACTTGGTGCTACTGAAGCACAAATGAAAAGCATATTGTTGGATATTCGCCATGCGCAATGGAGATGGGATTATGCTACAGCAGGTCATGGAGCTTCTTTCCACGCGCCAGTTGAAATTGGAAGAACTGTGTCATCTGCACTGGCAATTGCAATCGATGCTCGTGTAAAATTAGCTCGTTTATTAGCTAGTTTAGGCAAAAAAGAGGCAGTAACAATGCCAGATATTTCAACTAAAGCCAAAGCTCAACAGTATTTAGGTTTGAATATGGATAAACTTCGTGCCGATAAAGCCAAATGGAAAAAAGAAATAGTGCCTACCTGGGATAAAAAAGCGGCAGTACGTGAAAGCAAATATGGGAAATAAAGCCAAAACCGACGGGTCATGGGGGTATAAAACTTCATTTATTATAGGAACTACCATTTTGTTGTTGGGTATATTGCTACAAGTTGTATTAGGTGATGCTGTATCCTTGAGTTTGCAATGGCCTTATAATCTTGTAGTACTAGGAATCCATATAATAGGTTGTGTGGCTTGTTTTGTATGCTTTAAAAACACAAGATGGGTCCGATGGCTAACACGAGTACCGGCATCTATGGTCTCGATACTCTTATTATTATTGGTAACCATGCTTTTGGGAACGATACCTCAGCAACCAATTGCCAATTCAGCTATTATTCGCGAATTGGGATTGCATACCATTACGCAAACATGGTATTTTTTAGGAATAATATTCTTTTTTTCTACTTGTTTGCTTATGGTAAGCATTAAGCGTGTTGCTTATAATTTTAAAGCCAATTTGGGATTCCTTGCCAACCATTTGGGATTGTATTTAGCTTTGATTGCAGGTGTGTTAGGTTCTGGAGATTTAATACGATACACCATGGAGCTTAAAGAGAACAAAATAGCATGGGTAGCTACCGATGGGGATAATAAGGCTGTGGTCATGCCCATTGCAATAGTTTTGGAGGATTTTGTAATGGAAGAATTCGCACCAAAATTAGCATTAATTAACTCAAAAGGAGAGCTTCTCACTCAAAAAGGTAGAAATTTATATTTAGTAAAAGAGGGGCTACAAGTAGCACTTGAAAAAGATTATGAGGTAGAAGTTGTACAATATCTTCCGGATGCAGTTTTGTTTAATGATGTTTATAAGCCAGTAAACCAGGAAGGGGCTACTTCGGCCGTTTTTGTAAAGGTAACTAATAAAAAAACGGGATTAAAAAAAACGGGATGGTTGGCCTCTGGAACTTTTTTGTATGATCAACAATCCCTTCCCTTAGACAATCATCATTATCTCGTGCTCACTCGACCTGAGCCTAAGAAATTCAGTTCTAAAATTAAAATTTTCACCGTAGATAAAAAAGAGTACTCTACAGTTTTAGAAGTGAATAAGCCTTTTGAAGTCATGGGTTGGAGATTATATCAATTGAGTTATAATGAACGTTTTGGTAAATACTCTTCAACTTCTACGATTGAATTAGTAAAAGATCCTTGGTTACCATTAGTTTATCTTGGGGTTTTTATGATGATAGGAGGATCAGTGTATCTATTCTTTATTGGAAATGTTAAAACTAAAACAAATGATTGATTATAACTCATTTTACTTTGGAAGTAGCTTTTTATGGTTATTTGCTCTTCTCTTTTTGTTGCTTTCACTGCGAAGCAAGTCGATATGCTTAAAGTTAGGGTTGCTATTCAATGTGTTGGCTATCCTTGTCAATATAGTATTCATTATGTATTTATGGAGTGAGTTAGAACGGCCACCTTTACGCACTTTAGGTGAAACACGTCTTTGGTATGCGCTGTTTTTGCCATGTATTGGTCTGATTTTTTATTGGAGATGGAATTACATTTGGATTTTGTTTTACACCATCGTAATGGCATTTTTGTTTTTGACGCTGAATTATTTGCATCCAGATTTGTACTCCAAAACCTTAATGCCAGCATTACAGAGTCCATGGTTTGTGCCACATGTAATTGTTTATTTGTTTTCTTATGCAGTACTTGGGGTTTCTTGTTTAGTAGCTTTCAAAGAATGGTTCAAACCCTCAGTAGCTGGTATTCAAATGGCAGATAATTTAGTGTATATAGGCACTGCATTTTTAACTTTAGGTTTGTTATTTGGGGCACTCTGGGCAAAAGAAGCTTGGGGTCATTACTGGACTTGGGATCCCAAAGAAACTTGGGCCTTGCTTACTTGGATTGGCTATATTCTTTATATACATTACCGTTTTTACCATCCAAGAGAAGACAAAAAAGCAATGCTCATTTTGGCTTCAGCATTTTTAGTGTTACTTATTTGTTGGTTTGGAGTGAATTATTTACCATCAGCTCAAAACAGTGTACATACATATACGCAATCATAGTTAAATATAAAGCGTATTCTCAATCCATACTTTCTATAAGAATCAAATCACCTGCATCAAATTCTATAGAGACAATTCCATCTTCGGCAACATGATTGCTGCTGCTAGTGCGATAACCGAGCTGTAGGTCTTCATTTTGTAGCGGATAAAATAAGTTTTGAGTGCTTATGTTCTTGGTTGTTCCGATGGGAATTAAAGAAATAATGGTGTCTTTTGCATACCATTTTTGAAACTTTTTAGGCAACAAAAAAGCCTTAGAGTGGTCGTCCAAAAAAACAATTTTTAGTTGTTCCTGGTATGAAGCGGCTATGGTTAAATTGTGTAAGGTATGATCTATGCGTTTTCCAGTGGCCCAAATAACATTAACTGCTTTGTGATTTTTCTCAATTAAATAATCTAGAGCTTTTTGTAAGTCAGTTTTGTTTTGATCCGGTGTGTGGATAATTTCTAAGGGGTATTGTTGGGATTGGTATAAGTATGGGTCAAAATTTCTGTCGAAATCTCCTAATATCACATCCACTTTGATGTTCAGTGCCATGACTCTCTCTATGGCCGAATCCAATACAATAACTAAGGGTGACCATTCAAGAAGTTGCCCGAGTAATTCGGGTTGACAAGAAGCGCCATTAGCAATGATTAAAGCAGGTTCTTGGTCGTCGCGAACAATATGGTGTGAAGACATGTCTCAGTTTTTGAATTAAAAAATACGGAACAAAGTTACAAAAGTTGTAGTTTGCCTATTAGTCGTTGTGTAAACGATTGTTTTTGGTTTTTAAGTAGATGAAAAAAATACCTATTGGCAGGACGCAAAGCAATATTTATTGAACCGTATAGTCTCTTACATCAATTTCACTTAGGGCAAAAAAGCCTAAAGGAAAATTAGCTTTATCTGTGGTGTTGACAATATTTCCTCTAACGGTTGCTGGTGGGGTTTGGAAGGGCCCTCCTCCGGTATTGCCAGAAATACTGACCAAGATACTCATATAATTGTAATAGGCTTTAGAAATGCCATAATGCGCCACTTTGATATTATCACCTTTTTTAAGTTCGTCATTTCGCGAAAGGCTAAAAAATTCATTGCCATCAAAGAATTCATCTCGATCCACATACACATTCGCTTTGGCTTGATTAGAGTAGGTGAACTTATATAAATAATAATTCGGCACAGCAGCGGGGTCGTTATAAAAGGTTTTAATTTCTATTTGATCTCCAGAAAAACCGCCTTCATTTTTTTGTTCAATTCTCGTAATAGGCGCTACCGGTTGTAGTGTTTCGGTAGCCGTGTAAGTTTGTCCCTTACTGATTACTTTGAGCGTATAGGTTTCATTAAGTACAGGAAGGAAATTAGAACAAATATACTCCCCTGTATTTGGGATTTCTGAAAACGTAAACACGGTATTGTTGCTATTGGTCACGGTTACCACTGCGCCAGAAACCGTAGGGATGACATTGCTAAAATAATCAGCCGTTGTGGTCAGTTTTATTTTTTGTTGATTCCCGCTAGTTCCTTTTTGCCAGTTTATAGTGGCCTGAATCACTAATTTCGGAGGAGCATTGTTGAGATCAACATCGATTACGTCTTCGCAGCTCACGAAAACAAGTGCAACTATAAAGAGGAATAATAAAGATAACTTTTTCATGGCATTTAAAATTTGAAGTTATAACTTACCGCTGGTACTATCCCAAAAATGGAGGTTCGCACGGCTTCATTAAGGCCTGTATCAATGTTTTGTCTAAAGTTGATCGAGGCGGCATTGCGGCGGTTGTACAGGTTATAAATACTAAAAACCCATTCTGTTTTATAGTTTCGGTTGTTGTTTTTTCTTGGAGTCAAAGTAGCGGCAATGTCTAAATGGTGATAGGAGGGCAAGCGATTGGCATTACGCAGACCATAACTTGGTACTATGATGTCTTCAAATTCATATTGTCCTTCAGGGTAAGTTACAGGTTGCCCGGTTTGGAAAGTGAAATTGGCACCAAAAGTCCATTTTTCATTCAAAGTATACGAACTTGTTACGGCTAGATTGTGAAGTTTGTCGTAGACCGAATTATACCATTGACCGTTGTTGATTCCGGTTTCATTTGCGTTTCTACCTGGGGTTTGTTGTTCGGATTTGGAGAGTGTATAGGAAATCCATCCATTGAGTTTGCCTTCATTTTTTCTAAGTAAAAATTCAACACCATAAGCACGCATTTGCCCGTTCAAAATGACTTGTTCTAAAGCATCGTTGGCAATTAGCTCGGCACCGTCAATGTAGTCGATACGATTTTTGATTTTTTTGTAATAGGTTTCCACTTCGAGTGCATATTTACCTTCGCTAAAATTTTTAAAATAACCTAAGGCTACTTGATCGGCTAATTGTGGTTTGATGAAATTATCGCTAGGCGTCCATACGTCTAAAGGTGTCGGTGAAGAGGTATTCGAAACCAATTGTAAATATTGTACCATGCGGTTGTAGCTCGCCTTGATGGATTCGTCATCGTTCAATTGATAGGCCGCAGCGAAACGCGGTTCTAAATAATTAAAACTTTGGATAACATCATTTTTGCCGAAAAATTCAGTGCCAATTGGTGTTGCTTTTTCGTACAATTGTAATTGCTCGTTGAATAGCACCGGATTGTTATCTGCGTATACATTCACCGTGGATCGTCCTAATCTGTAGAACAAACTATAACGCAAGCCATAAGACAGGCTTAATTTATTGCTTAGATCATGATCGGTACTAATGTAAATAGCGGGTTCCAAAGCGTATTTTTTATCCAATTGCGCGGGATTGATTCCGGAAGTTTCGTTGGATGGGATAATAGTTCCGGGGTTGAAATCGTAATACAACGCATTCACGCCATAATTGAGTTTGAAGCCTTCGGAGATATAATTTTTGAAGTCGTATTTGATGTTGTAGTTTTTAATCCCGGAATCCCATTTGAAACCTACAAAATCAAGTTTTAAACCGTAATAGTAATCACTGTAGATTAGCGATAAATTGGAGAATAATTTATCGGAGAACAAATGATTCCAACGTAAGTTAAGGGTGGAGTTTCCATAAATATTAGTAAAGCTAGAGCTTAAACTAAAAACGTCGCGTCCAAAATAACCTGAAAAATACAGGTTGTCATTTTCAGTCAGTTTATAATTTAACTTAGCATTCAAATCATAAAAATAAGCTGAATTGTCTCTCTGTTCAGGAGATAACTTTAGAAATAAATGCGCATAAGAGGTACGACCTCCAATCAAGAAAGAACCTTTGTCTTTCACTAGTGGCCCTTCTGCCAAAAGGCGGCTAGCAATTAGTCCAATCCCGCCATTCATGTGGAATTTTTTGCTATTCCCATCCTTTTGATAGATGTCTAAAACTGAGGACGCTCTCCCTCCAAAACGCGAAGGAATACCTCCTTTGTAGAGTTTTAAATCTTTAATAGCATCGGGATTAAAAACAGAGAAAAATCCAAAAACGTGAGAAGAGTTGAAAATGGTAGCCTCGTCTAGAAGAATCAGATTTTGATCGGCCCCACCACCACGAACGTTAAAGCCTGAGGCGCCTTCGCCTGCATTGGTAACTCCTGGTAGTAATAAAATCGATTTTAAAATATCCGTTTCACCAAGGACTACAGGCATTTTTTTGATGGTTGCTACGGAGAGTTTGTTGACACTCATTTCGGGTTTTTTAATTTCCGATTTGGTTCGATTGTCAGTGATGATCACTTCTTCTAAGACCGTATCAGTTGGAGAAAGTTGCCAATTGCTTTTGGTGTTGGCAGTCAGGTTTACTTGGGTAGATAGCGTTTGATACCCTAAAGACGAAATTATAATTTGGTGTTGCCCTTTTGGTAAGGTAATAGAATAAAATCCGTATTCGTTGGTAGTCACACCCGTTTTTAGTTCGGGAAAGGTGATATTTACCCCGATTAAGGTTTCGTTGCTATTGGCATCAGAAATGACGCCGCTCAGCGTGAATTTGTCAGCAGTTGAAGCAGTCGAGCTAACTTGCGCGTTACTTTGTCCAACCCATAACAGTAACATGGAAATGTAAACTAGTCTTTGCAAATGAATCATGATCGTTATTTTGTAGTGCAAAGTAGGTGAAAAAATTAGTTAAATACTAGTTTACAATTGTTAATCTAAGGTTAATAAAAAAAAGGCAACCCCTCGGAGTTGCCTTTAAATAGTGTGATTTTTATGCTTTTAGCTACTTAATTCTTGCTAATATAGCGTTAAACGTTGTACTAGGACGCATAGCATGACTTGTTAATTCTGGATTCGGTTGGTAGTAGCCGCCGATAGTTTGCGGTTTTCCTTGAGCACTAATTAGTTCGCCGTTGATTTGTGATTCATTAGCAATAAATTCAGTTGCAATAGGTGAGAAAATCGCTTTTAAATCAGCATCTTTATCTTGAGCGGCTAAAGCTTCAGCCCAATACATCGCTAAGTAGAAATGAGAGCCTCTATTATCAATTCCGCCTACTTTTCTCGAAGGCGATTTGTCGTTGGCTAAGAATTTTTCGGTAGCTACATCCAAGGCTTCTGCTAAAACAATCGCTTTTGAATTGTTTAATGTTTGTCCTAAATGTTCTAATGAAGCGCCCAAAGCCAAGAATTCACCAAGAGAATCCCAACGTAAATAGCCTTCTTCGATAAATTGCTCTACGTGTTTTGGAGCAGAACCTCCTGCGCCAGTTTCAAATAAACCACCGCCATTCATCAATGGAACGATAGAAAGCATTTTGGCTGAAGTTCCAACTTCTAAGATTGGGAATAAATCGGTTAAGTAATCACGTAGTACATTTCCGGTTACTGAAATGGTATCTAATCCTTTGATGATGCGCTCTAAAGTAAAATTAGTTGCTTCGATAGGGCTTAGAATGCGAATATCTAATCCTGTTGTATCGTGATCTTTTAAATATTTTTCTACTTTTTGAATCAATTGGCTGTCGTGTGCTCTGTTGTGATCTAACCAGAAAACTGCTGGAGTGGCTGATAAACGCGCTCTGTTTACGGCTAGTTTTACCCAGTCTTGAATTGGAGCGTCTTTGGCTTGGCACATTCTGAAAATGTCATTTTTAGCCACTTTTTGTTCCATCAAGACGGTACCGTCTGTAGTTACCACACGAACAACACCTTCACCTTGCATTTGGAAAGTTTTATCGTGTGAACCATATTCTTCTGCTTTTTGCGCCATTAAGCCTACATTGGGAACGCTTCCCATAGTAGCAGGGTTAAAAGCGCCGTGTTTTTTGCAAAAATCAATAGTAGCAGTATATACTCCCGCATAACAACGATCGGGTATAATGGCTACAGTATCTTGAAGTTTTCCTTCTTTGTTCCACATTTGTCCCGAAGTACGAATCATGGCAGGCATAGAGGCATCTACAATTACATCGGAGGGAACATGAAGGTTGGTGATGCCTTTATCTGAATTCACCATGGCCAAAGCAGGACCATTAGCAATAGCAGCATCAATGGCAGCTTCTACTTCTGCTTGTTGAGGATGTCCGGCTATTTTTGCGTAAACGTCTCCTAAACCGTTACGAGTATCAATATTTAATTCATTGAAAAGTGTTGCATATTTTTCAAAAACATCAGCAAAATACACTTCAACAATAGCTCCAAAAATGATAGGATCGGATACCTTCATCATGGTGGCTTTTAAGTGCACAGACAGTAAGATGTTTTGTGCTTTTGCTTCTGCAATGGTTTGGGCTACAAAACTTTTTAAAGCAGTAATGTTCATAACCGAACTGTCGATGATTTCTCCTGCTTTCAATGGAGTGCTGGCTTTTAGCACTGTAGTGGATCCGTCAGCTGCTACGAATTCAATTTTTACATCAGTTCCTTCACTAACAGTAACCGATTGTTCACTTCCGTAAAAATCACCTTGTTCCATAGAGGCTACATACGTCTTAGAATCAGCTGTCCAAGTGCCCATGGAATGAGGGTTGTCTTTGGCGTAATTTTTCACCGCTTTCGGCGCTCTACGATCAGAGTTACCTTCACGTAACACAGGATTCACCGCAGATCCTAACACTTTGGCGTATTTGGCTTTGTTGTTTTTTTCTGCTTCGGTTTGTGGGTCTTCAGGGAAGTTGGGTACAGCATAACCATGTGCTTGCAATTCAGCAATAGCGGCTTTCAACTGAGGAACTGAGGCAGAGATATTCGGAAGTTTGATGATATTAGCTTCTGGAGTAGTTGCCAATTGTCCCAATTCAGCCAAAGCATCTGAAGTTTTTTGGTCTTCTTTTAGCGCTTCTGGAAAGTTGGCTAAAATTCTTCCGGCTAAAGAAATGTCTCGCGTTTCAATTTCAATGTTTGAGGTTGCAGTAAATGCTTGTACTATGGGTAAAAATGAATAAGTAGCCAAAAGTGGCGCTTCATCCGTAAGGGTGTAAAAAATTTTAGATTTTTGTGTCATTTTGCTTTTTATTAATCGAAATCACTACTTTGTCTGACTTAGTTTGCAAAAAGTGCAATAAATAAGGTCGACAAATATATGAAATCAGTGAGAATTACTTTCGGATTTCAACGGAAATAAATCGTTTTTGGAATCTATTTTGTGATTTTACGAAATCGATATTTTTTGCCCTTCTAATTTTGTAATTTCATAATAAAAACGGGGATATGGTGCAAAAAAAAATCCCGATGACTCGGGATTTTGACTTATTAGGGTAAAAAGACTATCTTCTTTTGTCTTTGATTTTTGCTTTTTTACCAGTAAGTTCTCTAAAGTAGAAAATTCTAGCTCTACGAACGTGACCTTTTTTGTTGATTTCGATTTTTTGTAAAGCTGGTAAGTTCACTGGGAAAATACGCTCTACTCCAACAGAACCTGACATTTTACGGATGGTAAAAGTTTCAGTGTTTCCAGAACCTCTTCTTTGGATAACAACACCTTTGAAGAACTGAGTTCTTGTTTTTTCACCCTCTTTAATTTCGTAGTATACTGTGATAGTATCACCAGCTCCGAATTCAGGGAAATCTTTTTTAGCTACGAATTCGTCTTGTACGAATTTCAATAAATCTGCCATGATAATAATATATAAAAGTTTTATTTAAAGCAACATACACGGTTTTCGCCAGAGGTTGGTCTAATTCGGGTGCAAATGTAAACAAAAAAATGTAATTAATTAAATTCCAATAAAAAAAATCCAAATTCCATTTTATAGTTGCAAAACACTGAATTTTACTAGGTTGCATTTTAAAAAAGCTTTGTTTTTATTCCCCTTTGGGGGTTAGGGGGCTACTCCTCCAATAAATCGGGTCTTCTGTTTTTAGTATGTTGCAGGGCTTGCTCTTCTCGCCATTTGTCAATTTTTGCAAAATGCCCACTCAACAATACCTCGGGAACTTTCCAGCCTTTGTAATCGGCAGGTCTTGTATAAATGGGGCCCGACAACAATCCGTCCTGAAAACTATCGGTCAAAGCCGAGGTTTCATCACTCAAAACCCCTGGAATCAATCGAATCAAGGCATCGCACAAAACCAAAGCGCCCAATTCGCCTCCAGATAACACATAATCGCCAATAGAAATTTCTTTGGTAATAAAATGATCCCTTACTCTTTGATCGACACCTTTATAATGCCCACACAAAATAATAATGTTTTCATACATCGACATCGTATTGGCCATTTTTTGGTTCAGCGTGTCTCCGTCGGGCGACATATAAATGATTTCGTCGTAGGTTCTCTCGCTCTTCAAATGCGTGATACAAGCATCAATCGGTTGGACAGTCATCACCATACCCGCGCCTCCGCCAAAAGGATAATCGTCTACACTTTTTTGTTTGTTCGTCGTATAGTCTCTCAAGTTGTGAAAATGCACTTCCACCAACCCCTTGTCGATAGCACGTTTCATAATCGAAGCCTCAAAAGGACTTCTCAATAATTCAGGTAAAACGGTAATAATATCAATTCTCATTGTAGTATTTTATATCGCGCAAAGGTACAAATTAAATAATAGGACACGAATCAAGTGATACATCCTTATAGTTATTTGGGCGTGACCCCGAGGCACACGACTTTGCTCCACCAAAAATCCCTGCTCCTCGGGGTCGGGCTATCCGCTCTATCTCTTGGGGCGAACCCCGCCCCAAGAGGATGCCGCTCCTATCCCTCACGCCATCCCTGCAAATTAAGACACTTTTCGGTTACACCCCAAACTGTCTCAAATGATGGTCTAGGTGTCTGTACATTAATTTGTCCCAATCCTCAAAACTCATCTTTCCCCAAAACGGATGCTGCATTACCGTAATGACCGAAGTTCCTTTGGCAAATTCTTGAACACATGCTATAAGTTGGTCTCGGCTTTTTTCAAAATCTGAATGGGAAGTGATACGGAATTCTTTTGCCGTGGGACTATTTTTTCCAAAGTCACTGTTAAAAGCTTTGTTTTTTAAGAGGCGACCCAACAATCGCATTGGGAAACTGATTGTTAAATCTTGTTTTCCAAACGCTACATTTATGGCAGCAATACAGTGTTCACACATTTGATCTACACTCATTTTGCCCCAAAGCGGAGTAGAAGTGGCGCTTAAATTCTGAATTCGATTGACTAACTGAGTGTTGTCGGCAGTGTTGTATATAGAAGGCATATCTTTTTTCGAAAAAGTTGTAAACAAATATAAATCTTTCATTTGAATTTAATTGTTTTGTCTCCAGTCTATTGTCTTTTAAAATCAATCAATTCAAACGAAAGCAAGTTGCCGCACACTATGGCGGGATGACTTCAATTCTGTTTTTTTTAGTACTTTTAAAGCCTAAATAATTTGTAACATTTTAAGCATGAATACTTTTTCCAAAATGGCTAGTGCAGGTGGTATTTTACTTTTTTGTACTCTACTGGTAACCAATGCAAATGCCCAAAAAAACAAGATCACTATGGATAATCCTCTTTTGCAACGCAGTACATTGCAATATCAAGCGCCTCCTTTTGATAAAATTAAAGACGAGCATTTTAAACCTGCTTTTGATTATGGATTGAGAGTTCATGAAGAAGAAGTGGAGAAAATCGCCAATGCTACTTCAGTTCCAACTTTTGAAAACACGGTTTTGGCTTTGGAATTAAGTGGTGTCGATTTAGGAAGAGCTACTACAATTTTCTACAATTTGGTGGGGGCCAACACCAATCCTTCTTTGCAGGCTTTGGAAGCAGAATATGCGTCAAAGTTTGCAGCGCATAATGATAAAATTTATCTCAACAGTAAACTCTATCAAAGAATTAAAAAAGTACCGCTTTCCAAATTGAAAGGCGAGGATAAAAAACTTACCGAGTATTACCTTCAGCAATTTGAGTTGGCCGGGGCTAATTTGTTGCCAGCCGACAAATTGAAAATGAAAAAAATAAACGAGGAATTGGCAACCCTGAGTACATTGTATTCTAATAAATTATTGCTTGCTCGTAAAAATGCAGCGGTTTTTTTTGATAGCGCTAATGAGTTAGAAGGACTTACTCCTCAAGAAATTGAGATAGCGAAAGCTAACGCCACAGCAGCCGGTCAAGATGGTAAATACAAGATAGATATTATCAATACTACACAGCAACCCGTTTTGATGAGTTTGAAAAACCGTGCTTCTCGTGAAAAAATTTTCAAAGCTTCTTGGACGAGAGCCGAAAAAGGAGATGAAGGTGATACGCGTGAAATTGTTGAAAAACTTGCTAAATTACGTTTGCAAAAAGCACAATTGATGGGAAAAAAGAGTTATGCCGAATGGAAAATTCAGGATCAAATGGCTCAAAAACCTCAACCAGCAATGGAGTTGTTGGCTCAGTTGGCACAACCTGCAGTAGCCAAAGCAAAAAAAGAAGCCCAAGCTATTCAAGCCTTAATTGATGCTCAAAATGGTGGTTTTAAATTAGAACCTTGGGATTGGGATTTCTACGCAGAACAAGTGCGCAAAGCGAAGTATGATTTAGATGAAAGCCAGATTAAGCCTTATTTTGAAATCTTAAACGTGCTTGAAAAAGGGGTGTTTTATGCCGCTCAGCAAATGTATGGATTGACTTTCAAAGAGCGCAACGATTTGCCGGTGTATCATCCTGATGTAAAAGTGTATGAAGTGTTCAATGATAAAAATGAATCTATTGCGATTTACTATTTGGATTTTTATGCTCGCGATAACAAAAATGGAGGGGCATGGATGAACAATTATGTCAATCAATCGCATTATTTGAATCAAAAGCCTGTGATTTCAAATGTGTATAACTTTGTCAAACCGGTTTTGGGTAACCCTTCTTTGATAAGTTTTGATGATGTTACGACTCTTTTTCATGAGTTTGGGCATACTTTACATGGATTATTTGCTAATCAAAAATACGTAACTCTTTCTGGTACTGCAGTGCCTAGAGATTTTGTAGAGTTTCCTTCACAAATTAATGAACATGCCGCTCTTGATTCCAAAGTACTGAAAAACTATGCTGTGCATTATCAAACGCAACAACCGATACCGCAAGAATTAATCGAAAAAATAAAAAAAGCCGATACGTTTAATAAAGGCTATGTGGTTACCGAATTATTGGCGGCAGCTACGCTTGACATGGCTTGGCACACCATTGAAAAGGAATCAGAAGTGAAGCCAGCTTTAGTTTTTGAGCAAGAAGCGTTGAAAAAGTATCAGCTACTAGTAAATGAAGTGCCTACTCGTTATCATACACCCTATTTTGCACATATTTGGGGTGGTGGGTATTCTGCAGGTTACTATGCTTATACTTGGTCCAAGGTTTTAGATTATAATGCCTACGATTGGTTTGAAGCTAATGGAGGAATGACTCGTGAGAATTGTAATCGATTTGTAAAATACATTTTATCTGTTGGAAATAGTGTCGATTTGAATCAAGCTTTCAAAACTTTTATTGGGCACGATATGACTATTGAGCCTTATTTGAAAAATGCTGGACTAAAAGAATAAAGTCAACCGATATTTTTTTGGAATTGCATAGAGTAAATTCGGAATTGTTATTGGTTGTTAGAAACATTTTAATCACTCGTATTTGTTATGACTCCTTTGTTTAAAAAATTAAACTATAAAAATCAAACGACTGTTTTAGTAGTTGATGCCCCCGATACGTTTGCAACAGAAATTCAAGCAATGGAGGCAACTGCAGCATTTGAATTTGATATGGTCAACAGTGCAAGTATTGATTTTGTACTGGTTTTTGTGACAAGATTGCAGGAAATTGAAACAGCGATTGCCGTGATTCATCCCAAGTTAACCACAGATGCGGTGCTTTGGTTTTGTTATCCCAAAGGGACGTCTAAAAAATATCGATGTGAGTTCAATCGCGATAATGGTTGGGAAGCGCTAGGAAAACTAGGTTTTGAGCCTGTGCGTATGGTGGCTATTGATGCGGATTGGAGTGCTCTTCGATTTCGTAAAGCCGAACATATTAAATCGCTTACAAGAAAGACCAGTTTAGCAATTTCAGAAGCCGGACAATCCCGAACGCAAAAAAAATAATTGGATTTTAATTCGCTTTAAATTTTGTAAATTTGCCGCTCATTAAAAAATATTAACGATGGAAAACGGAATATACGCTAAATTCAATACCTCAAAGGGTTCGATTTTAGTAAAATTGACGCACGATTTGACACCTGGAACAGTAGGTAATTTCGTGGCATTGGCTGAAGGAAATATGGAAAACAAAGTGAAACCTCAGGGTCAAAAATACTATGATGGTCTGAATTTTCACCGCGTGATTCCTGATTTTATGATTCAAGGTGGTTGTCCTAAAGGTACTGGAACGGGAGATCCTGGGTATAAATTTGATGACGAATTTCATCCTTCTTTGAAACACGATCGTCCTGGAGTTTTATCTATGGCCAACGCCGGTCCTGGTACTAATGGCTCTCAGTTTTTTATTACTCACGTACCAACTAGTTGGTTGGACAACAAACACACTGTTTTTGGTCATGTTATCGAAGGTCAAGAGGTTGTGGATGCTGTAGCTCAAGGCGATTTGCTAGAAACCCTTGAAATTATTCGTGTAGGGGAAGAAGCTAAGAATTGGAATGCTATTGAGGCTTTCATCAGTTTGAAAGGCGCAAGAATGAAAAGAGAAGCGGCTCTTAAAGCAGAATCTGAAGCTAAAATGGAACAATTAGCGGCTGGTTTTCAAAAAACAGAAAGTGGTTTACGCTACCAATTCATTCAAAGAGGTTCAGGTAAAAAAGCCGAAAATGGAAAAACCGTATCTGTACATTACGAAGGTTCTTTAGATAATGGCAAAGTGTTCGATTCATCTTATGCAAGAAAAAAACCAATCGAATTCCGTTTAGGTCAAGGGCAAGTAATTGAAGGTTGGGACGAAGGTATTGCCTTATTGCAAGTAGGGGACAAAGCCCGTTTTGTAATCCCATCTGATTTAGCTTATGGACCAAGTGGTGCAGGTGGTGTAATTCCTCCACACGCTACTTTGATTTTTGACGTAGAATTGATGGACGTAAAATAAACTTTATTATATTTTATTAAATCCCAAAGCTGACAATAGTGTTGCTTTGGGATTTTTTTTTATTTACAACTCGTGTTGGTAAGCTCCTGCTCCATAGTGTAGTTCATAGGAATGAGAGTAGATTTCTATGATATTTCCAAATGGATCTTCCATGTATACCATTCTATAAGGCTTTTCTCCAGGATAGTATTCTCGTATGGGCATTCTTTGTTTTCCACCAGCTTCAACGATGCGTTTAGCTAGTCCTTCTACATCGGGGTCTTGTACACAAAAATGAAAAATTCCAGTCTTGTAGGGTTCGAAGTCTGCTTTGGGTTTGTTGTTTTGTGGAAATTCAAATAATTCAATACCAATGCGGTCTCCGGTTGACATATGAGCAATTTTAAAAGTGCCCCAGCCCGAACCAAAAACATCGATACACATTTGTCCAATCGCAGTGTCTTTTTCTTCTTGAACCGTGGTGGCATCCATAATTACATACCAACCCATTACTTCTTTGTAAAAGGCTACGGCTGCTTCTATGTTAGGTACTGATATTCCAATATGGGAGAAGACTCTTGGGTAATGGTTTATGGTGTTCATAATCAATGATTTAAAGTTTTGATAAAAATACGAAACTAATTTTAAAAAAAAATGTAATTTGTATTCGTTTAACAATCAATATCTAATGAACGAAGCACAAAACAGAAGCCTGACTTGGTCCGAATTTGAAAAAGTCGACATGCGTGTGGGTACCATCCTAAAAGTTGATGATTTTCCCGAAGCTAGAAAACCAGCGTATCAACTCACCATTGATTTTGGTGTAGCAATAGGTATTCGCAAGTCGTCTGCCCAAATTACAAAGCGATACACTAAAGAAGACTTGGTGGGGCGCCAAATTGTAGCCGTTATTAATTTTCCCAAAAAACAAATAGGTCCCTTTAGCAGCGAATGTCTCGTGCTAGGAGCCGTGGGGGAGTTAAGTGATGTGGTGCTCTTAGCGCCGGATTTCAAAATCGAGAACGGGTGGCGTATCGGTTAAATTGACACTTTCAATTAGTGATTGTAGAAGTTCTTGCCCAGCTACCCAATTTCCTAAATCAGAATCGGAATTGATATGTCCTATTGCGCCGCAATTTACAAAACGACTGCCCCAATGTTTTGCTAGAGCTTCGGTACGGTTTAGCGGCATATAGGGGTCGTTTTCGCTTCCTACAACTAGAGTTGGGAAAGGGAAGAGTGTTGTGGGGATTGGAGCAAAATTCCAAATACAAGCAGGGGTGTGTTTCTTGGAGTCTACATCGGCGGGTGCAACTAATAAGGCTCCTTTTACCCAATGGTTTTGGAAAGTATTGGACCAATGTGCTACTAAAATGGCTCCTAGACTATGGGCAATTAAAAGGGTTGGCTCTTGTATGGTACTTAAAGTTGTTTGAAGTTGTGCTAACCAATCCGAAAGCTTTGGGTTTTCCCAATCGTCGTGTACTATTTTTTCAGTATTGGGCAATTGATGTAGCCAAATGTCTTGCCAATGATTTTCTTTGGAATCTCCTAAGCCAGGTACAATCAGAAGTTTTGGTTTCATTTGGTAGCTTGTTGTTTTATAGTGGAAATACGCTCTACTTCTTTTATCACCAATGGAAGGGCTGGTGTTACCATACCGTGGTCATAGCCATCTAATTCTAACAATCGCGTGGAGGTATGACCTTTAACTTTCATCATGCGCATCAAATACGCATTTTCTTCGTAACGTCCTAATAGTTCCAATTCGCGATCACCAGTAATGAGTAACAAAGGAGGTGCATCGGCTCGAACATGGAATAAAGGAGCCAATGAATCTATCAGAGGTTGCGTGTCGGGAATGCCAAGTTCTTTTCTTCTTTCAAAATGAGTAATGGTATGCCCGCTCAAAGGAATCAAGCCGGCAATTGTATTAGCATCGATTTCGTGTTGTTGAAGCCATTTTTTTTCCAAACCCAACATCAAAGTCAAATAACCGCCTGCAGAATGTCCGGATACAAAAACCAAGGAAGGATCGCCACCATAAGTTGCTATCGAACGAAAAGCCCAGGCTACTGCAGCGGCTGCGTCTTCAATACAATTGACAACTTTTACTTTTGGAGAAAGACGATAATTTACACCGATTATGGCAAGACCTTTTTCTTTAAAACCTTCTAAAATTTCTTTTTGACCACCAGTTAATCCTCCACCATGAAACCAAACTATGGTTGCAAAACCTTTTTTGTTTTTGGGATAATACAAATCGAGTACACATCTTTCCTTGAGATACGCATCATCAGAAGCAAGTGCTTTGTCGTAATATGAAATGTTTTTCAGGGTAGTATAGGTTGTGGTTTGCGCTTTAAGAATTTGTGCACAAAACACCAAAAGGAATAAGAAATATGTTTTTTTCATTGGAATGGTTTTGAAACATAAAAATATTGATTTTTTTGCCTTATCCCTATAGTTTAAACGAAAGTAGTCAAATTTAACAAGCTGTTAAGATGGCATGAAAGAATGAAAATTAAGCCTTGAAAGAACTTGTGTACTGTCACAAGAATTGGAAAATGGTACTGGTTTTATGGAGTAGAGTGTAAAAAAAAGCCCAAAAAGTAATGATTTTTGGGCTTGTTCTTTGTCTTTTATGAAAGATTAAATATCGTCAAATTCAATATTGGTAAAGTTAGCAATATTTGCAGTAACTGTTTCGCTGCTTTCCATGCCAAACTCACGTTTGAAATCTTTTTGATGTCTTTCAGAAATTACTTCTTCTCCTTTTTGATTAAGAATGAAAGAAGTCATGTCTTTTAGAATTTCTTCAAAGGCAGCAAAATCTTCTTTGTATAAGTAAATTTTGTGTTTTTTAAAGTGAAAAGAACCGTCTTCTTCTGTGAATTTTTTACTTTCAGTGATGGTGATGTAATAATCGTCTGCTTTTGTTGCTCTTACATCAAAAAAATAAGTTCTTCTACCTGCACGAAGTACTTTTGAGTAAATTTCCTCTTTTTCTAGCATATCATTTTCTCTCATAATTCTTTCGATCCGTTTTAATTTGCAATCAAAAATCATAAAAAATTATTGATAAAACAACATTTAAAGCAATTCTTTTTCTGAAAGTTGTTTCAAATACAATTCTGCATAATAGCCATTTTTGTTTAGTAATTGATTATGAGTGCCTTGCTCAATAATGGCTCCATTATCAAGAATTAGGATGCGATCTGCGTTTTTGGCAGAGGAAACCCTGTGGCTAACAATAATTGTAGTTTTATCTTTACATATTTCGAATAAGTGGTTCAAAATAGCTTCTTCGGTTTCGGTGTCTACTGCAGATAAGCAATCGTCAAAAAGTAGAATTTTTGGATCTTTTATTATGGCTCTTGCAATAGCAACTCTTTGTTTTTGACCACCTGATAAAGTAATGCCTCTTTCGCCCAAAAGCGTTTCATATCCCTTGTTGAATCCTTCTATATTGTCATGAACCACAGCGTTTTTGGCGGCTTGAATCACTTCTTCATCTGAGGCATCTTCTTTTCCGAATTTTATATTGTTTTTGATGGTGTCGGAAAACAAAAAGGCGTCTTGAGGAACAATCCCAATGCTATTTCTTAAGTCGAAAAGGTTAAGTTGTGCAATGGGTGTGCTGTCTATTTTTACGATACCCTCGCTTACATCGTACATTCTGGACAGTAAAGACAAAAGGGTAGATTTTCCGGATCCGGTCTTGCCTAAAATAGCCAATGTTTCTCCTTTTTTGACAGTAAAGGAAATGTTTTGAAGCGCTTGGATTTGAGTATCCTCGTAAGTAAAACTCACATTTTCGAATTGTATGTCGCCATGGATTGGTGTAGCCTTTGTGTTGGTGTTTTTTATTTCGGGTTCAATTTTCAAAAATTCGTTCAATCGCTTTTGTGACGCCTCAGCTTCTTGTACCATGGATGAAACCCAGCCTAAAGAGGCTACAGGCCAAGTAAGCATGTTGACATATAAAATGAATTCGGCTATAGTTCCGATGCTTTTAATGGTACCGTTGATGTATAATACCCCTCCAAAATAGATCACAACTAAGTTGCTTATACCAATCAGAGCCAGCATTAACGGACCAAAAAGTGATTGTACTAGGGCTAAATTGAGGCTTTTTCTTTTGCTTTCATCTGCCAAATCTATCAGATTGTTTTGTTGCTGTTGTTCTAATGAATAGGCTTTTATGACGCGTATTCCAGAAAAAATTTCTTGAGTAAAACTTGAAATTTTGGATAGATACTGCTGAAAAATAGTGCTTCGTTTGTTGATTTCGGTGCTTAGTTTGAATATGGCATACGATAATATGGGTAATGGCAATAATGTATAAAGTGTAAGGCGTGGCGAAACATTGTACATGTAGGCAATGACAATTGCAAAACGAATGAAGGTGTTGATGCTATACATAACCGCTGGTCCAACATACATACGTACTTTGGAGACATCTTCGCTAATGCGGTTCATCAAATCGCCCGTTCGGTTTTGTTTGTAAAAGCTTTGCGAAAGATTTTCGTATTGACGAAACACTTCGTTCTTTAAATCAAATTCTATGTGACGCGACATCACAATTAGGGTTTGACGCATCCAAAAAGTTAGGAAACCAGCAACCAAAGTAGTACCAATAATTAATAAAACATTCAGAATTAGGGATTCCTTAAATTGACTAATGACTAAAGTAGACGATTTTTCGACACTACTCAGTCGGTCAAATTTTTCGATAGCTTCTAGTGAACTACTAATTAGTTTTGGGGTGAATAATGAAAAAATTTGTGCGATTATGGTGATGATAATACCCAACGAAAAACGGTATTTGTATTTTATAAAGTATTTATCTAAATAACGTAATTCTTTCATTTTTGATGGTTTACGGTCTTAAAGTTAATTTTCTATTGGCTTTTTTGTTAAAAACACAAAAAGTGAAGAGGGGTGTCTGGGTGGGGTTTGTGTGAAAAAAATTAAAAAAGAATATATAAATTATTATATATTCAAATATTTTATACTTTTGAATCGAATTTTTATTAAATCATCAAAACAACTAACTACCCTTTAACTATGGATGCAACAGTAGCAACAGCAAAGGATATACAAAAACTAGACCCCGTATTTGGACAAATGTCCTTTGACAACCACGAACAAATTGTATTTTGCAACGACAAAGATACAGGATTAAAAGCAATAATTGGTATTCATAACACAGTAATGGGGCCGGCTTTGGGTGGAACTCGAATGTTTCAATACCGTAATGAATGGGAGGCTTTAAATGATGTGTTGCGTTTGTCACGAGGGATGACCTTCAAATCAGCCATTACTGGACTTAATATAGGAGGAGGAAAAGCGGTTATTATTGGCGATGCCAAAACGCAGAAAACCCCTGAATTGATGCGTAAGTTTGGGGAATTTGTGCATTCATTGAGCGGAAAATATATTACCGCCGAAGATGTGGGTATGGAAACCGCTGATATGGACACGGTAAGAGAGATTACTCCTTATGTTACCGGTATTTCCGAAGAAAAAGGGGGTGCGGGAAATCCATCGCCTGTAACAGCTTTTGGAGTGTATATGGGAATGAAAGCAGCGGCCAAACAACAATTTGGGTCAGAGGTGTTGACTGATAAAAAAGTTTTGGTACAAGGTATCGGGCACGTAGGTGAAGCTTTGGTGGAGTATTTGACTAAAGAAGGTGCTATTGTAACTATAGCCGATATCAACGAAGAGAAAATGTATGCTGTAGGAAATAAATATGGGGCAAAAGTTTATACTGGAAATGATTTATATTCTGAAGCTATAGATATTTATGCTCCTTGTGCCATGGGGGCCACACTTAATGATGAAACTATTGCCAAATTGAAAGCAAAAGTCATTGCAGGTGCGGCTAATAATCAATTGGCCAACGAAACGGTTCATGGAGCCTTATTACAAGAGAAAGGTATTTTGTATGCTCCAGATTTCTTAATCAATGCTGGAGGGATTATTAATGTGTATGCCGAGTTAGCACATTATGATAAAGCTGAAATTATGGCCAAAACAGAAAACATCTACAACACCACATTAGAGATTTTTGATTTTGCCCTAAAAAACAAGATGACCACACAGCAAGCCGCACTAACCATTGCGCAACAACGTATAGCTGAAAGAAAAAAAGCCAACGCTTCGTAAGTTAGTACGCTTTATCCCTAATAATTTAAAGTGCCCTAATAACCATTGGTCAAGAAACTGACAGGGTTAATAGGGCGCTTTTATTTTGTCTTTAAAAATTGCTTTTATTTAGTTTTTATTTTTTGGATGTAATTTGGGTATAAATATGGAAATCCGTAATTTTGTCGGCTAATTTTTAAAGTTCTTACAAGGTGGTAAACAGAAGACACATCCGCATTAAAGTCATGCAATCCATTTATGCTATGCATCAAAATGGGAGTGATAATCTCGAAAAACAAGAAAAATTTCTTTTTCACAGCATCGACAATATTTTAGACCTATACTTGACTATGGCGTCTTCTTTGTTAGAAATTTGCAAAATCGAACAACGATTCTTGATTTTGTCCAGTCAAAAACATTTAGCCACACCCCAAGAGCGTAAACCCAATGAAAAATTTATCAAGAATGCTATTTTTCAGCTGTTAGCCGAAAATAACAGTTTAAGTATAGCGTTAGAAAACCGAAAAGCAACCAACTGGTCATTGCATGAGGATTATATTAATATCTTACTCAAAAGCATTAAAGAGAGTAGTGCTTATGGGAAATACATGAGTAATGCAACGCAAACTTTTGAAGAAGACAAGGAGTTTATTGCAACAATTTTTGAAGAGTTAATTGTACCTAACGAGAAATTGTACGAATTTCTTGAAGACGATCAACTTACTTGGATAGACGATATCCCAACAGTAAATACACAATTACTGAAACAATTGCGGGGGATGAAAGCAGTTGAGGGAGGTAATTTTAAAGTGCCAAAATTGTATAAAGATCAAGAAGACCAAGATTTTGTTCGCGATTTGTTTAGAAAAACACTTTTGAATGAAAAGGAATTGGCTAAGTATTTCGAAGACAAAACCCCAAACTGGGATACTGATCGTATCGCTGAGATTGATACTATCATTTTGAAAATGGCCATTTGCGAATTGACCAAATTCCCTTCTATTCCAGTTAAAGTAACTTTGAATGAATATTTAGAAATTGCTAAAGAGTATTCTACTCCAAAAAGTAGTATTTTTATCAACGGAATTTTAGATAATCTAGTTAAAGAATTAACCGAAGCTAAAACGCTTAATAAAACCGGCAGAGGTTTGATTTAACGGGTATTAATAATGTAAACAACAACAAATTAAATTAATAGTATGGAACAATTACAACAGTTTTTACCGTTTTTATTAATGTTTGTGGTGATCTATTTCTTCATGATTAGACCACAACAAAAACGCGCCAAAAACGAAAAAGAATTCGAAAACAACTTAAAAGTAGGTGATAAAATCGTAACCAAAAGCGGATTACATGGGAAAATTGCAGAACTTGCAGAAACTACTGTGATTATCGAAACTATGTCTGGAAAATTGAAAATGGAGCGTACCGCTATTTCTATGGAAATGAGCGCTGCTTTGGCTAAAAAATAATAGCATAAGCCCCAATAAAAAAATCCCAAATTCCTATTCGTTAGGGATTTGGGATTTTTTTTAGTGAAAAAGTAGTTACTTCTTTTTGCTTTTTTTTGTAGCGGGTTTTGGGGCGCTAAAATCCGTAGTCGCGGTAAGTTCCGCAATTTTAACGATAACTTCAATGGCTTTTTGCATACTTTCAACGGGAACATATTCGTATTTGCCATGAAAGTTATGGCCTCCAGCAAATATATTGGGGCAGGGTAAGCCTTTGTAGGATAACTGACAGCCATCGGTTCCTCCTCGAATGGGTTTGATGATTGGTTTTACATCTACTTCCAGCATCGCTTGAGCGGCAATTTCTACAATATGTTTCACCGGAAGCACCTTTTCTTTCATATTGTAGTATTGGTCCTTGATTTCGGCAATGGCAATGGGTTCCCCAAATTGTTTTTCGAATTTTTGGTTGATTTTATGAACCATTTTTTCGATACGTCTTTTTCTTTTTTCGAACTTTTTCATAGAGTGATCTCTAATAATCAGTTCCAAAACAGTTTCTTCGATGCTTCCGTTTAAGTGGTGCACGTGAAAAAATCCCTCGTAGCCTTTGGTCTCTTGTGGGGTTTCGTCTTTGGGCAAATCGTTAATAAATTTGCTGGCAATAAGCATAGAATTAATCATTTTTCCTTTGGCATAGCCAGGATGTACGCTTTTACCTTTGAAAGTAATTTTGGCTCCTGCAGCATTGAAATTCTCATATTCCAATTCGCCAATTTGACTGCCGTCCATAGTATAGGCCCAATCGGCTCCAAATTTTTCTACATCAAAATGGTGAGCGCCACGACCAATTTCTTCATCAGGGGTAAAGCCAACTTTGATAGTGCCGTGGGGGATTTCAGGATGTTGTAGTAAGTATTCCATGGCAGAGACAATTTCGGTAATTCCCGCTTTGTCATCGGCTCCTAGGAGGGTTGTACCGTCGGTGGTGATTAACGTTTGTCCTTTGTATTGCAATAAATCTTTGAAATATTTAGGCGACAATACGATGTTTTGTGCTTCGTTTAGCACAATGTCTTTTCCGTCGTAGTTCGAAACAATTTGCGGTTTGATATTGGCCCCAGTAAAATCGGGCGTCGTATCAAAATGCGAAATAAAACCAATAGTTGGTACTTCTTTATCTAAATTACTGGGTAGCGTAGCCATAATATAGGCTTTGTCGTCAATGGTTACGTCTTGTAAACCGATTGCTTTTAATTCTTCCACTAATTTATGGGCCAAATCCCATTGTTTGGCACTACTTGGCGTAGTCTCGGAATGCGGATCCGATTCGGTATCAACCGTTACATAACTAATAAAGCGATCAATTATATGTTGCATGGTGTTTAGATTTTAAGCAAAGGTACATATTTCGAATTGTATTTTGCTTTATCATTTACTACTAGTAGCCGTTGTTTTTTTATGCTTTCTGAAATCTATTCTTTAATTTTGCACTTCAACACAATAATATCTTACTATTTATGTACAAACTGTTTATTCGCCCTTTGTTTTTTTGTTTTGATCCCGAAAAAGTACATCACTTTACCTTTGGATTTATCAAATTGATTTCCAAAATACCTGGTATTTCTAGTGTTTTCCGAATGTTGTATTGTGTTGAAGACCCTCGTTTGGAAAGAGAAGTTTTTGGGTTGAAGTTTAAAAACCCAGTGGGATTAGCGGCTGGTTTTGACAAAGAAGCGCGTTTGTATCAAGAGTTTTCTAATTTTGGTTTTGGTTTTATTGAAATTGGAACCTTAACTCCCAAAGGACAAGAAGGGAATCCCAAAAAAAGAATTTTTCGTTTGATTGCTGATGAAGCGATAATCAATAGAATGGGATTTAACAACGGTGGGGTTTTAGAAGCGGTGGAGCGTTTAAAGAAAAATAAAGGCGTCTTGATTGGTGGGAATATTGGAAAAAACAAAGTTACCCCCAATGAAGAAGCTACTGCTGATTATGAGTATTGCTTTGAAGCTTTGTTTGATTATGTAGATTATTTTGTGGTGAATGTAAGCTCGCCCAATACACCTAATTTGAGAGCTTTACAGGATAAAGAACCTTTAACGCAATTACTTCAAACTTTACAAAACAAGAATCTAGCGAAAGCCAATCCAAAGCCCATTTTGTTAAAAATTGCCCCAGATTTGACCAATGAACAATTAATGGATATTATTGATATCATGGCCGAAACTAAAATTGCTGGTTTGATTGCTACCAATACTACACTTTCACGTGAAGGATTACTATCTGAAGCCAAAAATGAAACTGGAGGGCTTTCTGGAAAACCATTGACAAAACGTGCTACCGAAGTAATTCGATTTTTAGCTGAAAAGAGCCATCATTCTTTTCCTATTATTGGGGTGGGAGGGATTCATTCTGCCGAAGATGCAATTGAAAAATTAGATGCAGGTGCTAGTTTAATTCAATTGTATACTGGATTTATCTACGAAGGTCCTGCATTGATTAAGAAAATCAATAAAGCGCTTTTGAAGAAACAATAAACTTTGATTGTAAAAGGGAATATTTTTTCTAACATAAATCATTAAAGAAAACTATCATGAATTTTTTTGTGGTAGTTTTTTTTTTGAATCAATACGGCCAAATTTTTAGTGGATGAAATCGAATTTGTTTCCATTTGTTACTTAAATTCCTTTTTCTATCTTTGGATAATGGAGCCAATCAAAATCATCGAATGTCCTAGAGATGCCATGCAAGGGATCAAGACATTTATTCCTACTGAAAAAAAAGTGACCTACATTCAATCTTTGCTGCGAGTGGGTTTTGATAGTATTGATTTTGGAAGCTTTGTGTCGCCAAAGGCGATTCCTCAAATGCAGGACACAGCCGAAGTTTTAGCCCGTTTGGATTTGTCTGTCACCAAAAGCAAATTGTTGGCGATAATTGCTAATGTGCAAGGGGCAAAAGAGGCAGCTTCCCATCAACCGATTCATTATTTAGGTTTTCCATTTTCCATTTCCGAGAATTTTCAAATGCGCAATACCCATAAAACGATAGCGGAATCGCTGATCACACTTCAAGAAATCCTCGAAATTGCCGATCAAAATAACAAAGAAGTGGTGGCGTATCTTTCCATGGGGTTTGGTAATCCGTATGGCGATCCTTGGAATGAAGAAATTGTAGGGGAATGGACCGAAAAATTGGCCCAAATGGGAATTAAAATCCTATCGCTATCTGATACCGTGGGAAGTTCAACTCCCGAGGTTATCACCCATTTGTTTTCTAATTTGATTCCCAAATATCCTGATATTGAGTTTGGCGCACATTTGCATACCACGTCTGCTAAGTGGTTTGAAAAAGTGGAAGCGGCCTATAATGCTGGCTGTAGACGATTTGATGGAGCGATTCAAGGTTTTGGTGGATGTCCTATGGCGACCGATCGTTTGACGGGCAATATGCCTACGGAGAAGTTGATTACTTTTTTTAATGCGCAAAAAGAGCACATCAATCTAAGTGCCATGAGTTTTGAAAGTGCTTATAATGAGGCTTCAAAATTGTTTGGAGCGTTTCATTAATCTTAGCACGAAGTTTTAACTGCCTTAATTGCTAAATTCAAAGAAAACTTACGTCAAAATTTGTCTTTGAAGTTTGGGTTGGATGGAAAATCTTCAAATTTAAATAAATATAAAAGTCTTTTTTTAATTGTCAACTAAAATCTAGGTTGTAGTTCCATTATTTTATTAAGTATAATAATACGTTGCTATATAATTGAAAAAATGATTAAATTGTAAAATTTAATATATTTTAATAGTTATTTTTGTGCAAATTGTAGTAACGAAAAGGGAAAAATATTTTAATTAAATGAACATAAAAAATTGGTTGCTAAACAAAATAGCAGAGGAATCGGGACTTGAAAAAGAGATTATAAATTGTGATGAATCTTTTGAGAATTTTAATTTAGATTCGTTAGCTTCTATATCTATTGCATTTGATATTGAAAACGAGTTTAACTTAGATGAAATAAATCCTACAGTTTTTGCAGAATTTAATACAATTAATAAACTTGCGCAATGGATTCAGCATCAAATGTAAAATGGAATCCTTTTTCCAAAAATTATTTTGAAGATCCCTACCACCATTTAAAGAATTGTAGGTCAAAGAATCCAGTACAAAAAATATATGACGATTCATATTTTATTTTTGACTATGAGTATGTCAGTAAATATTTAAAAGAGAAAAAATTTAAAGTTCATTCTCTTAGTGATTATTTTAGGGAGAAAGAAACGTACATTTTTAAAAATGTAGAAAATAGTTGTCCTTTTTTGAGTAAAGGTACACAGTTATGGCCAATGTATTTGAATGAAGATATTCATAGGAAAATACGAAGAGCTATAACAAAATCGTTTCATTCTATCGATTTAGTTAATTTGTTAAATCAAAGTTTGGAAACCACAATTCAAACTTTTGAAGATAAGGACGTTTTCAATTTGGTTGATTTTTGTGGAGAGTACATCAATCTTTTTATAAAAAAAGCATTTAATATTGATATTTGTGAATACGATGAAGTTAAAAATTTCTCCAATCTTTTAGCTAAATCTCAAGATTTATATATTCCAAAGCAAGTTTATCAAGAAATAAACGCTAAACTTCTTTCGCATAAAAATGTTTTTAAAAATTCTATTTTTAAGAATATGATTTTGGAGGAAACCAAAGAATTGAATCTAGACGATGAGCACTTGTATTCGATTATGTTGGTGTCATTTATGGCTGCATTCGAAACATCAAAAGATAATTTATCATTAGGCTTATATGAAATATTGAAAAGCCCTCAACTCATAGAAAGTACTTCTAAAGCAGATAGTAAGTCACTTAATATGATTATTGAAGAGATATTTAGATTTAGTGCCCCACTTCAATATACGATTCGGATTAACACCTATCCTTTGCAAATAGGTGACATTTTTATTCCAGAAAACTCTAAGCTGTACCTTTGTATTGCAAGTGCAAATCGAGATGAGAAGGTGTTTTTACAGCCAAATGATTTACTTCCAAATAGAGATTTTAATCCTCATTTGTCATTTGGGGCTGGTGCTCACCAATGTTTAGGAGCATCAATAGCGCGTCAAGAAATGGAAATTTGCCTACAACCTATGATACATTTTTTGAAAAATTATACTGTTACTAATGTGAAATGGTCTAAACAAATTTTTATGAGAACAGCTGATAAAATCATTCTTAATAAAAATAGATAATATGCCAAATGTAAGTTTATTGGTGTTGTTATTGTACGTGGTTCTTATTCTGATTGCTCTCCCATTTTTTCAGAAAAAAAATTATTGGAAAATAATAGCATTATCTAGTAATCTGTTGCTATTGTATTTATCAAAAGAAGGGATATTACTGATTTTATATTTGGTTCTTTTAACCTATTTTTTTTCGTTCAACATAAAAGAGGGGGTAAAAAAAAGCGGTTGGATGATAGTAGCAATTGTATTTCCTTTAGTGGTTAAGAAGATTTTTTTCGAAGAATCGACTATAGATAATCTAACTACACCAATTGATGCTGCTACCAAAATTATTAATCTAATTGGATTGTCCTACTTAACGTTCAATGCTGTTAGTTATTTGATTGATATTAAGCGTAATTATGTAGCGCCAGAAAAGAATTTTTTTAAGCTATTGTTGTATTTAACGTATCTACCAATGCTATTTTCAGGTCCTTTAACAAGGGCTAAGTATTTTTTTTCTCAAATTGAAAATATAGTACTTAAAAGAGATTCAATTGTAAATGGTTTAAGACTTATTCTATGGGGGTTGTTTAAAAATTTAGTTGTTGGGGCTCGTCTTTTTGCTTTATTAAATGTAGTTTTAGAAATGAATTTGAAGGGACCTATCTATTTGTTGAATGGATTTATTTTTTTTCTTTTTCTATATTGTACTTTTAGTTCCTTTATTACAATTTTTCAAGGTATTTCTTTGATTTTCAATATTAAACTGAAGGAAAATTTTAATAGTAGGGTATATCTAGCAGCATCTAGGGAAAAATTTTGGAAAGGTTGGCATATTTCGCTCAATCATTGGTTTAGAGATTATTTTTTTTATGCTATTATTCGTTATGATAGGAAGAATAGGTATACAAATCTGCTGCTTTTTTTTACATTTTTAGGTATTGCGTTATGGCATGATTTTACTTTAACTTTTTTGGTTTGGGGAGTATTGAATGCCCTATGGTTGATATCAGAAAGAAAATTAAGAAAATATATAAATGTTGAAGGGACTTTTTCTTTTTTAGGAATACTCTATCATATTTTAATTGCATCGTTGTTATCATCAATTTTTATTTCAAAAAGTGTCATTGAACTTTTTAAAACTCTTTTTGATTTTTCTACACCACATTTTTCTTTCGAGAATTTAGTAACTCCAAATACTTTTTTGGTTCTACTGTTATTTGCTTTTATGGATTTTTATGAAAGAAAAACTACTACCGTAAGAATAGATGCCTATATAGAAAAACAACCTCTATGGCATAGGTATTTGTTTTATTATACGCTTTGCATTTTCTTATTGTTTTTTTCATTAAGTACTAAAGTTGTTAATTATTACAATTTATTTTAATAATAACAAGATGAAGTTGTCATTCAAAATAATACTATTTTTACTTCCAATATTGTGTTTAATATTTGGGGTTAATTTTTTTTCAAATCAAATTGAAAGAGAAAAATTTCCAACACAAGGAATATATTTTGTTGGGTCTAGTAGAGTTCAAAGAGGAATAATCCCTCAATTATTAAATACAAGGAGTAAGGGTGATTCTGTTTATAATGTTGGGATATCAGGTGCTACTTTTATTCATAATATTGATTTAGCAGAGCATTTAATTCTAAAATGTAAAGCCAAAAAAATTTTTATAGAGTTGTCTCCAATAATTTATTCTTTTCATCCCGTCCTTAATGCACTAAAAGTATCAAGATCAAAAGTTAATACAATAAATAATTTGGATTATCTTGAGTGCTATTTGTTTAGTAAGATAAACTTAAGAACTTCTTTGAAGAATATAATTACACCTTCTGTGAATTTACCTAAAGAATATAGGTTTGTTTTCGGGGACGAAAATAAGTATCACAAGTCTAACTCATTTTTAAAAATGGAAGATTTGATAAAAAAGTGGGATTGTGATGTTTCAGAATATCTTACGATTATTTCACATATCAATAAAGTAGCTACAAAGAATAATACTAAAATATATTTTTTTTTACCACTAACTTTTAGAAGGGAAAAAGAAAGAGAAATTGTTTCCACAATATATCAAGAACTTCCGAGCCACCAAAAGGTGTTATATACAGAACAATTTTTGCAAAGCATTCATAATTCTAAAAATTTATTCGATGTTAATCATTTAAACTATGAAGGAGCTAAAATAATGACTGGCTATTTTAAATGTATGTTTTTTATGAATTAAAAATTGTTTTCAAAGTTTCAAAGTACTAATTTTTGTTATTTGAAAATTAATTTAATGAAGATAAAAAAGTATCTTTAAGGTACTATACTAAAAGTATAAGTCTATTCGTTTGGAAAAAAAAGTATTATAAAGAGAAATAATGAAAATAACGCAAACCCTACTTGGATTTTTTGTACTGCTTTTAACAATGTCTTGTAGCAGTGATCTTGATTTTGATCAGGTAAACGATATTCAGTTACAACCAGTGGTTGTGGCTAATTTATCAAGTTTTGATGTTGCGGCAAATCAGTTTGTAAATAATGGTACAGAACAATCGGTTTCTATAGATACTCAAGATATAGGGGTTTTTAATGACTCTTTTTTTAGAGATAATTTAAACAAAGCGGATTTGTTTTTTGAAGTCAACAATACCATTAATCGAGCTTTTACTTTGCGATTGTTATTTCTTGATGCAGCCAATACACCGCTTACAACGATTCAAATGAATATTCCTGCATATGTTGGAACAACCAATCTAACCACTTTGACACAAACATTTCAAGGCACAAATCTTAATATTTTAAAGCAAACCAAAAAGATTGCTTTTGTAGTGACCTTATTGCCTGGTCCGCCATTATCTTCGGCTAGTGTTGGGAATTTGAAATTACGTTCAAGTGTAACCGCCTATTTTGATATTCAATGAGAAAATTTATTACCTGTGCGCTACTAATTTTAGGAAGCGTACTTTTGGCTCAAAATAAAGCCGTTTTGTATAATTTTACGGCAATTCCTCAATCTTTATCTTTAAATCCAGGGGCTGATGTAACCTATAGATGGTACGCGGGTGTTCCTTTATTGTCTGGGATTTCTGCGAATGTTGGTTCAACTGGATTTTCTGCTTATGATTTATTTGCGGACAATGGGGTGAATTTTAATACCAAATTGCGTACTATTATTTTTTCAACATCAAGAAATGACAAAGCAAGTGTTAATCAACAATTGGAGGTCTTTCAAGGAGGATTTAAAATTGGCGATTGGAATAACATCGCTTATATTTCTTTTGGAATGTATGAAGAATTTGATGTGTTAAGTTATGTTCCAAAGGATTTTGCCATATTGGCATTAGATGGAAATCAAAATTATCTAGGAAAATATTTTAATCTTGGTGATTTGAATGCTCGTGCCGAAATGTTGAGTGTTTTTCACGTAGGCTACAATAAGCGTGAAAATTCGAAATTAACTTGGGGAGTGAGAGGAAAGATTTATTCCAGTATTTTTGATGCTCGATCAACCAAGAACTCAGGTTATTTGCACACAATTCCTTCAAATGGGAATACTATGTATGAACAAGTTATCTCGGCGAATATGTTGTTGAATACTTCTGGAATTGCTAAATATGATGACAAAGGTGACGATTCTGATATAGCCAAAGATATACAAAAAAGAGCGCTATTAGGAGGTAACTTAGGCTTTGGTTTTGATGCCGGAATTACTTATTATCCGCAAAAAAACATTCAAATTACCGCTAGTGTGCTTGATGTAGGTTTTATTCGCCATACTAAAGAAGTGGAAAGCTATCGTGCCAATGGAACCTATAAATATGAAGGTATTCTTCCTGATTTTTTCAACGGAACTGGAGGTAATAACATTACCGAAGAGTTTAAAGATACATTTCCTAGAGATACCTTAAAAGGGGGGTATACCACTTGGCGTCCGGTAAAATTGAATTCAACCATCCAATATGCATTTGGGCAAGATAGAGCAACGGAATGTAACTGTGTTTCCGAAGAAAATCAAGAAGCTTTTAACAATGCTGTTGGATTACAACTTTTTGCCATGTCTTCCTCCAGAGCGCCAATTATGGCTTTAACAGCTTTTTACAGAAAGAAAATTTTTAAAGGATTACAAGCCAAAGCTACCTATACCATAGATGCTTATTCGGCATCGAATATAGGATTAGGAATGTCGAGTCAAATTGGTCCAGTGAATTTTTATGTTTTGGCAGAAAACCTTTTAGCCTTACAAGATCTTGCCAAAGCACAAAGTGCTGCCTTTCAATTGGGAATTAATATTATCGTTCCAGAAAGAAGATAATAGCTAGGTGTTGTCCTTTCGTAATTTGTGTCAAAGGAAAGAAATTTTCTAGAATTGAAAGTTTAGTGGTTGTGTTGAGAAAGTAGCGGTTGTTGTAAAAACGTTGTTGTTTAGCCTTTTATACGATTAGAGTCCATGTTTCTTTTTCTTGCTTTATACAGTTCTACCCAAAATACGGCTACTATACTGATGCTACAACATCCAAACAATTCAGCGAGGGAGATGGTTTCAAATTGAAAAAAACTAGAAAACCATGGTACGAAAAGTAAAATTGAAGTAATGATTAAAGTGATGCCGATAATAAAAGGCACTAAGTTATTTGGGTATCGAATAGTGGTGAATACAGAAAAGTAAAAAGAACGATTCGCAAGCGTTAAGAAAATATTCGATAGTACTAAGGTTAGAAAAACTAAGCTTCTGGTCTTGTTTTCACTAAACGATTGGGAGATTGCAATATGGTAGACTAGAATCATGCCTAAAGTAATCATTGCCCCTTGTAAAATACTTAATGCAATTTCATTCCATTTAAAGAAAGTAGTCCTCATTGGTCTGGGGGGTTGTTGCATTAAATTGCGTTCCATGGGCTCGTTTTCGTAAATAATGGAACATGTAGGCCCCATTATGATTTCCAAAAAGATGATGTGTACCGGCGAAAATACATTAGGGTATTTCCAGCCTAGGGCCAAGGGGAGCAAAACAATTAAAACGATGGGGATATGAATGGAAATGATGTATTGAATGGCTTTTTTTAAATTCATGTAGATTTTTCTTCCCATAGCAATGGCTTCAATCATCTTGGATAAATCATCCTCAATCAGGACTAAATTAGCCGCTTGTTTGGCAATTTCGGTGCCTTTCTTTCCCATAGCAATGCCTATATGTGCCGACTTCAAAGCTGGGCCATCATTGATGCCGTCTCCTGTCATGGCGACAATTTGCTGGTTAGCTTTCAGGGCTTCAATAATGCGGAGTTTGGCCTCTGGAAACATTCGGGTAAACAACGTAGTGTGTTTTACTTTTTCTTTGAGTTCCGCTTCGCTCAGGGTCATTAGCTCTGCAGCATTTAGGATACGATCGGAATCTTGTATTCCTATTTGTTGCGCTATGGTTGCTGTAGTGGTAGCATTGTCGCCTGAAATTACTTTTACTGCTATGCCTGCATGATAAAAGGCCTTTATAACTTCTTTTATGTTTTTTTTAGGAGGGTCATAAAAAGCGACAAGTCCTTTGAAATCCCACTGGAATTCTTCTTGTTTTTCAGGGAAAGGGGGCCCATCAAAGTTGGTTGTTGCCACACCCAATACTCTAAAACCTTGTTCCATCATGGCAATAAATGCTTGCTGTAGGGTTGTTTTTTGTTCCTCGCTAAGCTTACTATATTTTAAAATAGCTTCAGGAGCTCCTTTGCAAGCGATGATTTTTTCTTGGTTTTGATTTTCAAAAACATGAGTCATCATGGGAGGATGCCCGCTCAACGGATATTCATGAATCATTTTGTATTGAGAGCGTTCATCATTTGCGAAAATCTTGGAATATGCTTCGTGCAATGCAATTTCCATGGCGTCAAAGGGAATCGGTTCGCTAGCCCACATGGCTGCTCGAATCAAATCTTTTTCAGAGGCATTTAACATTGCGTGATAAGAAACGGGTTGCGATTGATCAATTGTGCACCAAGCGGCTAGACTCATTCGGTTTTCGGTTAGGGTACCTGTTTTATCTGTACAAATAACGGTAGCACTGCCTAATGTCTCGATAGTTTTAGTTTGTTTGGCAATAATACCATGTTTCAAAAGGCGCCATGCTCCAAGGGCCATGAAGGTGGTAAAGGCTACGGGTATTTCTTCTGGGATGATGCTCATAGCTAAGGTGAGTGCTTGTAATAAACTTTCCCAAAGCAATTCTGATTGATAGTAACTAAATATCCATACCATTCCGAAGGCCAAAAAACCTAAGGTAGAAATACGGGTAACAAAATGAGTGATTTGAAGTTGTAAAGGAGTTTTTTCTTCTGAAATAGCATCGAGGCTTTTGCCAATTTGGCCCAATTTTGTTTGCAATCCAATGGCGGTAACTTGGCAAATAGCAAGTCCACTAGAAACAATTGTGCCTTGAAAAACAAAAGGTTCTGTTAAGGTTTCCTGCTTAAATACAGGTAAAGATTCCCCCGTTAATAGCGATTCATTTACTGAAAAATCATTAGATTGCAGAATTGTGCCATCGGCCACCACAAAAGTGCCTTCTTCTGCTTGAAATACATCGCCAATAACTACTTCGTCACTTGCAATTTCCATCCATTCGCCATTTCGAAGTACTTTACATTTGGGTTGCGTCATTTGCGATAAAGCGGCAATAGCGTTTTTACTCTTGGATTCTTGATACAAAGAAATCGAAACTACTAGAACAATGGCAAACAGCATAAATAAACCATTGTGATAATCTCCTGTTGCAAAATAAATTCCGGTTACAGAGAGCAACAATACCACCATAGGTTCTTTCAAAGTGTCTAAAACGGTATAGAAAAAAGTGTTTTTGGTAGGAACTACTTTAGTGTTCCATCCATATTGAGCACGAGAAGTTAGAACTTCTTCGTCTGTGAGCCCTTGAATGGGTGATGTTGAAAATGCAGACATAGTGCTACGATACTGAAAATTTCGAAAGGACACACTTTCGAAAGGATCATTTACTGCAATTTAATCAATTTATAGGATAAAACGATTATTTTTTTTTCTTCTTAAGATTATGTATATTTGCACGCAATTTAACTACAAATTGCAAATGAAAGCACATAGCTCAAAAATCATTGGAGAAGGACTAACATACGATGATGTTTTGTTGGTTCCGAATTACTCAAGCGTACTGCCACGCGAAGTGAGTATTCAATCAAAATTTTCTAGAAACATAACGTTGAATGTACCTATCGTTTCTGCCGCAATGGATACGGTAACCGAGAGTGCTATGGCGATTGCAATGGCGCAAGAAGGTGGTATTGGTGTGTTGCATAAAAACATGACCATTGAGCAGCAAGCAGCCGAAGTGCGAAAAGTGAAACGCGCGGAATCGGGTATGATTCTAGATCCTGTGACTTTACCCCTAACTTCAACCGTTGCCGACGCCAAAATGGCTATGAAAGAATTTGGTATTGGAGGAATTCCAGTGGTAGATGATCAGAAAATTTTAAAAGGTATTGTTACCAATAGAGATTTGCGTTTTGAAAAAAACAGTGCTAGACCTATTGTTGAGGTAATGACCAAAGAGAACTTGATAACAGTGGCAGAAGGAACTTCTTTAGAACAAGCTGAAGTGGTTTTGCAAGGAAATAAAATTGAAAAATTACCGGTTGTCAACGATAAATACGAATTGGTTGGCTTAATAACCTTTAGAGATATTACTAAATTAACCCAAAAGCCTATCGCTAATAAAGATGTTTACGGGCGTTTACGTGTAGCTGCAGCCATTGGTGTAACTGGTGATGCTGTACAAAGAGCCGAGGCTCTAGTACTTGCAGGTGTTGATGCTATTATCATTGATACGGCCCATGGTCATACGCAAGGTGTTGTGAATGTGTTGAAAGAAGTAAAAACTAATTTTCCAGAGATTGATGTAATTGTTGGGAATATCGCCACGCCAGAAGCGGCTCAGTACTTAGTGGAAAACGGAGCAGATGGAGTAAAAGTAGGAATTGGTCCTGGTTCAATATGTACTACTCGTGTAGTAGCAGGGGTTGGTTTCCCACAGTTTTCGGCAGTGCTGGAAGTAGCAGCTGCTATTCAAGGATCTGGAGTGCCTGTTATTGCTGATGGAGGTATTCGCTACACAGGAGATATCCCTAAAGCTATTGCTGCAGGAGCGGATTGTGTTATGCTAGGATCTCTGTTAGCAGGTACTAAAGAATCTCCAGGAGAGACCATTATTTTTGAAGGAAGAAAATTCAAATCATATAGAGGAATGGGGTCTGTGGAAGCGATGCAAGAAGGTTCTAAAGATCGTTATTTCCAAGATGTAGAAGACGATGTGAAGAAATTGGTACCAGAAGGTATTGTAGGTCGTGTACCTTATAAAGGCGAGTTAAATGAAAGCATGCAACAATTCATTGGAGGATTACGTGCGGGTATGGGATACTGTGGGTCAAAAGATGTACCTACCCTGCAAGCCACAGGACGTTTTGTTCGTATCACAGCAAGTGGTATAAACGAAAGCCATCCACACAATGTAACGATAACCAAAGAAGCACCTAATTATTCGAGGTAAGCCATTTGATATAAAATAAAAAAGTGCAAAATTTTTAATTTTGCACTTTTTTTTAGTTTATGTTTTCTTGGATAGGAGAAAAGGAAGTAGAAATTGTATCAAGCCACCAGACTTATCCTCTTATTCGTGAACTAAATCCGCAAGTAGGGATTTTTCTCCAACTATCCACAAAATATCATTTTCTTCTAGCACTACGTTGGATTCAGGGTTCATAAATCGTTGCCCTCTTTTTTCTATCCCAACAACCAATCCCTTAGTTTTTTCTCTAATTTTTGATTCTTTGATACTTTTGCCAATAAATGTGTGGTTTTTCAATTCAATTTGTTGTAAAACTATCTCGGGTTCTTTGATTATAGGAGTGGGTTCAATTTCATGTTGCTCCAGATAATTTTTGAAATTTTCAATTTGAGCAGTATTGCCAATAACTGAAATTTCGTCCCCAGGAAATATCCTTTCATTGGCATCGGGCATATGGATTGTGATTTCTCCACGCTTGATAGAAGCAATGTTGATTCCCAAAAGCTCTCTCAGTTTTAGATTTTTTAATGATTCTCCAGCAATGTTTGATTCTGGGGCAATGTCAAAAGTAACCATATAACCTTCCCAAGGTGTTAAATCGCTACGGCTTCTTTTAGCTTTGCTAATTTCTCTATCATTTAAATTGGATAAAAAATGATTCTCAATTTTGTGATATTGCTGATTCCATTTTTTTTGAAAGAAAAAATAAAGACTAATGGCTATAATAAAAGCAAATAGGGCGACTTTGGGAGAAAAAAACAAATTGAGCAATAATCCGATGAATATAACAGACAACAATATTCGACTAAAGAACAACATGGCCATTGGGCCTCGCGATTTTCGATCGTCTAATAACAAATGAACCTCTTCTACAGCAACTCTTCGCAAGGAAAGTGCCCATAAAAAAGGGGCTAGAAACAACAAGGTAATTAATGCAACAAGTCCGGCCCCATACCAGTATTGACGCACCAAAGGCAATAAAAAATTAGAGGAGATTAACAAAGTAGCAATAATTATGATGGAATGAATCACAATTTGAACCAAGTAGGCATGAATTACCTTTTGCCATAAACTCACGGTTTTTATCGCTTGAGTACTGGCACTATACCGTTCAATGCGTTTCAACCATTTTCGGGGTAAATTTTGACTTAAATAATCAGAAAAAGGTCCCGAGAATTTGATCATGTAGGGTGTTGTAAAAGTAGTGATGGCCGATACAGCGACTACAATGGGGTAAAGGAACGAACTCGTTACTTGCAAAGTAATTCCAAGGGTGGCAATGATGAATGAGAATTCACCTATTTGAGACAAACTCATTCCGGTTTGTACCGATTCTTTTAAGGGTTGACCCGAAAGCAAAGCGCCAATTGTAGAACTTAACGATTGTCCAAATATAGTCACCAAGGACAAAAGTAATACAGGTACGGCATGTTCAGTTAATGCATTGGGATCGATTAACATACCAACCGATACAAAAAAAACTGCCCCAAATAAATCTTTTACTGGTTTAAGTAAGTGTTCAATATGTTCGGCTTGAGTGGTTTCGGCAATGATAGATCCCATGATAAAGGCTCCTAATGCGGGCGAAAATCCCACTTGAGCTGCAAACATGACCATCAAAAGACAAAGCGCTATGGCAATGATTAGCAGCATTTCGTCAGTCAATAGGGGTTTGGCTTTTTTTAAAACAGTAGGAATGATAAAAATCCCACTTAAAAACCAAAGCACTAGAAAGAAAGCTAATTTAAGAATGGATTGTAACAATTCTGTGCCAGAAAAATTTTCACTTACGGCAATAGTAGAGAGCAATACCATTAATAAGATGGCTAAAATGTCTTGTACAATCAGTGATCCAATAACATTGCCTACAAAGCGTTGTACTTTGATGCCCAATTCGTCAAAACTTTTTAAAATAATCGTGGTTGATGAAATTGACAATATGACTCCAAGGAATATACTGTCGATTTTTGACCATCCCATAAATTGACCAACTGTATAACCTAAAAAAAGCATAAAACTGATTTGAGAGATGGCCGTAATAGAAGCGGTGCCACCGACTTTGACCAGTTTTTTAAAACTGAATTCTAATCCTAAACTAAATAGCAAAAAGATAATTCCAATTTCGGCCCATACTTCAACACTTTTATTGTCTTGAACCGAAGGAAAAAAATCAAAATTATTCCCAGCTAAGAACCCAGCTATTAAATAACCTAATACTAAGGGTTGTTTGAGCTTTTTAAATAGTAATACAGCAATTCCTGCGGTCATGAGTATTAAGCCCAAATCAGTGATTAATGGTTCTAAATGGGTTGATGCTTCTGCCACTGCAATCATTGATTTTTATTTTGATAATTATAAAATTTCGATTTTAGCTAATTTACAAAAATCTTTTTTAAATCGTTGTTTTGGTTGGCAACAAAAAGTTAAAACCAAAAAAAGCTATCGATAAGGATAGCTTTTTTAAGTAAAAATATTTTTTTGGAGGTTTAAATTCCAATAAAATTACTTGGTGTAATTTGAAGTAATTCCGTTTTAATAGCCTCCGAAACTTCCAAGGTAGCAATAAACGCATGTATTGACTCTTTGGTAATGGCTTCATTGGTTCTGGTCAATCCTTTGAGGGCTTCATAAGGATTTGGATAGGCTTCGCGACGCAAAATTGTTTGAATAGCTTCGGCTACAACGGCCCAATTGTTTTCTAAATCTTCGTGGAATTTACTTTCGTTCAATAACAATTTGTTTAATCCTTTCAAAGTTGCTTCAAAAGCAATAAGTGTATGCCCCATGGGTACACCAATATTTCTCAAAACCGTACTATCAGTCAAATCACGTTGTAATCTTGAAATCGGTAATTTAGCAGACAAATGTTCAAAAATTGCATTGGCAATGCCTAAATTTCCTTCGGAGTTTTCAAAATCAATAGGGTTTACTTTATGTGGCATGGCCGAGGAACCAATTTCGCCCGCTTTGATTTTTTGTTTGAAATACTCCATAGAAACATACGTCCAAATGTCACGATCCAAATCGATAATGATAGTGTTGATTCTTTTTAAAGCATCAAAAAATGCAGCAAAATGGTCATAATGTTCAATCTGAGTGGTTGGAAAAGAGTGGTGTAATCCCAAAATATCTTCTACGAATTTTTTACCAAATTGTCTCCAGTCAATTTGTGGATAGGCAACGTGGTGTGCGTTGTAATTACCTGTAGCACCACCAAATTTAGCCGCAAACGGAATGTTGAACAACAAACGCATTTGTTCTTCTAAACGCTCCACAAATACCCCGATTTCTTTTCCTAAACGAGTAGGAGAGGCAGGTTGTCCGTGCGTACGCGCCAACATAGGAACGTGAGCCCATTCTTGACTTAACTCTTTCAATTTGGCAATTAAAGCAATCAACGAGGGCATGTATACTTTTTCAAATGCTTCTTTTGTAGAAAGCGGAATTGCCGTGTTGTTGATGTCCTGAGAAGTCAATCCAAAATGAATAAACTCTTTGTGAGCTGAAAGACCTAATTTTTCAAAAGCGTCTTTTATAAAGTATTCTACCGCTTTTACGTCGTGATTGGTCACTTTTTCGGTTTCCTTAATCCAAAGCGCATCTTCGGTGCTAAAGTTTTTGTAGATGTTGCGTAAATTCTCAAATACACTTGGGTTTACTCCAGTTAATTGTGGTAACGGTTGTTCGCATAAGGCAATGAAATACTCGATTTCAACCAATACACGGTATTTAATTAAAGCTTCTTCTGAGAAAAAAGGAGCCAATCCAATCGTTTTATTTCTATATCTCCCATCAATTGGAGAAATGGCATTCAATTCATTTAAAGTAGTCATTGTTGTGTTTTTTGTTCGAAAGGCACAAAAATAAGCATTAGAGTTCAGTATTCGGTTTTCAAGACTTAGTTTTTTTTCTGAAATTCCAATAACTTTTGTTGCAAAACAACAATTCCTTCTGTAGCCTTCATAGGCATACAAGTTAGCGGATTTCTCACATTTGAAATTGTAGTCGCTTTAGGGTCAATATAAAAAAATGGAACGTTTTTTGGCGCAAAATCCGTCAATCCCGCCGCAGGATACACTTGCAACGAAGTACCAATAATGGCGATATAATCGGCTTGTTCAACCAGTACAATTGCATCTTCAAGCGCAGGAACCGCTTCGCCAAACCACACAATGTGCGGGCGCAATTGGTTGCCGTTCGCGTCACAATCGCCCAATTGCAAATCATTCCTCCAATCCAAAACATAGGACTCATTTCGTGTGCTTCGCACTTTTAGCAACTCCCCATGTAAGTGTAGCACGTTCCGGCTTCCCGCGCGTTCATGTAAATCGTCTACGTTTTGTGTAACAATATGAACCTCGAAATCTTTCTCTAAGTCGACTAAAGTCGTATGGGCCAAATTCGGTTTGACCTCCAATAATTGCTTCCTTCTTTGGTTGTAAAAATCCAATACCAAAGCAGGATTTTTTCGCCAGCCTTCGGGTGTGGCCACCTCCATTACATCGTGTCCTTCCCACAATCCGTCGCTATCTCTAAAGGTTTTGATACCGCTTTCGGCACTTATTCCGGCTCCTGATAAAACTACTAATTTCTTTTTCATGCTGTAATTATCTTAATTAATCTTTCGTGTCAAACTCTTCTCTCAAATAAAATCATTTTTTCATTCAATTCCCAATTCCTATCCCGAAGTTTCTAGACCAATACCCAAATCCTATTCTCCAACCACTTCTCACTTTTCACTCTTTCACTTCTCACTTAAGACCATTCTTTTAGTATTTTTGCAAAAAAAAAAAAAACGACACATGGTAGATGTAGCTTTATTGGAGTATTTAGAAGGTTTTTTAACGGATAATCGCAAAGAGAGTTTTTTAAAGATTTTAAAAAATCGAACCAATCATTTTACAGTAGTAGCCGAAGATGTGTACCAAATGCATAATGCTAGCGCGGTGATGCGCAGTTGCGAAGTCTTTGGAATTCAAAACATGAGTGTAATTGAACAGCGATTTGGTAAACGTATCGATAAGCAAATCGCCATGGGCGCTCAAAAATGGGTCGATATTACTCCCTTTGATTCTGTAACCAAATGTGTTGACACGCTAAAAAATAAAGGCTATCAAATCATTGCTACGACGCCACACACGGATGATTGTGTGTTGGATGATTTTGATATTTCTAAACCCAGTGCCTTGTGTTTTGGTACTGAAAAAGCTGGGCTTTCCGAGGAAATAATGCAAAGAGCGGATGGCTTTCTCAAAATACCCATGGTTGGTTTTACCGAGAGTTTGAATATTTCAGTATCCGCAGCAATTATTTTACAAAATCTAACCAATCGATTACGCAATTCCGATATTCCTTGGCAATTAACCGAGGCGCAAATTTTAGAAAAACGACTCGATTGGACTCGAAAATCCATTAAAAATATTGCGATGATAGAAGCCCGTTATTTCGAGGAGAAAAAATAGCATTTGGCTTATGGCTTTTAGCTGTAAGCCTTGGAATTTGGAATTTAGAATTTGACTTTTTACCTTTACCAAAATAACAAAGGCTACCTTTTGGGTAGCCTTTGTGGTGTTATAAAGTTAGGGATTAGCTCACTAATACCCATTTGCCAGAAGATAAAAGAATTTCGGCTTTTTTGTATTTCATCGTTTCAGTTTTGCCAGTAGCTACTTCTTGAATAGTTACCGTATCATTACGATTGATTTTAGGCTGATCGCGAACAATGGTTTCTGTCACTTGACGGGCTTGTGTTTGTCCTGCCTCGCGATTGATTTCTTCGCTACTTTCGATTTCTTCTTTGTTCAATTGGTAGTCGTCTTTGGGACGATCAACTTCTTTGGCTTCTTGAATTCTTTGGTTTTCTTGAGCGGGCAAATCTCCTTTAAACAAGAATGTTATGACTTCTTTATTTACATTGTCTAGCATAGAGCGGAACAAGTTGAAGGCTTCTAATTTGTAAATAAGCAAAGGATCTTTTTGTTCGTGAACGGCCAATTGAACCGATTGTTTCAATTCGTCCATTTTGCGTAAATGTTTTTTCCAAGCTTCGTCTACAATAGCTAGAGTAATGTTCTTCTCAAAATCAGCTACTAATTGAGCGCCTTCAGTATCGTACGCTTTTTTCAAGTCGGTTACCACATTCAAAGATTTGATGCCATCTGAAAAGGGTACTACGATACGCTCAAATTGGTTGTTAGGGTCTTCATAAACACTCTTGATGATAGGGAAAGCTTCTCGTGCGCTTCTCTCTGTTTTCTCGGTGTAAAATGCTAAAGCTGTTTTGTATAGCTTTCCGGTTAATTCCATTTCGTTCAGTTTGGCAAAATCGGTTTCGCTAACTGGTGACGTAATAGAGAAATAACGGATCAATTCAAATTCGAAGTTTTTGTAATCGTTGCTTAATTTATTGTTGGTAACAATCAATTCGCATGTGTCATACAACATATTGGCGATATCTAATTTCAAACGCTCCCCAAACAAAGCATGACGACGACGTTTGTATACCACTTCACGTTGTGCATTCATTACGTCATCATATTCTAATAAACGTTTACGAACACCAAAGTTGTTTTCTTCTACTTTTTTCTGAGCGCGCTCAATAGATTTGGTCATCATAGAATGTTGAATCACTTCACCTTCTTGTAAGCCCATTCTATCCATTACTTTGGCTACTCTTTCAGAACCAAATAAACGCATTAAATTATCTTCAAGCGACACATAGAATTGAGAACTTCCTGGATCGCCTTGACGACCCGCACGACCGCGTAACTGACGGTCTACACGACGAGAATCGTGACGTTCCGTACCGATAATCGCCAATCCACCTGCTGCTTTTACCTCTGGAGTCAATTTGATATCGGTTCCACGACCCGCCATGTTGGTAGCGATGGTTACCACACCTGGTTTTCCAGCTTCTTCCACAATTTGAGCTTCTTGCTTGTGCATTTTAGCATTCAAAACGTTATGGGTAATGCCACGCATTTTAAGCATTCTACTCAATAATTCTGAGATCTCAACAGAAGTAGTTCCAATCAAGACTGGTCTTCCTGCTTTAGACAATTCGGTTACATCTTCAATTACGGCATTGAATTTTTCACGAGTGGTTTTGTAAATTAAATCATCTTTGTCAATACGGGCTATTCCTTTATTAGTTGGAATTTCTACTACGTCTAATTTGTAAATTTGCCATAGCTCACCAGCTTCTGTAACTGCTGTACCAGTCATTCCGGCCAACTTGTTGTACATTCTGAAGTAATTTTGCAAAGTAACTGTAGCAAAAGTTTGAGTTGCCGCTTCAATTTTTACATTTTCTTTGGCTTCAATGGCTTGATGTAATCCATCGGAGTAACGACGGCCATCCATAATACGTCCGGTTTGTTCATCTACAATAAGAATTTTATTGTCCATGATCACGTATTCCACATCTTTTTCAAAAAGGGTATAGGCTTTGAGCAATTGGGTTAACGTATGAATGCGTTCGCTTTTTACACCAAAATCTTGGAACAAACGTTCTTTGGCTTCGGCTTCAGCATCTTTGTCCAATTGTTGTTTTTCTATGTTGGCTATTTCGGTACCAATGTCTGGAAGAACGAAAAAGTCAGCTTCGGTATCACCTGATAAGAATTTGATACCATTGTCTGTCAATTCAACTTGATTGTTTTTTTCTTCAATAACAAAATACAACGCTTCGTCTACTAAATGCATTTCGCGTTTGTTGTCTTGTAAGTATTGATTTTCTGTTTTTTGAAGCAATTGTTTGATACCTTCTTCGCTCAAAAACTTAATTAAGGCTTTGTTTTTAGGTAAGCTTCTGTAGGCTCTCAAAAGGTTGAAACCACCATCTTTGGTGTTACCTTCTTTGATTAATTTTTTAGCTTCGGCCAAAAATCCATTAGCCAATTGACGTTGTAAACTAACTAAGTTTTCGATTTTTGGTTTTAATTCTAAAAATTCATGACGGTCACCTTGAGGAACAGGACCAGAAATGATCAAAGGCGTTCTGGCGTCATCAATCAACACAGAATCTACCTCATCGACAATGGCATAATTGTGTTTGCGTTGCACTAAGTCTTCTGGCGAATGCGCCATATTGTCTCTTAAGTAATCAAAACCGAATTCGTTGTTGGTACCATAGGTAATATCGGCATCGTAGGCTTTTTTTCTTTCTGCTGAATTGGGTTGGTGATTGTCAATACAATCCACAGTAAGGCCATGGAATTCAAATAAAGGGGCTTTCCAAGTACTATCACGTTTGGCCAAATAGTCATTTACAGTTACTAAGTGAACTCCATTTCCAGTCAAGGCATTCAAATACAATGGTAAGGTAGCTACTAAGGTTTTACCTTCACCGGTTTGCATTTCGGAAATTTTACCTTGATGCAACACCATTCCACCAATCAACTGAACGTCGTAGTGAATCATGTCCCAAGTAATTTCTTTTCCTGCTGCATTCCATGAATTGGCCCAATTGGCTGTGTCACCAACGATGGTGATATAGCTTTTGGTAGCCGATAATTCGCGGTCTTTTGGCGTAGCTGTAACACTGATGGTAGTGTTTTCTTTGAATCTTCTGGCAGTTTCTTTTACCACAGCAAAAGCTTCTGGAAGTATTTCCATTAAAGTTTTTTCAGAAACATCATAAGCTTCTTTTTCTAAAGCATCAATAGCGATATAAATATCTTCTCTTTTGTCGATATCTGAAATAGTTTCTACTTCTTCTTTTAAAGCAGCGATTTTGGCATCTTTCTCGGCTCTTGCTTCTTTGATTTTGTTTTTGAAATAAGTGGTTTTAGCTCTCAATTCGTCATGGGAGATTGCTTGTAAACTATTTTCAAATGATTTTATTTTATTTAAGTAGGGTTGTAGGGCTTTGACGTCTTTTTGAGATTTATCGCCTACAAATACTTTTAAAATGCTGTTTATGAAACTCATGATTTAATGGTATTTCTTCTTAATTTTTTTGTGTTATTGCTAACAAAAAAAAAGCCTCTTTTGTGAGACTTTTTCTTGGTTTTATTTTAATACTCATCCTCGTTCCAAAGATAATCTTCGTCGGTAGGATAATCAGGCCAAATTTCTTCCATTGATTCGTATATTTCACCTTCATCTTCAATAGATTGAAGGTTTTCTACTACTTCTAAAGGAGCACCAGCTCTAATAGCGTAGTCTATAAGTTCGTCTTTGTTAGCAGGCCATGGTGCATCACTTAAATAGGATGCTAATTCTAATGTCCAATACATATTTTGTCGATTTAATTTGTGCAAAAATAATTTTTTTACTAAAAAAAACAAGTAAAAAGTGATTTATTTTTCCTAAAGTCAAGAACGTTTTTTTAAAATTCCCAAAAAAGAGATTCCAAATTCCCAAAAAAGAAATTCCAACTGTTGTTTTTGAAAATTTTGGAATTTTAAGATTGGAATTTTAAGAAAGTTTTATTTTCTAGGAATCCATTTTACTTCTTCAGCATGAAGGTCTAAACTCAACTTTCGTGCCAATACAAAAAGGTAGTCAGAAAGTCGGTTCAAGTATTGAATAACGATAGGAGCAACAGGTTCGTTGTGGCTTAAATGTACCGCAAGGCGTTCGGCTCGACGGCAAACACAACGTGCAATATGACAATATGACACAGTGGTGTGGCCTCCGGGTAATACAAAATGAGTCATTGGCGGAAGCTGGGCTTCCATGGTGTCGATTTCGACTTCTAAAAACTCAATATCGTCGGCTACGATGCCTAATTTCTTTAAGCGTAGTTCACCGTTTTTCAGAACCTCTTTTTCGGGAGGTGTTGCTAATAGGGCACCAACAGTAAAGAGTCGATCCTGTATCTCGATTAATGTATTTTTGTAATGGTTGTCCATTTCTTGATCTCGAATTAAGCCAATGTAGGAGTTGAGTTCATCTACTGTTCCATAACTTTCAATTCGTGCGTGATCTTTAGGTACTCGAGTTCCGCCAAAAAGTGCGGTAGTTCCAGTGTCCCCTGTTTTTGTATATACTTTCATTTTGAATAGTTTAGTCGTTTGTTGGATGCTACAAATACTCTATTTTGTCGTATCTGTTTCAATCAATCCGTCTCTCAAACGAATGACACGATGAGCATAAGCCGCGATGTCTTCTTCGTGAGTGACCAAAATAACGGTATTGCCTTGCGCGTGAATGTCGCCAAACAATTTCATGATTTCAACCGAGGTCTTGCTGTCTAAGTTTCCAGTGGGCTCATCAGCTAAAATGATAGAGGGTTTGTTGACCAAAGCTCGGGCAATGGCAACACGTTGGCGTTGTCCTCCTGATAGTTGATTGGGTTGGTGGTCCATTCTGTCGGCTAAGTTTACTTGTTCTAGTACTTCTGTCGCACGTTTGACACGTTCGGATTTGGGATAGCCGGCATAGATCATTGGTAACGCCACATTATCAAGCGCCGTTGTTCTGGGCAGTAAGTTAAAGGTTTGAAAGACAAAGCCAATTTCTTTATTTCTAATTTCGGCCAATTCATCGTCTTGCATTTGACTGACATCCTTACCATTCAATATGTAAGTTCCAGATGTTGGGGTGTCTAAACAGCCCAAAAGATTCATTAAAGTGGATTTACCTGAACCCGATGGCCCCATTAATGCTACATATTCCCCTTTTTGTATTTCTAAATCAATGCCTTTTAAAACGTAAACGGTTTCATTTCCCAAAGCAAAATTGCGTTTGATGTTGGTGATTTTGATTAGTGGATTACTCATTGCAGTAGCTATTTGAGGGGTTATATTTTGAATTGTTTTTTAGAATTGGACTTAAAATTACGCGTATTGTTACAACAAATGTAAAGAAATTTAAACCCTAATTACAAAATGTTCTTTGGCTTGTTCTTCTCTAAAAAATACAAGGCCCCATTGAAATGTATCTATGGTAACACGAACTTTTGGATGGTTTTTGATTGTTTTCCAAGCTTCCTCCATATCTGTAGACCAATGTATATCGTCAAATATCCATACGGAATCGTTGTGTGCGGTGGGTAGCAACAATTCGAAATACTCTAGAGTGGCTTTTTTGGTGTGGTTGCCATCAAAGTAGATGAAGTCATAATGGGTGTCGAGTTGTTCAGATGTGAAAAACGATTCAAATCGGGAGGTAATGGGGGTTACATTTTTAATATTGGTTTTTTCGAGTTGTTCTCTCGCTATTTTTGAAGTTTCGGGGCAGCCTTCAAGCGTTGTAATTTTGGCTTTTGGATTTCCTAATGCTAAAGCTGAAGTAGCTAATCCTAAGGAGGTGCCTATTTCCAAAATCGATTTTGGTTGGAAATACGCTGTGATTCGGAATAATAATTTGGCCCGATTCGTGCTGATGCCAGCTGTTTTTGCCAATTTTGCAATTGGTCTTTCGTTGGATGTAAATACTTTTGATCCAGCGCCAAAATCCGTAACAAAAATGGTGTTTTTGTTTTCGAGTAATGTTTTTCGATAGTTTTTTAGAGCGGTATATTCGGGTTTGGATTTAGAATCATAGAAACATCGTGTCACCAATGAAAACACAAACGGGGAGTGTACCCCATGTTCGTTTTTGGAGTGCCAAAGAAAGCGCAAAAAAGCTAGAATTTGAAACAGCATGAGGGGAAAGTTGATTGTATTGTATTTTTATTTTAAGAACGATGGCTTCTGTTTAGTAATAGATTTGTTATAAAAAGATTCCAATTTTTAGCGAGATTTCTGGATTTAAAAATGGTAAGTGATAGTTTTTTTGGTCTAAAACAAAACGGTCATTTCCGGCCAACTTAGCACTCATGCCTGCCCAAGGGGAGAGGTAAATGTTTTTGTGAATTGGAATATGGTAGCCCAAACTACCATTGAACAAGATATTTTCAAAAGATTGTGTTGCGTTGCTGTTGTTGCTTTGGATGGTACTGCTCCAATACACTGGACCTGCGCCTATCCACCATCCTTTCCAAGGTTTTTGAAAAAAGTAGTCCGCAAGTAAGGCATAAGCTTGAATATGATGGTTTTTAAATCCCTCTTGGCTCACAAAATCGGGTAAGTTTACATCGGCGATTAAAGCCCTGCCGCGCCATTGGTTTTTGCCTAACCAAAGGGCTCCAAAATACCCGCCAGTCAAATAGGGTAAGGCATCCAATTCGACCCCAATATTCCATGTATTCGTAGTTGATATCGATAAGGTTGTTGAAGGACTAGATTGTGCGTGTAGAAAAAAAGGGAGTAGAAGTAAAAAAAAGTAGGTTCTTCTCATTAGAATAAAAGTAAATTAGCGCTGTAAATTTAGGAAAATTTACTTCGTTACCCAGAGGGAATAACTAAGAAAGTGAAGCTCTTTAATCAGAAATTGTTAGACAATATCTCAAAAAAAACTTCACTTTCTTTATGTGCCAGGCTTACGCTTCGTTTTGAATAAAGGCGTTGCGTTTTTAGCCATTGCCATTTAGGTGGAATTATTCTACTTTTAATAGTTTGATATCGAAAATCAATACAGATCCAGCAGGAATTGGACCGTAATTATAACTTCCATATCCTAAGTGTGCAGGAATAAATAGTTTTCCGCTGCCTCCTTCTTGGAAGTATTGTAGGCCTTCGGTCCATCCCTTAATTACGCCACTTAACGGAAATGTAGCACCTTCTTCTTTGCTTTGGTCAAAAACTACTTTATTAGTGAAATAACCTTTGTAGACTGCAGTAACTTTTGAGGTAGGATCTGGACGTAATCCTTCGCCTTGTTTTTCTATTGTATAGTACAAGCCTGATTCGGTTCGGGTTGCGGTGAGTTGGTTTTTTTCTAAATAATCAATTATTTCTTTTTCGTTACTAGCAGTAAAATCTTTTGGTGGATCTTGGTCTAGAGAACAAGAAAATAAAAGTGGTAGTAATAATAAGGCGGATACAATTTTTTTCATTTTTGAATCGATTTTAAGGTTTATATAAATGTGGTATTTTTAAAGTGTTTTTATGGATGTGAAATTATTTATGGAATTTAATGAAGCCATCAAGCTAGCCTTCTAATTTTTCAAGCAGTTCAAACCAACGCATTTCTTTTGTTTCAATTTGTTGAATTATACCTTCTAATTCTTTTGCTTTGCTTTCAATGTCGGTTACTTGTCCTTCAGCGAAAAGTTGTTCTATGGTAGTTTTTTGAGTTTCTAATTCTTTGATTTCTTTCTCTATTTTTTGAAATTCCTTTTGTTCGTTAAAAGTCAAATTGCCTTTAGGGTTTTGTTGTTTCCACTCTTTTTTTTCTGTTTTTGGTGTGTCTTTTGCTACTACTTCAGCGCTGTCTTCATAAGCTCTGAAATCAGAATAGTTTCCTGGAAAGTTTTCAATAACCCCTTGTCCTCTAAAAACGAGAAGAAGGTCTACGATTTTGTCCATAAAATAGCGATCATGCGAAACTACAATCAAACAACCGGGATAGTCCAGCAAGAAGTTTTCGAGTACATTGAGGGTCACAATGTCAAGGTCATTGGTAGGTTCATCCAGGATCAAAAAGTTGGGGTTTTGAATTAAAACGGTGCACAAATACAAGCGTTTGAGTTCGCCACCACTTAATTTTTCAACATAGTCATATTGTTTTTTAGCGTCAAAAAGGAAGCGTTCCAATAATTGAGATGCCGAGATAATTCTGCCTTTGGTTAAAGGGATGTATTCTCCAAATTCTTTGATAATGTCAATAACTCTTTGGTTGGGTTTAGGGTTGATTCCGGATTGGGTATAATATCCTATTTTGATGGTTTCGCCCACAACCACTTTGCCTTGATCAGGAGGAAGGACACCTGTTAATACATTTAAAAAGGTAGATTTTCCGGTCCCATTTTTACCAATTATACCGATGCGCTCTCCTCGTTGGAAATCGTAACTGAAATTGTCTAGGATGATGCGATCTTTAAATCGTTTAGAGATTTTGTGCAACTCTATGATTTTGCTGCCCATGCGTTCCATGTTGATCTCTAATTCGACTTGGTTTTCTTTGCGTCGGCTTTGAGCTTTCTCTTTGATGAGGTAAAAATCATCAATACGAGATTTTGATTTGGTTGTACGTGCTTTGGGTTGGCGTCGCATCCATTCCAATTCTTTAACAAAAAGGTTTTGGGCTTTATCTATGCTGGCATTTTCCGAAGCAATTCGTTCTTCTTTTTTTTCTAAATAATAAGAGTAATTGCCTTTGTATTGGTATAGTTTTCCGTTGTCCAATTCGATGATTTCGTTGCACACGCGTTCCAAAAAGAAACGGTCGTGAGTCACCATAAACAGCGTTATATTTTCTTTGGCAAAATAACTTTCCAGCCATTCAATCATCTCCAAATCCAAGTGATTGGTAGGTTCGTCTAGAATCAATAAGTCGGGACGATTGATCAAAATGATAGCCAGAGAAAGTCTTTTTTTCTGTCCACCAGACAAATTTTTAACCTTCAGTTTGAAGTCTTCAAGCTTCAGTTTGAACAAAATTTGCTTAAACTGCGTTTCAAAATCCCAAGCATTGTATTGATCCATTTGGTCAAATGCTTTTTGATAGGCTTCTTCATCTTCAGGATTTTCCAACGCTTTTTCGTAGCGTTCAATAACTTTTAGGATTTCATTATCCGAAGCAAAAATACTTTCCTCGATAGTTAACTCTTCTTGTAAATTATGATCTTGCGAAAGAAAAGCCATTTTGATGTCCTTTCTCACCACTACTTGCCCTGTATCGGGTTCGTCCTCCCCATTAAGAATTTTCATAATGCAGGTTTTTCCTGAGCCATTTTTAGCAATAAAGGCAATTTTTTGGTCTTTGTTGATGCCAAAGGATATGTTTTTAAATAAGGTGCGTTCTCCAAAAGATTTAGAGATATTCTCGACTGATAAATAATTCACAGATGATTAATTTTTCGGTAAAAATATGAGATATATTTTTAACGACCATTTCTGTCTTGAGAATTGGGATATTTTTAACCCAAATTTTAGGTAATTATCCAGAAGGGAGTAGATGTTTTTTATGAAAAAAGGAGTTGTTGTGCCTTGTGAGAAGATTTAAGTAAATGGAGACTTTGGTAGAATAAAATGCCAAAGCTTATTTTTTCGGTTCCATTTTTATCCGATGTAATTGTTGCGGAATATTCAAAAAAGGTTTTTTAACTAGCGCTTCGTTGGAAAGAAAAAAAGTAGTGCCATCCATGGAAGTAATACTTTCTATTTGATGGAAGGGCAAGTGCAAGTCTATTTTTTGGACAGCACCCGCGAAAAAATTTGGGGAGACAAATTCGCTAAAGTGTAAAATAAAAGGGCGCAAGGTTCTAGAATACCCACAAAGGACTAAGGTGTTTTTAGAGGGTAAAAAACAGGCGCCGGTTATCAGGCCCTTGCTGTTGTAGGTTGCAAGCAGTGATGCTGTTTGTTTTCCGGATTGGTTTGGTATTGCATAAAGGCTACATTGGGTTGATTTCCATTGTTTAGTGAATAGGTAGAGGTGGTCTTTTGTAGCTATAAATGCCTCACAATCATAATCGGTAGTGTTTGGGGGTTGAATTTTGTAATTTGTTTGGTCGGCATAGCTAAATTGGATGGTGTCTATTTGAGGGCGATTGTCCAATAAGGATTTTTTAGTGATTTTCAAGATTTTCAAATCCGTTCTATTGCCTCTGGCATTATTACCAAAGTCACCAATATAAAAATAGGTGCTGTCTTGTGTTATTTCTTCCCAATCGATATTAGTGATGCCTTGAAGGGGAATTTTTTTTTGGATTTTACCTAGGGTATCAATACCGTAAAGCGTGGTGTCATGATCGTCGTTGTGGGTATACAATAGGTTGTCCAGAAATAACAAACCTGATGTTTCCGGAATAGAATCGGATAAGGGATATGAAGCTGTTTTTTTAATGTTGTAAGGATGGTGTTTTGTCTTTTTTTTAGATAAGGTAAATGATTCCGTTAATGGAGAAGCATTTGAAGAGTGATTTATGATTTGCCCAAACGAAGTATAAAAGCTTAGTAGTGCTAAAAGAAAGACTTTCATGAGAATTTTTAATACTAAATATAATAAAAAAAACGAAGTGTTGATGGGATGTAATATACTTTGTTTTTTGTAATTCACATATCTGTATATATTTGCATTATGCAATTATCAGTTATTATCCTCAATTATAATGTTCGCTATTTTTTGGAGCTTTGTTTAGAAAGTGTTCAACTTGCTTTGGCATCCATTGAGTCTGAAATTATTGTGGTGGATAATGCTTCGAATGATGGTAGTGCTGCCATGATCCGTGAACGATTTCCTGATGTTCGGTGGATTCAAAATCATGAAAATCTTGGTTTTCCCAAAGGGAATAATATTGGAGTAGAAGCGGCAAGTGGGGAATATGTTTGTATAATAAATCCAGACACCGTAGTGGCCGAAGATACTTTTGTGAAAGTCTTGAATTTTGCAGCTCAGCAAGAAAATTTAGGAATTGTTGGGGTCAAATTGATCGATGGTACAGGAAATTTTTTGCCTGAAAGTAAAAGAGGGATTCCTACACCTTGGGTGGCTTTTACTAAAATAATAGGGAGCTATCGCTTGTTGCCAAGAGTGAAGATGTTGAATCGTTATTATGCTACACATCTACAGCCAAATCAAACTGGAAAAGTGGAAATACTAGTTGGTGCTTTTATGTTGATGACTCGTCAATTATATCAGCAAATGGGAGGTTTTGATGAAGCGTGTTTTATGTATGCCGATGATATAGATTTGTCATATCGTGTGTTGCAAAACGGTAAAAATAATTGGTATTTTTCTGAAACTACCGTCATTCATTTTAAAGGAGAAAGTACTAGCAAGGATGAAACGTATAGAAAACGTTTTCAAGAGGCTATGATTTTTTTCTATCGAAAGCATTTCAAAAGGATGTATTTGTTAGAATTAATGATGTCTTTAGGTACAGTGTTTTTTTCGGTATTCAAAACTTGGCAAGGGGTGTCAGTCAAAAGAACGCCTCCTCTATACTATCAACTGTGGTCTAAGCAGGAATGGCTAGCAAAAAAATTGGGGAATCAACTAGGAAAAAATGTTTTTTTTGAGCTCATTTCCAATCAAAAATTGGTACATTCGTCACGTTTTTCTATCAAAGCAGGGACCGAAATTATTTTAGATAGTTCAAGCCTTTCCTTCAAAGAAATCATCGCCGTTTATGAAAAAGTTAAAAATGGCGGTTGTACCTTGAAGATTGTGTCCCAAAAAGCGACGTTTTTGATTGGAAGCAATTCCAATAATGAACGGGGAGAGGTAGTGAAAATAAATTGAAAAAAATCGAAGTAAATGTTAATATTGGTAGGATTTAATTATTAAATTCGCAATCAAAAATCAAAAAACACCTTTTAGGTTATTAATATGGCAAGATTTGAATTAAAACTTCCTAAAATGGGAGAAAGCGTTGCAGAAGCAACAATTACCAATTGGTTGAAACAAGTAGGAGACAAAATAGAGGCAGATGAAGCTGTACTCGAAATTGCCACTGATAAGGTAGATAGTGAAGTGCCTAGTGAAGTTTCGGGAGTACTTTTGGAACAATTATTTCAAGTAAATGATTTGGTTCAAGTGGGGCAAACCATTGCTATCATTGAAACCGAAGGGGAAGGTGGAATTATTAATGAAACCGCCCAATCTACTCCAGAAGCTGTAGCAGCGATAGAGGAGTCGATAAGTATGGTGAAAGAAACTGTTTTGGCTCCAGTTGATATGCCATCGGATAAATTTTTATCGCCCTTGGTAAAAAATATTGCCAAAGAAGAAGGTGTTTCTGCAGCAGAATTGCAAACTATTGTTGGAACAGGAAAAGAAGGAAGAATTACCAAATCCGACATCTTAGATTATATAAAAAATAGAGGAAATCAACCTCAAGCAACAGTAACGCCATCGTTGATGGTAGATACGGTAGCTCCCGAGCCTACTCCTACAACAACTAAAGCTGCACCTGTTTCTGTTAATGGTGGAGATGAGATTGTAGAAATGGATCGCATGCGCAAGCTTATATCAGGCTATATGGTAGCATCGGTGCAAACTTCTGCTCACGTACAGTCGTTTATTGAAGTGGATGTGACCAATATTGTAAAATGGAGAGATCGTGTAAAAACTGCTTTCGAAAAAAGAGAAGGAGAGAAGTTGACATTTACTCCAATCTTCATGGAAGCGGTAGCCAAAGCGTTGAAAGATTTTCCAGGTATGAATATTTCGGTAGATGGTGAGTATATTATCAAAAAGAAAAACATCAACTTAGGAATGGCAGCGGCTTTGCCTAATGGTAATTTGATTGTACCTGTAATTAAAAATGCCGATCAGTTAAATTTAGTAGGTATGGCCAAAGCAGTTAATGATTTAGGAAATCGTGCCAAAGCCGGTAAATTAAAACCAGATGACACCCAAGGAGGAACCTATACTGTAACCAATGTAGGAACTTTCGGGTCGGTTTTTGGAACGCCAATTATCAACCAGCCTCAAGTGGGTATATTGGCATTGGGAGCTATTAGAAAAGTACCGGCAGTTATTGAAACTCCTGAAGGTGATTTTATTGGAATCCGTCAAAAAATGTTCCTTTCTCATTCCTATGACCACCGAGTGGTAGATGGTGCTTTAGGGGGAAGTTTTGTAAAACGCGTAGCTGAATACTTAGAAGCTTTTAATGTGAATAGGGATTTTTAATTCTCATTATTACAAATAAACATGAAACCGACAAGCAAGATTCTTGTCGGTTTTTTTTTGAAAAATTCTTTTGTTTTTAACAAAATTCTTTAATATTCATTTTAAATATAGTTGAATATTGGATGCTTTGGGGAGTCTTATTTGTTTTGCAATTTGTTGAAAATCATTTTATTTGTTAAGCTTATCGCAAAAAGGTTTTTCTATTTATAAACAACGGTTTATATTTGTGCACTTAAAAAAATAAAATGGAATTAAAACTCAATCGCCCTATTTGCTTCTTTGATTTGGAAACAACGGGTACTGACATAAGTAAAGATCGTATTGTTGAAATTGCTATTGTTAAAGTGTTCCCAAATGGAAATAAAGAAAGTAAAACGTGGTTGGTTAATCCTACTGTGCCTATACCAACATCAGCTACTGCAATACATGGGATAACTAATGAAAAGGTCGCGAAAGAACCGACTTTTAAAGAGTTAGCTTCACAAGTACATTCCATGATTAAAGATGCGGACTTGGCAGGATTCAATTCCGATCGATTTGATATTCCTTTGTTGGCAGAGGAGTTGTTGCGGGCAGGTGTAGATTTTGAAATGAAAAACCGAGTTTCGGTGGATGTTCAAACTATTTTTCACAAGATGGAAGAGCGGACCTTGTCAGCAGCGTTGAAGTTTTATACCGGAAATTCTCTAGAAAATGCCCATTCTGCCGAGGCGGATACTTTGGCTACCTATGAAATTTTAAAAGCACAACTCGATCGATATCCTGATTTGAAAAACGATATGAAGGCATTGTCTGAGTTTACCACCCGAAAAAAATCAGTAGATTTTGCAGGTTTTATAGCTTTGAATGAAGACGACCAAGAAATTTTTACTTTCGGAAAACACAAGGGCAGTTTGGTAGATGAGGTGTTGGAAAAAGAACCTGGGTATTTTAGTTGGATTCAAAATGCCGATTTTCCGCTGTACACTAAAAAAGTATTGACAGCAATTAAATTGAGAAAATTAAATACAAAGTAAAGTCTCTAGGTTCTGAGTTTCTAAGATGCTAAGTGTCTTAGAAATTGAGATTCTTAGTGCCTTAGAAACTTAAGAAAATGAAAATAATCTGTATTGGCAGAAATTATGCCAACCATATAGAAGAGTTGCAAAACGAGCGTCCGGCAGAGCCAGTGGTTTTTTTAAAACCAGACTCGGCAATTTTGTTGAAACAACATCCATTTGTAATTCCAGAATTCTCCGAGGAAATACATCATGAGTTGGAGTTAATTGTGAAAATTAATAAAGTAGGCAAATACATTGAGCCTAAATTTGCTCATAAATATTATGAGGAAATCAGTGTGGGACTCGATTTTACAGCGAGAGATTTACAAGATCAATTAAAGCAAAAAGGGTTGCCTTGGGAAAAGGCCAAAGCTTTTGATGGGTCGGCAGTGATTGGAGAATTTTTGGATAAATCGCAGTTTAATTCGTTAGAAAATCTTACATTTGAGTTGATGAATAATGGGCAAACGGTACAAAAAGGCTGTTCCAGTCATATGTTGTGGAAAATAGACGAGCTCATTGCTTATGTGTCTCAGTTTTTTACTCTAAAAATAGGTGACATTCTGTTTACAGGAACCCCGGCTGGTGTGGCTTGTGTGAAACCCAATGACGTTTTAGAAGGCTTTTTAGAAGGACAACAACTATTTAGAATACAGGTAAAATAATGGCTTTAAAATATAACCTCTCGAAAGTTTATGCGCTTTCCGATAATGATCCAGAATTTGTGAAACAAATTGTGCTTTTGTTTGTTGAGGAAGTACCTGAAGATTTGAAAAAAATCAAAGAAGGGATTGAAACAAAAAATCATCAATTAGCTTATTCCTATGCTCATAAAATTAAACCAACACTAGATTTGATTGGGTTAAATATTGCTTTTGAGGAAATCTTGCAAGTTGAGGCTTGGACCAAAGCCGAAGGTAAAAAGAAGGATATCATAGAAACATTTAAGAGTATCAAAAAACGCGTAAAAGAGGCGGTAAAGGAAATCAAAAAAGATTTTGATTTGTAATTTGATATAATCCTGAATTTAATTTTTCCCAATCTAAAATATGAAAGCAGCTATTGTGACCATTGGAGATGAGATTCTTATCGGTCAAATTGTAGATACTAATTCTGGTTACATAGCCAAGATATTAGACAGGGTAGGGATAGAAGTGGTTGAGATGTTGTCCATAAGAGATAACGAGCAAGCTATTCTCCATACATTTGCTGCTTTGCAAAACAAAGTTGCTTTAGTGGTGATAACAGGTGGGTTGGGGCCAACCAAAGATGATATTACTAAAACTTCCTTTTGTACGTATTTTGAAGATTTTTTGGTGCGAGATGCCTCAGTGGAAGCTCATGTGGTGGCTTTAATTGAAAAAGCATTGCAACGTCAGGCGTCTCAAATGAACAAAGATCAAGCGCTTGTGCCTTCTCGATGCACCATTTTACCAAATGAAGTAGGAACAGCGCCCGGTATGTGGATGCAAAAAGAACAAACGGTTTTTGTGTCGTTACCAGGTGTGCCTTATGAAATGAAGCATATTGTAACACATCAATTGTTGCCTAAAATTGTAAAAGAGTTTGAGCGTCCATATATTATTCATAAAACGATAATGACGTATGGACAAGGCGAAAGTGTGGTGGCAGAGCGAATTGAAAGTTGGGAAACAGCTTTGCCTGATTTTGTAAAGTTGGCTTATTTGCCCTCTCCAGGTAGAGTGAGATTGCGTTTATCGGCAAAAGGGACAAACAAGGAGGTGTTGGAAATGGAATTGAGCAAGCAGTTGAAAGCTTTGCAATTTATAATTGGAGATATAATAGTAGGTTTAGAGGAAGACGAAACCATAGAAGTGGTAATTGGTCGCCTGTTGACCAGAGGAAATAAAACCTTAGCTACAGCAGAAAGTTGTACAGGTGGTAAAATTGCTCAGGTGCTTACATCGGTGCCCGGAGCCTCGACGTATTTTAAGGGTGGAATTGTAGCTTATGCTACACAATTAAAGGTGGCTCTTTTGGAGGTTTCTCAAGAAACGATTACTAAACATAGCGTTGTGAGTGCTCAAGTTGCTAAAGAGATGGCTGTAAATTGTCAAAAAATTACGAACTCAGACTTTGCCATTGCTACAACAGGCAATGCTGGACCGTCAAAAGGAGAGGCTTTAGCAGAGGTTGGAACGGTATTTATCGCAATAGCCACTCCGAATGAGGTGAAAGTAGAGAAGTATAATTTTGGACAACCCCGAGAAAAAGTAATAGATAGAGCGGTGTCTAAGAGTTTGGAAATGTTACAAAAAGAAATTTTGAAATTTGTAGAATAATTTTTTGTTTCATCCGTTTATTTTTCTTTTCTTTGCACCCTGATTTTGAATAACGATAAAAGATAAGCATAATGTCAAGAGTTTGTGACCTTACAGGTAAAAGAGCGATGGTAGGAAATAACGTTTCTCACGCTATGAATAAAACTAAGAGAAAGTTTTCTGTTAACTTAGTTAAAAAGCGTTTTTATCTTCCAGAAGAAGACAGATGGATTACTTTAAGAGTAGCCGCATCTACAATAAAAACAATTAATAAAAATGGAATTGCAGCTGTTTTAAGAAAAGCGCAATCTGAAGGATTTATAAAATAATCTTTTTCCAAAATAAATATATAGCAAGATGGCAAAGAAAGGTAATAGAATCCAGGTAATTTTAGAATGTACTGAGCACAAAACTTCAGGTGTTGCAGGGACTTCAAGATACATCACAACAAAAAACAAAAAGAATACTCCAGACAGATTAGAGATTAAAAAGTTTAATCCAATCTTGAAGCGTGTAACTGTTCATAAAGAAATTAAATAATCATTCGAATTTTTAACAATCCCTTAGTTTTAAGAGAAGGTATTAAAATTCTAAATAACATTTGAATCATGGCAAAGAAAACCGTAGCATCGTTACAAACCGCTTCAAAGAGATTAACTAAAGCCATTAAAATGGTAAAATCTCCTAAAACGGGTGCATATATTTTCGTTGAATCGATTATGGCTCCTGAAGCAGTGGATGAATTCTTGAAAAAGAAATAATTTACATACAAGTTTATAGAAAAGCTACTTTCATTCGGAAGTAGCTTTTTTATTTTTTAAATTTACCTCTTCTTAGAAGGTGGTTTTTTTTCTGTATTTAATAATTCTAAAATTTAAAATATGAGTTTTTTTAAACGTATATTTTCTTCTGAAAAAAAAGAAACTTTAGATAAAGGTCTTGAAAAATCTAAAGTGAATTTCTTTACAAAATTAACTAAAGCTGTTGCGGGTAAATCCAAAGTTGATGATGATGTTTTGGATAATTTGGAGGAGATTTTGGTGGCCTCTGATGTAGGGGTAAATACTACCTTGAAAATTATTGAACGCATTGAAAAAAGGGTGGCAACAGATAAATACTTAGGGGTAGACGAGTTGAACCGTATTTTGCAAGAGGAAATTGCAGGATTGCTTTCTGAAACCCATAATGGCGAAGGGACTGAGTTTGTGGTGCCACTTGCAAAGAAGCCCTATGTTTTGATGGTGGTTGGGGTAAATGGAGTTGGAAAAACTACTACCATTGGAAAATTGGCCTATCAGTTTAAAAAGTCGGGTTATAAAGTTGTTTTAGGAGCTGCCGATACCTTTCGTGCAGCGGCTATAGATCAATTGCAAATTTGGGCAGATCGCGTTGGAGTGCCTATTGTGCGTCAGGAGATGGGTAGCGATCCAGCTTCGGTAGCATTTGATACCTTACAATCCGCAGTAGCTCAAAATGCCGATGTTGTTATCATTGACACTGCAGGACGTTTGCATAATAAAATCAATTTGATGAATGAATTGTCAAAGGTGAAACGAGTGATGCAAAAAGTAGTAGCCGAGGCGCCAAACGATGTATTGTTGGTGTTAGATGGATCTACGGGGCAAAATGCTTTTGAACAAGCCAAACAATTTACGGCTGCTACTGAAGTAACTTCTCTTGCTGTTACTAAATTAGACGGAACAGCCAAAGGTGGTGTTGTAATTGGTATTTCTGATCAATTCCAAATTCCTGTCAAATACATTGGAGTAGGTGAGGGAATCGAAGATCTTCAAGTGTTCAATAAGTACGAATTTGTAGATTCTTTCTTTAAATAATTGTTTAAGTAACACATATTTTTTTCATATTTGTCTTATTAATTATTGTTAATTTTTCAAATATGAATCTTTTTCTTTATCCTATTGTTACACAAACAAATAGGTTTTCGTTTTCCATTTTTGTTTTTGTTATTATATTATTTTCCTATTCATGTAGAGCGCAAAATAGTTTTCAAAAAGGCTATTATATAGATGAAAATAACATAAAACAAGAAGGGTTTGTTTATAATTTGGATTGGATGTATAATCCAAGTTCAATAACTTTTAAAAAAGATAGTTTAGCCGAAACCAAGGAAATTACTATAGATAACATTCAAGAATTTGCGATAGAAGGAATTTGTAAATATGTTAAATTTGAAGGATTGATCGATCAGTCCCTATCTGATTTAGCTAATTTAGATAACAAAAGAAATCCTAATTGGCAAAAATCCAAGGTTTTATTAAAAGTACTATTAGAGAGTGATGCTTCTTTGTATTATTATTCGAATACAAAAATGCAACGATATTTTTATAAAGTAAATTCTGCCAATCTTCCATTGCAACAACTTGTCTTTAAAGAATATTATAAGAATGGGGATAGGAATTCTCCAACGTACAATTACGAATTTCGTCAACAATTACATCAGAATTTATCGTGTATTGATGGTAAGTTATTAGTTGCGAATAGATTAAAGTATAGTAAGAAAGATTTGATTGATTTTTTTACTTCTTATAATAATTGTAGAGCTTACAATCAGATTAATTATGTTTATTCCAAGAAGAAAGCAGTCAAATGGAATTTGTATGGTGTATTGGCGGCTAGTCCGGTGACTTTTGAAACAAAACAAGGGCAAAATGGAGTTGGTAACCAATGGTTAAAGAACAAATTTGATTCGACTATTTATTATCGATTTGGAGCCGAAATTGAATTATTATTACCTATAAATAATAATAAATGGTCTTTGTTTTTTCAGCCTACTTATCAATGGTTTAGTGCTGAGAACACTAATCAAGGTATTTATGGGCCTTTAGAATACAGGGTGGCTTATCAAGCATTGCAATTACCCCTAGATTTTCGTCATTATTTATTCATTAATTCGAGTTCAAAATTATTTATTAATCTTGGAGTGGGTTTCAATTTTGATTTAGGAAGTGAATTAGTAGTGGGTAATGATAATAGTTATAATTATTGGAAAAGTGTTTCTTCATTTAATGCCGGACTTGGATACATGTTCAAAAATAAATTTGGAATTGAATTGCGATATACCAGCTCTACAGATTTGGTGAATGCTATGTCATTTCAATCTTCAGTAAGTGATATTGGATTGGTTTTAAAATATAGATTGAATAAATAAATATACACTATGAAAAATATATCTTCAATCACTCTTTACTTTTTAAGTCTTGTGAGTTTAGTAACTGCCAATATGGTACGTGAAACTACTACTACTGTTTATTTAATCTTGTTAATTTTAGGAGTAGTATTCTTGATTTTTGGGGTCTATAAAAAGTTTAAAAACTAACATTTCTAAGAGAATAAAGGAAGTATTTTTTGCCAAAGCGCCTGATCAAATCCAGAAAACGCAATGGCAGGGTTATTTGTATCGGGAGCGTCTCCCATTCGAATAATGACCATTTTTTTGCTAGGGATTAGGTATATTTTTTGATCATTTTTTCCTAAGGCCATGATAAGATCTGTCGGGGCATTGGGTATCATACTTCCTTGAAATTCTGATTGTGTTTGTGGTAGGTGGTAACTCGTTTTTCCGTTCAACCACCAAAGATAGCCATAAGCTAGGTTAATGTTTTGTGATGTAGTGGTGGCTTCGGCGATGAAATTTTCATTGACAATCGTGGAGTTCTCCCACTTCCCTTTGTTAAGCATTAATAAACCAAATCGTGCCATACTGCGGGTAGTACTGCTGTAAACTCTATTAAATCCTGTGGTAAACCAGTTGCCATCCATTCCGATTTTATCTCGTAAACGGTTATTAAAGTAGTTGTTAAAGGTTTGGCCGCTAGCTTGAGCTACTACATCTTGTAGTTTTACAAAAACATTATGATAAGCCCATCGCGTACCTGCATCCGCTTTGTATTGTAACGCGGCTGGCGAAACGTCATCAGAACTGTCGTCTAGTCCTGAAGTCATAGTTAATAGATGTTTGCAAGTGATTAAATGTTCTTTAACTAATGGGGCACTCGTCCATCCGTTTCCGAGGTATTGTGAAACTTTAGTATCAATATTTAGAAGTTTTTCTTGTTGGGCAATTCCGGTAATGGCTGTGGTTAACGTTTTTCCTGCACTAGCCCAATACCATAGCGCATCAGCATCATGTCCGTTAAAATAGTTTTCCATAACGATACGGCCATTAACTAATATCATAAAGCCTTTGGTGTTTTGAATTTTTAAAAAATCCAAAAGTGGTGTCACGGCTTTTTCATTCCAACCCAAAGAATTAAAAGATTGGGTTTCCCAACTATTGCCACTTAAAGGGGGAAAATACATAGTGTTTATGATGGGTGATGTAGATTTGGCGGGTGTATCAGTACTACAACTCCAAAAGAAAAATGGTATGATCATTACACTTAAAGGAAAACGGAAGTATTGCATAGGATTTGTTTTTTTACCATACGACTAAAATAAAAAAAAATAGTTTAACGCTTGGTTTTTTTGTTTTCTACGCTGTTTTGCTCTTACTTTGTAGACGTGAGCTTGCCGCCTTTTCGTTGAAGAGCGTTATTGTTGATTGGATTGTTTTCATAAGAAAGAGGGCACTTCTAAGAATTGGCAAGACCTACAAAAAAATCTTTATTCAAATTTATTATAAATGAAAAACCTTTTTTTAACCGCCTTGTTAGGTGTTTTTTTCTTTGGGTGTCAATCTAAAGTGACACCAGAAGCGTTACCTTTGCTCAAAGGGTATTGGGAAATTGAACGTGTTGTTTTTGCATCCGGCCCAGACAAGGAATACACTGCTAACGAGAATTATGACTATTTTGAAATCAGTGGTCAACAAGGTTTTCGGAAAAAAGTTAAGCCACAATTGGACGGTACTTTCCAAACCAATAACATTAGCGAGAAATTTACCATTAATGAAAAAGAAGGTCGTTATTATATCCATTTTGTCACAGCTTATGATCAATGGACCGAAGAAATTGTTACTTTAAATGAACAAGAGCTTATTCTTAAAAATAACCAGGACAAAGAGTATCATTATAAAAAAGCACAAGCTATCAATGTATTAGCCAATGAAAAAGCGACTAAATGACCAGAATTCTGTGGGTGAAGTATTGCAATTCATCATACAAGAAAATAAATTACAATCGGGTTTAAATCAAATTGATGTGAGAGAAGCATGGAATAATTTGATGGGTAATGGGGTAAATCATTACACCAGAAACGTAGTTTTGAAAGGAAGTACTTTGTATGTAGAGTTAAGTTCTTCAGTTTTGCGAGAAGAATTGAGTCATGGGAAATCCAAAATAATCGCCATGATTAATGAGGAATTACGCCGTGATGTGGTTAAAGATGTGGTCTTGAGATAGTGTAAAAGTGGTCAGGGTTCAGTATTTTAGTGTTCCGTTTTCTGAAGTTATTAAATACCGTTTATTGAATTATAATTTTCAGGTTATAAAAAATCCCATTTTGTTTTTTGACAAAATGGGATTTTTTTATGAGATAACTATTTTTAGTACATTGTACTGCCTACTAAAAACTGCTAACTGATTATTAATTAGAATTGCTCTCTTCCTGCAAAGTGGAAAGCACTTTCGATAGCTGCATTTTCGTTGCTGTCAGATCCGTGAACGGCATTTTCTCCGATAGAAGTTGCATACGCTTTACGGATAGTTCCTTCAGCTGCTTCAGCTGGATTAGTAGCTCCAATTAAAGTTCTAAAGTCTTCCACAGCGTTTTCTTTTTCTAAAATAGCAGCAACAATAGGACCGCGAGTCATGAATTCTACTAATTCTCCAAAGAATGGTCTTTCAGCGTGTACAGCGTAAAATGCTTGAGCATCAGCTACTGTTAATTGAGTTAATTTCAAAGAAACAATTTTAAAACCTGCATTGGTTATCATTGCTAAAATGTTACCGATGTGTCCGTTTTCAACCGCATCAGGTTTAATCATTGTAAAAGTTCTATTCGTAGTCATTACTTGGTTTTTTTAAATTTGGTGCAAAAATATACTTTTTTGTCAATTTATAGTTGCGTGAACCCAAACATTTTATTTAATTATCAAATTAACTATTACGATTGAATGTTGAAGTATATCTTGCTGTACGCTTAAAGTGTGATTAGGGTAAAATCGGTAGCTAATGGTTTAATTTTGTCAAGCAACACTTTGATCAGTTGCTCGCCATTTTCTAGATAAAATTCCGAAAAATTGGCTTGACGCTCTTGCAAACTTTGGTTGGGGAACAATTCATTTTGAAGTGCAGTGATTCTACTTAAACTATCGGCTAATTTTCGTTTTTGTGCTTTTAGCAGTCGTTTTTCTAAGTTATCTAGTCCTTTGGTTTGTTTTACTTCCTGCGCTTTTACGGCACCTGCAAAAGAGCGGTCGGTTTTGGAAGTCAGTTCGTGTAGGGTTTGGAACTGTTGTTGTAATTGTTGTTTCAAATCGCTTAAATCAATGGCAAATTCCGATAACTGTTTGGTTTTGTTGTTGATTAAACTGTTTTGTTTTTGGAATAAATCGCTCCAAGTCAAGGCTAAGGCATCGGCTTTTTTTAGCTGTTTTTCAGTAGTTAAAACTACGGAGTTACGCACAATAAGTATAGGAAAAGTCACCTTTACCGTTTCAAAAAAGGATTTCAATTCTAGCCAATAAGCTATTTCTCCGCCACCGCCAATATAGGCTAGATTAGGCAGAATAACTTCTTGATATAAAGGACGCATCACTACATTGGGACTGAATTTTTCGGGATGAAGTTCCAATTCGGCGAGTAGTTCTTGTTCTGAAAAATGGCGTTTAGTATTGTTTATTTTGTACAATCCGTTTTCAAAAACAATACGCTCTCTTAAGTTGTCTTCTATATAAAACAAATTGATTTCACGGGGGGTGACTTGAACGGTATAATTTCCAAATTGTTGGATGGTTTCATTCACCTTTGAAAAAGCCGTTTGATGTTTCAACTCTTCCTCAATAAAAGGAATAAATTCTCTTTTTAAATTCGCGTCATCAGCATCCAAAATGACTAATCCGTAGTGACCAAATAAAGCATTGGCCAAATATCTAGTCGCATCTGCTAGATTAGTATGTTTCAAATAGGCTTCATGAAATAACTTTTTTAGCTTTTCAGCATTGGTACTATGTCCTAATTCTTGAGCAAAAATCGCTAAAAAATCTTCGAGACCTTCTGTAGTTAAACGCCCTACTGGTCCAGTACTTTCTCTGTTCCAACAGAATTTTTTCCCTTTGAAAGTAAAGTAATTGATTTCTTCAAAATCATGGTCTTCGGTAGCCATCCAATAGACGGGAACAAAATTTTGTTCAGGATATTTTTGTTGTAATTCCTTGGTCAGATTGATGGTCGAAATGATTTTATATAGAAAATACAATGGTCCGCTGAATAAATTAAGTTGATGACCTGTTGTAATGGTATAGGTATTGGAATGATTTAAAAGTTTGATGTTGTTTAACGTTGCCGTTGAAGCCTTGATTTTGGTATATTGGGCTTCAAGAGTAGCCAATAAAACAGTTCTTTTCTTGTCTTCGAAGTTGGCTTTCTTTTCCTTTATTTGAGGACCAAAATTTTCAAAAGTTGGGAATCGATGATACAAAGGTTGTACGTTTGGTTTTTGGTCTAAATAATCATTGATTAGTGAGGAAAAATACCCAGAATTTTGAAAGCTGATACAGTCGGATGGCATAATTAAAATAGATTTAGGGCTAAATTACCAAAAAAAGCGGAATTAAATGGGGTCTCTTTTTGAATAGCAAAGCATTTTAACTTATTATTGTAATTCTAAACCAATAACTAAAACCACAACAAATGAACCTAAATACTCCTTCGAAAGGAAAAAATTCTATACAACACGTACTTTTTGGTAGTTTGATAGGAACGACCATCGAGTTTTTTGATTTTTATATTTATGCCAATGCCGCAGTATTGGTTTTTCCACAACTTTTTTTCCCGAGTACCGATGCTACTATGGCTACGTTGCAATCACTAGCTACGTTTTCTATTGCTTTTTTATCCCGTCCCTTGGGGTCGGCTTTTTTTGGACATTTTGGAGATAAGATAGGTCGTAAATTCACCTTGGTAGCCGCATTACTTACTATGGGGATTTCCACTGTTGCCATTGGATTTCTGCCAGGTTATGCGAGTATAGGTATTGCCGCACCTTTGTTATTGATGTTGTGTCGTTTTGGACAAGGCGTTGGTCTTGGAGGAGAATGGGGCGGAGCTGTTTTACTAGCCATCGAAAATGCGCCACCCCATAAAAGAGCTTGGTATGGTATGTTCCCACAGTTAGGTGCTCCGATAGGTTTGTTGCTTTCGGGAGGGACTTTTTTGCTTTTAACGGATAGTATGTCCAACGAAGATTTCATGAATTATGGTTGGCGAATTCCCTTTATAGCCAGTTCACTTTTGGTCGTGGTTGGTTTCTATATTCGAACTAAAATTTCTGAAACACCTTCATTTGAGCAGGCTAAAAAAGTAGAAGAAGAAGTAAAAATCCCGTTTCTTACCTTGCTTTCCTCTTACAAGAATCAATTGATTTTTGGAACCTTGGCAGCAGTGACTACTTTTTTGGTTTTTTATTTAATGACGGTATTTACTTTAAGTTGGGCGACCTCTGATTTAGGTTTTACCAAAAGAGAGGCTCTGTTGATTCAGTTGTTCTCCGTGCTCTTTTTTGCGCTGTTTATTCCTGTTTCGGCAGTGGTTGCCGATGCCATTGGGCGCAGAAAAATGCTGGTTTGGGCTACTATTGCCATAGCTGTTTTTGGTTTTTTCTTCCCATTTTTTCTTAGTTCAGGAAGTGCTGTACTAGTCACTGTTTTTGTTTGTATTGGAATGGCCTTGATGGGATTTACCTATGGTCCTTTAGGTACCTTTTTGTCTGAGTTGTTTCCTACACAAGTCCGCTATTCAGGAGCTTCCTTGACCTTTAATTTAGCAGGAATATTTGGTGCTGCTTTTGCTCCTATGATTGCCATTTGGTTGGCTAGGGATTATGACATTTCGTATGTGGGGTATTATTTGACGGGGGCTGCTTTGTTGAGTTTAGGTTCACTTTTTATGATTTCTAGAAAAAGTCATCAGTTTTAGGATTTATTCTTTGGACAATTGCTCCATAATGAAGTGTTTTTCGCGCTCAATTTCGGCAATAAGTTCCGCTTCTGTTGGCAAATAAGGTAAATATTTTGAAGCAAAAAGTTGTTCGTTTTCGCTTAAGACAGAATATTTGGCTATCGTTTTATCTGTTTCCGTACATAGTAATATTCCAAATAGTTGGATTATCTGTTTCTTGTTTTTTGAGGTCGTCATACATTCGCACATACATATCGAGTTGTCCTACATCTTGGTGTGTGATTTTATCAGTTTTAAGATCAATAATTACAAAACACTTCAAAATATAGTTATAAAACACTAAATCAATATAAAAATCGGTAGTTTCTGTACGAATGAGTTGTTGTCTTTCTACAAATGCGAATCCTTTTCCCAACTCAAGGATAAACTTTTGAAGGTTATCAATTAAGTTTTTTTCAAAAGTTTGTTCTGTATAGCTGAGTTGCGTCGGTAAATTTAAAAACTCTAACACTGTTGGATTCTTAATAAATTCGAAAGGATGGTGTTGAAGGTCTTTTGTTTTTAAATGCATTTCATTGATTACATCTTCTTTAATTTGAGAAGAGACTAAACGTTGATAATACATGGTAGCGATATTTCTATCCAAAGTTCTTACCGACCACATGTTTTCGGCTGCTTCAGTAAGATAATACTCTTGTGCTTTTGGGTTAGATATTTTTAGAACTAATTGAAAATGGGACCAACTCAATTTGGCAGACAGTGTCTGCCAAATCTCAATATTTGGGAATGTAATATAGAACTGTCTGAAATTTCTAATGTTTCTTTCTGAAAAACCTTTACCAAATTCTGCTGTTAATTCTTTTGAAATATTTTTTATGATCTCTTTACCATAAGTAGCTCGGTCTTTTCCATTTTGTTCTTCGGTAACGATTTGTCTACCAATATTCCAATAGGCTTCTATCATAGCCGTATTAATAGCTGCATACGCTTTTTGACGAGCTTGTGCTATAATTTGCTTTATTTCAATTAGATATTGCATTTTTTTTTGTGAATGATTTTAAAATATTCTTTTGATTAAATAGGTTTTTCGATAGAAAAAATTTGAACTAGTAATTTTTGTATTGGTTTGCATTACATAAAATCGTTAATTCTGAAATTTAAAAATACTAATTTATTCTTTATAGCAAGAAGTTGTATAATGAAGGATTCTTATTCTTTTTAAAAATGCGTTACTTTTGCATCAAAACAATACCGTCTTGAAACCAAAACTCTTTCTCATCACTCCACCGTTTACGCAACTGAATACCCCATATCCAGCGACAGCGTATATCAAAGGTTTTTTGAATACCCTTGAAGTGCCTTCAGAACAAGCGGACTTGGGCATTGAGGTGATTTTAAAATTGTTTTCGAAAGAAGGATTACAAGGAGTTTTTGGTCAAGCAACCACAAACCGCAAACCACAAACCATAAACAGTCAACGTATAATTGCTCTACAAGACGAATACCTCAAAACCATAGATCCTGTAATTGCTTTTTTGCAAGGCAAAAATCCCACCTTGGCTTTGCAAATTTGTCAAGAAGACTATTTGCCCGAAGCGTCTCGTTTTGCGAAATTGGAGGAATTGGATTGGGCTTTTGGTACGATGGGAACTCAGGATAAAGCCAAACATTTGGCAACTTTGTACCTTGAAGACATTTCGGATTTTATAGTGGAATGTGTCGATGAAAATTTTGGGTTTAGTCGCTATGCCGAGCGTTTGGGTAGAAGTGCTAATTCATTCGACGAGTTGTACGAAGCTTTGCAAAAAGAACCTACCTATATAGATGGAATTTTGTTGTCTATTCTGGAAGAAAAAACAGCCAGAATTCAACCTGAATTATTGCTAATTTCTGTGCCTTTTCCTGGGAATTTGTACAGCGCTTTTCGTTCGGCGCAATGGGTGAAAAAGCACTATCCGAATATCAAAATTGCTATGGGAGGTGGCTTTCCCAATACCGAATTGCGTTCGCTTTCGGACGCTCGAGTGTTTGAGTTTTTCGATTTTATTACTTTAGACGACGGAGAATTACCAATAGAACTACTAATAAGCCCCCCAACCCCCGAAGGGGGAGTTTTTAAGCGTACCTTTATCTTAGAAGAGGGAAAAGTCGTTTATAAAAACAATTCCACTAGACCAGATTACAAACAATCGCAAGTGGGGACTCCAGATTATTCGGATTTGTTGTTGGATCAATACATTTCAGTAATTGAAGTGGTGAATCCGATGCATCGGATGTGGAGCGATGGGCGTTGGAACAAGTTGACGATGGCGCATGGTTGTTATTGGGGCAAATGTACTTTTTGTGACATTTCTTTGGATTACATCAAAATCTACGAACCCATAGCTGCCAATTTGTTGTGCGACCGAATGGAAGAGATGATGAGACAAACGGGTCAGAATGGCTTTCATTTTGTTGACGAAGCGGCACCGCCCGCTTTAATGCGAGCTTTAGCGCTCGAAATTTTACGCCGAAAACTATCGGTTACTTGGTGGACCAACATACGTTTTGAGAAAAGTTTTTCGGCCGATTTGTGTCGATTGCTCAAGGCTTCTGGTTGTATAGCGGTTTCAGGTGGATTGGAAGTAGCTTCTGATCGGTTATTACAATTAATTGATAAAGGAGTAACTGTGGAACAAGTGGCCAAAGTGACTCGCAATTTTACCGAGTCTGGAATTATGGTACATGCGTATTTGATGTACGGTTACCCCACTCAAACGGTTCAAGAAACGATAGACAGTCTCGAAATGGTGCGTCAATTGTTTGAAGCGGGAGTATTGCAATCTGGATTTTGGCATCAGTTTGCCATGACCGCTCACAGCCCAGTGGGATTGTATCCTGAAAAATTTGGTGTTACACCAGAACTCCTTCCACTACAAGGTTCAGAGAAGGGGATTTTTGCCATCAATGATATTAATTATACAGACAAGACAGGTATTGACCACGAAAAATTTAGTTTCGGATTGAAGAAATCCTTGTTCAATTTTATGCATGGTATTTGTTTCGACTTTGAGCTGCAAGAATGGTTTGACTTTAAGATTCCAAAAACCAAAATTCACCCTGATTTTATTTTTAATGCGCTTCAAGAAGAAGAAAATTTTACCACCAAACCAACTGCGAAAGTAGTTTGGTTGGGAGGAAAACCGACTGTAGAATATTTCACAAAAGCCAAAAAAGGTAATTCTTGGGAACTCGCTAAATTGACCTTTCACGATAAAAAAGAAAGTTTTGCTGTTCAAACCAATAAAGCGGAGGGCGAATGGTTGCTTGCTATTTTAGATAAAATTTCAGTTTCACAATCCAAAGTGTATTCTTTTCAAGAAATTAAAGCTGATTTTGAAGACCATTTATCCGATTTTGAACTTTTTTGGTATTCAAAACCTGTGAATACTTTGAGAGAGTTTGGCTTATTGGTTTTATAATGATTAAATATTAATATCTTTTGAAATAATAGTGATTTTTCAATCTAATAGGCATGAAATTTTTTCGTAAAGGTACTGTCTACTTTAAGATAGTAATGATTAGTTTGGCTTATTGGTAATCAAAAGGTTGTGTTTTATGAAAAATTAACTTTTTTTTAAAAAAACTAACTTTTATCATGTTTCGCAATCGATTTCATTGGTATATTTACTACTAATTAAATCTTTAAGACATGAGTATAGGTTATAAACTAAAAGTAAATGATACTTTTCATTTTGAGTATGATACCGTTGCTGCAAATTCTTTAGATGTCGTCTCGGTTGCTCCCCATCAATTTCAAATTATTAGCGAGCACCTTTGCTATGACGCAAAAATTCAAGCGTCGAATTTTCAAAAAAAAACCTATGAAGTGATAGTGAACAATAGATTGTATGCTGTTACTATAGCAAATGATTTGGATCAACTTATAAAAGAATTAGGTTTCGATATGCTGTCGAATCACAAAGTGAACGAGGTGAAAGCACCTATGCCCGGATTGATTTTAGAAATCAATGTGGAAGTAGGACAAACCGTAAAAGAAAACGATAATTTACTCATTCTAGGGGCTATGAAAATGGAAAATAGTTTTCAATCGCCTAGAGATGGGGTGGTTAAAGCCATCGCTGTAGCTGTAGGCGATGCGGTAGATAAAGGACAATTATTGGTCGAACTTGAATAAAGAATAAAGAATATAGAGCATAGAAAATAGAATCAAGATTAAAGAGCAAAGAAAATATATTTTTGATTTGAATGTTTTTCTTTAATAATATTCTCAAGGCTTCTTCCTTTTTGTCTTTGTTCTCTATTCTATTTTCTTTCTTCTAAAAAAGTAATCATATGAAAAAAATATTAGTAGCTAATCGAGGAGAAATTGCCATTAGAGTAATGAAAACCGCTCGAAAAATGGGTATCAAAACGGTTGCGGTGTATTCAAAAGTAGATCGTAACGCTCCTCACGTTGCTTTTGCCGATGAAGCGGTTTGTATCGGTGAGGCGCCCTCCAATCAATCGTATTTGTTAGGGAATAAGATAATCGAAGTAGCTAAGGCTTTGCAGGTGGATGCCATTCATCCGGGCTATGGTTTCTTGAGCGAAAATGCAGAATTTGCAGAGGAAGTCGAAAAAAACAACCTCATTTTTATTGGCCCCAAATCCGAAGCTATCCGAATAATGGGTAGTAAATTGGCAGCAAAAGATGCCGTTTTAAAGTACAATATTCCCATGGTGCCGGGTGTAGACCACGCCATCACAGATATTGATGAAGCCAAAAGGACAGCGCAATCTATTGGATTTCCTATTTTAATTAAAGCTTCGGCTGGTGGAGGAGGAAAAGGAATGCGAATAGTTGAAAAAGAAGCTGATTTTGAGTCTCAAATGAATAGAGCCATAAGCGAAGCTTTAGCGGCATTTGGAGACGGTTCGGTTTTTATCGAAAAATATGTAGCCTCTTCTCGTCATATAGAAATTCAAGTGATGGCCGACAGTCATGGAAATGTTTTGTATTTTTTTGAAAGAGAATGTAGTATCCAAAGACGCCATCAAAAAGTGGTAGAGGAGGCTCCTTCGGCAGTGGTCTCTCCTGAAATGAGAATAAAAATGGGGGAAGCGGCTGTTTTAGTAGCTAAATCTTGCGACTATTTGGGGGCGGGAACGGTAGAATTTTTAGTTGACGAACAATTGAATTTTTATTTCTTAGAAATGAATACCCGTCTGCAAGTGGAACACCCTGTGTCGGAAATTATTACCGGTGTCGATTTGGTCGAATTGCAAATTCGAGTGGCTAGAGGAGAAGTCTTGCCTTTAGAACAAAAGGATTTGAGCATTCATGGCCATGCTATCGAATTGCGTGTCTATGCCGAAGATTGTTTGAATGGGTTTTTACCCAGTGTGGGCAAATTGGAAGTTTATCAGTATCCTAAAGGAGAAGGGATTAGAGTTGATAATGGTTATGAAGAAGGTTTGGAAGTGCCAATTTACTATGATCCAATGTTGGCTAAGTTGATTACCTATGGGCAATCTCGAGAAGAAGCGATTCAACGTATGCAAGACGCTATTGCGCAATATAAAGTAGTTGGGCTTGAAACTACGCTGCCTTTTGGTGCTTTTGTGATGGAACATGAAGCCTTTCGCTCGGGAGATTTTGACACCAATTTTGTTAAAAAATATTACAACCCAGAACAAATTAAAGCAAAAGCTTTAAAAGAGGCAGAAATTGCGGCAAAATTAGCTTTGAAATGTTATCTCGAGGATCAAAAAGTTTTGAGGGTGCCCAATGAGTAAGGGTAGAGTACAGAATTGAATTTGGATAAAAAATAATGTCTAAACTAGGAGTATGGAATCTAAAATTGAAATATTAAACGAGAAAATAGCTCAAGCCCAATTGGGTGGTGGCGTAGCACGTATTAAAAAACACCATGCTAGTAAAAAATTAACAGCTAGAGAACGAATCTTGTATTTGCTTGATGATGGCTCTTTTGAAGAAATTGGAATGCTAGTCACCCATCGCACCACAGATTTTGGGATGGACAAAGAAATTATTTATGGGGATGGGGTAGTTACTGGCTATGGTACTATCAATGGGCGATTGGTGTATGTTTTTGCTCAAGATTTTACCGTTTTCGGAGGGTCACTTTCTGAGACTCATGCCGAAAAAATTTGTAAAGTCATGGATATGGCCCTTAAAGTAGGGGCGCCTATGATTGGACTCAACGATTCTGGTGGAGCTCGAATTCAAGAGGGGGTGCGCTCTTTAGGAGGGTATGCTGATATTTTTTATCGCAACGTACAATCCTCAGGAGTAATTCCTCAAATTTCTGCCATCTTGGGACCTTGTGCTGGAGGGGCAGTTTACTCGCCTGCTATGACTGATTTTACCATGATGGTGGAAGGCAATAGCTATATGTTTGTAACGGGACCCAACGTGGTGAAAACCGTAACCAATGAAGAGGTAACTTCGGAAGCTTTAGGTGGTGCTCTGACCCATGCCACCAAATCGGGGGTTGCTCACGTTACCGCTCCCCATGGTGTGGCATTGTTAGAAAGTATCAAAGCTTTATTGAGTTATTTACCACAAAATAATCAAGAACTAACACCAAAATTACCCTATACTTTGGGTGATGAAAAAAGGCCACAATTAACGTCAATTATACCCGATAGTACCAATAAACCTTATGATATGCACGAGGTTATCAAAGGGGTAATTGATGCCAATTCGTTCTATGAAATCCATAAAGACTTTGCCGAAAATATCATTGTTGGATTTGCACGTTTAGGAGGGAGAAGTATCGGAATAGTAGCCAACAATCCAATGTTTTTAGCCGGATGCTTGGATGTGAAAAGTTCCATCAAAGCTGCAAGATTCGTTCGTTTTTGCGACAGTTTTAACATTCCTTTATTGGTACTAGAAGATGTACCAGGCTTCTTACCCGGTACCGATCAAGAATGGAACGGAATTATTGTGCATGGAGCCAAGTTATTGTATGCCTTTAGCGAAGCAACAGTGCCTAGAGTTACGGTGATAACCCGCAAAGCCTACGGTGGGGCCTATGATGTGATGAATTCTAAACATATTGGTGCCGATATGAATTTTGCATGGCCTACAGCTGAAATTGCTGTAATGGGGGCCAAAGGAGCTTCTGAAATCATCTTCAAAAAAGAAATCAGCGAAGCCGAGGATCACGAAGCCAAATTGCTAGAAAAAGAAGCCGAATATGCAGAATTGTTTGCCAATCCATACACAGCAGCACAACGTGGTTTTATAGATGAAGTTATTTTGCCTGAGGACACGCGGCGCAAACTTTTGAAAGCCTTCAGTATGTTGGAGGGCAAAAAAGTATGCCGCCCCGAGCGCAAACATGGTAATATTCCATTGTAATATAAAAACAAAGCGGCTGTCAATCCTTTTTTTGACAGCCGCTTCGTTTAAAATTTAGTTTGCTTTAATTATAGTTCCTTTTGGAGAAATTACAACATGTTTAGTTTCTTTGTCTTTTTTTAACTTAAGAGAATATTCTTTTTTTGTAACATTTCCTTCTGATTGACTGTATTCGTATTTGTCTTTTTGGATCTGCCAACCTGGATAGGCCTTGTAGATGGCAAAAATAATTTCAGAGGGAAGTCTTACATCAGAGTATTTTTCAACTACATTTATCAATTTGCCATTTTGATTGTACGAAGCGGTTAAAACGCCTCTATCGGATTCTAAAACGACGAGATATTTATCGTATCCTTCATAATCTTTACCTAAATTGTATCCAATGAATTTGGACTCTAAGGCTACCACTCCCTGATCGGGATTTTTGTCTGGTAAATACAAAGAGAAATCTTTTCCTGCACTTTTAATTACAAGCCCGGGCAGTTCTGTGGCACTTGGTATATCCGAATCTAAAGGGCCTTTTGTAGCGGTTTGCCCATAACTGGCACTGACAATTCCAAGAAAAGCCAATGCTATATTTTGTATCTTTTTCATTTTGTTTTTTTTATAGATTGTTGAAAACTGTTTGTGTATCAATAACTAAACTAGGCTTTAGTCTTTCGGTGAAAAATTTTCAATAATCAATGGAATCGTCTCAGATTGATGATAGTCAATTCTAGAGGCCTTAAATAGGAAAAAATGTCAAACTGGAAGACTACTGCACATGATCTTTTTACGATACTTTAATAAAAGGCCATTGAAAAGGTTTTGGCTTTTTATGGACGTTAACCAATGGATTCAAAGAACGTTTGTGTCTAAGATTTGGAGGTTACCTGTTGATTAAAAAGAAAGAAGAAATAGGTACTGATTTTTAAAATTGGGCCATTTTAAAAATAAAGGAGCGGGTACTTTAACTAGTAATACTGTGATTCAAAGTTACAAGCAATTTGAATACAATTTACAAGCGGATGGTTAACTCCTTCAAGTTTAACGTTTTTAAATACTATTGCACATGTTAATTTAAAAGAAACCCTTGGTTTTAAACAGGTGTTAATCCCAACTTTAATATAATTTTTAAGAATGATTAAAAATAGCGCGTAAAAGGTGATACACTCCCAAAATACTATCGGTTAAAGTAAGGTGACTATTACTTTGGACAGTAAAATACGTAATACTCGACTATTTTTCGAATAGAAATTTAGAAGTTTTAAAAAAGTATATAATAAGCTGTTTGGTTGTTGGCTTGTGTTCTAGAGCAAGGGGCAACGTAAAATGGTAGATTTTAATCAATATTAATAGATCAATTTGAAGTTATTCACCAATAGGGTGCTGTTGGTGCCACCTTCTAGCAAATCTCCACGGAAACTCGAAGAAAATACAACAGTAATATGTGTTACGGGTTCGTTACTTGCTGCATAAAGCCCATTAGAAGGTTTTTGAAAATCCGGAAAATTGGCACCTAAGGCACCATAGGTAAAATCAATGGTTATGGTTTTAAAACGATCAATAGCCTTTTCTTCTGATCGAAACCAAGCGGTTGCAACTCTTTTTATGCTGGTACCGTTTCTGTTTTCTAAAAGGACATATAGATCACAGGCGTCTTTAGTATCTAGAAGTTGTCCTTTTTTATCTAAGTAGGGTGTGCCGGGACTGTAGGCATAATCTATAGAAAATTTCTTGGGTCTAGCCGCAAAGGGGATTCCAAATTGTACAGAATTACTTGGATTGGATAAATCTAATGTAAATTTACCAGTAAACAAAGATCCTGCGGCCATACGTTGGTTAACCAATCCCGCCAAATTGCCCATATCTTGTGTTACCAATTTTGCCGCTAAATCGCTACCATTTAAAGTGAAAGGGGTTACATTGGCTGACCCCAAAGTGGTAACACCTGCATTGCCACTAGCCCAAATCGAATTGGCGTCTTTCCCGGGTTCGTAGTAATTTTTGGGTGTCATGTACCAATCATCAAAAGCGCTGTTTTCTAGTTGAGGTTCGCTTCCTTCTTGTTTTACGGTAACGGTATAAATTCTTGTGCTTTTATCCTCGGCAGTAACGGTGTAAGTTTGTGGAATGGAGAAATCTAAAGCGGTAGTGCTAGAAGGAGATAACTGTGCAAAGGTCGAAAGGGTTACCATGGTAGGTTTCAATTGCAAAATATTTGCTGATGCGCCAACTGTAATACTGATGGTGTTTTGTTGTTCATCAATAACGGCATTGCCAACTTGACTTTCCAACTCAAAAGCTAGGATACGTTTTTCATTGGATGCACCAAAATAATCTTCTGAGACACATCCCGAAAGGCTCAAACCAATTATTAGAAAAGCTACAATTTTTTTCATGGTTTTAGGTCTTAAAAAAGTAGAAAAAGCTGATGTTTAGCGATAAGATATTCAATTTTAAATCCAATTCACTATTGATGATTTTTGAGCTCTCCACTTGATTTAAAGTTGTTTTTTTTGCAGTGTGCGTAAGCCCCGCCAAATTCACGCCTACTTCGGTAGCAAATCCTTTAATGATCAAAACTTGAATTCCTGGGTTTATGGTTAAATTGTAAGTGTTGGTTTTGGTAAAATAGCGGCTTAATACCGCATTGGTGGTTTGCTCCGAAAGTTTGTTTTCAAGGGTTAAGCCTAAACCGACTACGTTGAATAAATTGAAACGACCATTAGGGGTAATCGGGATATAGTTTTTAATAAAAAAACCACCACCTAAACTGCTTTTCGCTTCTTGTATTGTGGTGAGTACACCCTCGGAGTCTTCTAAAATCTGATTTAACTTGCCCCAATCGTATTTCATGTTTGCCCCAACAGCAAAAGATTTACTTAAGAAATACCCTCCATTGGTTTGAACATAAAATCCATCTTTTTGCTTGTCTATGATTTTGGTGATTAAAATATCTTCGTTTTCACTACTTCTTGTACTGACTCCTCCGGTAAGTCCAATGAAAGCTAAATGTTTTTGTAATGGAGTGAAATTTCCAATGGAGTTGTCCTCTTCTTGCACTTGACCAATCGCAAGGTTAGGAAAATGTATCAGTGCCATTAGATACACAAAGGCAATTGCTATAGGCTTGATATTCATAGTCTAAGAGTGGTGGGATAGTATATCAAATATCTAAAAAAAAAATTAAAATCGAATAGAATTTGTGAAAATATAATGCAAAAACCATCATTTCAACTGCTATATGTTGCTGAATTTGTTTTTTAGCACTCTACACTTCTTCATTTTGTTTTACTAAAGATTGCTATCAAAAAAAAAGCTCCCATGGAGGGAGCTTTAAATTGTAAGTGAAAAATTAATACGTCAAAAGTGTAGCGCTGGATTCATTTCTGTTTTCAGAAACTAAGGATATAAAAGGAATTCCTTCTTTGGCAGCTTTTCTTTTCAATAGGGTTAGGTTTTGTTGTTGAACGGCCAATGGTGTTTGTCCTTTTACACGGTTTTGATAAGTGAATTTTTGAGGACTTGGTATCAAACCGTGTTGCTGGTTTGCTGGTATAACTTTTACCTTGTTGTAGTCTTGTACGCCATTTACAATAATTTTGTCCGAAATTTTGGTTGCTACATTGGTTGTAGTGTTGATCAATTCCGCTACCGCAAAAGTGCTTATTGTTTGCTCCATTTGATCTTTTCCTGAATTGAAATAGATTAAATTGTTATCGGTTTTGATGTAATTCACATGGAGTTTTTCACCATTATGTTTTACAATGAGGTGGGTTTGAGACCAAAGACTCATAGAAAGTGAAAAAAATAAAAAGGTAATTAAAGTTTTCATAATTTTTTTATTTAAGTTGATTAATCTAAAAGGGTTGACAGAATTTTATTAAAGTTTTATCCTTTGAAAATCCTTTGTTTAATAAAAATGAAATTTTAAGCTTATCTATTAAAATCGTAATATTGATAATTTTTAATCCAAATATTGTTGTTTTTGTAACACAAAGATAGTTTTGTTGTTAAAATATAACAAATTCACGAAGGTTAAAATGACGTTAATCAGTGCAAATGAGAAAGATGCAGTCGAAATGGTTATTTTGAATTCCTAAAATGTTTTTTAGTGGGGTTGAGTAATAAAAAAAATCAAAAGAAAAGAATAAGAGTTGAAAAATTGCAGGGTAATTTGAAAAGCAACTGCTTTCTGTTGTAGCATGGAAGCACTGAATTTGTTGTTAATTAAAATATTTAACAATACGCTAACAAGTATTGCGGCTCAATTTCTACATGAATTTCTTGATCAACCCCATTTTTTTTAAAAATTTTCCCTTTGTACTCTTTTCTGATGTGAGAAACAGGATAAAGTTTCTATTTCTTTCTTGTAAGTGAATGGGAGTATTGGTAAATTCTTTTCTAAAGATTTGAAAATAGGTTTGGAGACAAACAAAAAATACAGCTACGTTTCAATCAAAAAAAAGCAAACCTCGAAATGTAATTCAAGGTTTGCTTTGGTAAGTAATAGTTTGAAAGAAGTGCTTAGTTTTTCTCTTCTTTATTGAAATACACTAGGTAGTAATACATTTGTTTTTCTTCGTCCCAGCCTTTTTCTACAAATTTTTCGGCGCTTTCGGGATTGATAAAATCCATTTTGATTTGAATGTGTGTATCTAGATTGATCACGTTCTTGATTGATTTTCTAGCGTCCGAAACAGCGGCATTGGCAATTGGGAAGGAGGTAACATCCTCTATAGAATATTTTTCTCCTTTGTCCATTTTATAATTTTTGAACTCAGGAATTAAATCCGGATTATCTATGACTTCGTTCAAGAAATTAGATTCTTCAAATTGATCGTTTTTGGCAAAATAATTTACCGAACGATTCATAAACATCACCTCTTCTTTTTTATCTTCGGCAGGGAAAACTACATCTTTGGCAAAGTTTTGACAAAATTTCAAATACTTTTTGGTAATGAAGTTTTCGTCCTCAAACGCATCAACCGAAAGGAAATGCTCTAGCCAATAACGCGCATCATAGCGGTTGCTGTCTACGGTCAATATTTTGTAGCCTTCTTCTTTTTTATGGTTAAAGATCAAACATCCTTTGTCGAGTTTGTTCAAACTTACACCGTGTTGTAAAATCATTTCTAAATGAGTTTCTTTCTCTTCAAATTGTAAGAAGTCCGATTGAATTTCACTTTTAAAAACCCCAATAGCATCGACCACCTGATTGTCTATGGCAACATGGGATAAGTAGGCAACATACACCTCACCATTCTTAATATGTGGGTGATTGGATTGTTCGTAAAGGTGTTGCGTGATTTGTTTGGATACTTCGTGTAATTGTTCTGGTTTTTCAAAAATTTGAGTCGCAAATTTGAACATGTCATTATAATCCAAATCCACCTCATGGGCAAACTGGTAATAATTTTCTTCTTTTTCTCTGAAAGGTTTCAAGAAAAATTCCTTAATCAAAGGAACAATTTCATCCGTAAGATTATACGGTTGTTCCGATAAAAAGATGGCCTCATTGCGGCTTTTGTTTCCCACACGATGAATGGAAAGCGTTTCAATATGAGTGTTGTATAGATTGATCATTATGGTAAGCCCCTCCCGTCCTCCCCAAAAGCGAGGAGTCAAGCACTGGACAGTTTATTTGATTAAATACTTTTTTGAAATCTTTTTGTAGTTCCCCTTTTGGGGGCTAGGGGGCTACTAGTTCCAATTCTCTTCAAATCCGTAATCCTCAAAACTATCATCACCACTAAACATGTCAAAGTCTTCTTCGTCTAAATCATCTTCAAATTCATTGAAGTAATCTTCTGGATTGTCGGATTCAAAGTTTTTTTCACTAGCTTCGGCAGGCATAATTCCATGAGAAAACAAGGTTTCTGGATACGTAGCGCCAGCCACTGCTTCTTCAATAGCTGCCAATTCTACTAAGAACGTCCACATATTGATGAAATCATAAACATAGATAATTTTGGTGTGGCTTTCATCTAGGATGTCAGACAAAGTATAATCGCTCATCGTGCGTTGCTCGCCAGGAACATCTCCGGTATCAAACAAAGGAATTTCGTCTTCTTGATTCCAAGTTTCGTCACAGGTATAAAAGGAAGCCACTTCCATACCATCAAAGCCAAATGCATTAAAAATAGCGTTGTGTAAATCTTCTAAAGTATCGTCAGAACGTATTGCTATGTCTCTAAAAATGTCTTCTTCGGCATCTAGAATAACCCTAAATTTATAAACCATAATTTTTGTTTTTTTTGAATCGTCAAAGGTAAAATTAAATTTTGGAAAACTGTTTTGCAATCTGATTTTGTTGAAAAGATTTTATTGCTTTTGCTACAGTAAAAAAAAAAAGCTGTCAATAGTAGACAGCTTTTTTTAGATAGATTTTGTGGAATTAGTGTTTCTCCTCAGAACACAATCCTACAATTTCATGAAACACATCGTGTAGTGCTGTCAACGAAGCTGTAATTTGTTTGTCAGTTCCTTTTGCTTTAATAAGAGCGTCCAGTTTTTTAGATCCTGCCTGTAGTTTTTTGATAGATGCTAAAATTGCAGGAGTTTTGAATTCTGTAGGTATCGCTTCTTTAGATAAGGCATTGGCTTTAGTAAGCATTTCTACCGAACGGGTTTTAATGGGTTGTAAATTACCTTCTTCTGCAGGGTGAAAAGTTTGTGACATTACCCCATGAAAGGCTTTTATTGCTGGCCATTTCTCAAAAGTGCTTTGAGCTGAAGTAAGATTAGTTAAAATAAAAAAGAACAAAAGGGGTAAAAAATGTTTTGTTTTCATTATAAAGTAGCGTTTTGATTATCTTACAAATGTATTAAAAAGGGAAAAACATATAAAATAAAATGCTTGCTATTTGTACATAAAAAGCAACATTTTTTTTAATTTTTAAATATTTTACAAAGTAATACAATCCCTGCGCCAATTACTCGTATCGTTACTTACAGTTCTAAGGTAATCTTAAACTAGGATATGGAAAACCATTGTTTTCTTGGTTCTTTGAGTTAATTGATGCTGCTCACTTTTCCTGTATGTACATCATAAAGCATCGGTACGACTTCAATTTTTTTGTGATTCAAAAAAGGATTATTCATTATTTGATGGGTAGAATGTTTTATATTGGCCACAATACATTCCGTAAGGTTTTCTTTAGTAGGATGGCTAATTTGTTTTTCCTCTTCTTCATTTTTAATCGTGGTAATTATTGTTTCTATATGATCGTGATTACTAGTTAATCGGTTAGATTCTAAATTTTCTATGTATGCTTTGATGGCTCCACATTCTGTATGCCCCAAAACAACAATAAGTTGGGTGTTCAAATGCTCCACAGCATATTCTACACTACCCATAGCAAAATCTGACATTAAATTTCCTGCGTTTCTGATCACAAACAAATCACCTAAGCCTTGATCAAAAATAATCTCGGGGCTCACCCTACTATCGGCACAAGTAATCACCACTGCGTAGGGGTGTTGTGCGTTTTCAGTTGCTAGAATCGTTTTTTTATCTTGTCTTGGATGTTGGGTTTGATTGTTCAAAAAACGTTGATTACCAATGGCCAAACGGTTCAAATGTGAATAACTTGGTTTGGGGAGTAAAGCATCATTACAACTTGTAGTCAATTGTAATACAAGCGCGGCTAAAAAGATTTTATATTTCATTTTTAAGTCTATTTTTAAGATATATAAAAATAAGCATAAAGAATAGGAAGTGCTATTTATGTGGTGTTTTTTTTGGGTTATAAATGACTGAAATTCAATAAATTAATATTTTTTTTCAGCGCTTTTTTTTCGAAATCGTTTCCGTAAAAGTTCAAAAAACACCTCATTTACAATTCACCCACTAATATTAACAATTCAGTCACTTCTTTTTAGTATTGTGCTTTCCCAATTGGATATTTGTGCAATAAAAACTATTCAAATGCGACCAATACACCTCTCTATTCTTCAAAAAATAAGCTTTACCTTGCTGTTGTTTTTAGTGCAATATGTAAGTATTGCTCAAAACACCCTTTCAGGAAAAGTTATCGATTCAAAAGGTAAGCCCGTAGTTAGCGCCAATATTTATATCGAAGGTACTTATGATGGTGCGACAAGCGACGAGAAAGGATTGTTCTCATTCGAAACCATAGCCAAAGGAAATGTGACGCTAATCATAAGCTCTTTGATCCACGAAACGGCAACTCTCGTTATAGATGTAACCAATTATAAAGACAAAACCATAACCCTCAAAGAGAATGTCAACACCTTAGACGCGGTGGTGATTACGGCTGGAACTTTAGAGTCGGGAGACAAAGCTCGTGTTTCGGTGTTGAAACCTTTGGATATTGTCACCACAGCGGGTTCTGCGGGAAATATTATTGCGGCGCTACAAACTTTGCCGGGTACTCAAAACGTGGGTGAAGACGGTCGTTTGTTCGTTCGTGGGGGCGAGGCCAATGAAACACAAACTTTTGTCGACGGTATTCGAGTGGCACAGCCTTATGGAGCTAGCACGAATAATTTGCCTACTCGCGGACGCTTTTCTCCGTTTTTGTTTAGTGGGATTTCTTTTTCTACTGGGGGCTATTCTGCAGAGTATGGCGAAGCTTTATCGAGTGTGTTGTTATTGAATACCCAAGACGAACCCGACCAAAACAAAACCGAAATCGCCTTAATGACCGTAGGTTTGGGCGTTGGAAATACACAAAAATGGAAAAAAAGCTCGTTAAGTGTCAATGCCGCTTATATCAACTTGGCACCGTATCAAAAAGTGGTGCCTCAAAATATCGAATGGAACAATCCTTTTCAATCGCTTTCTGGCGAAACCGTGTATCGCTACAACTTCAATAACGGAATCCTAAAACTATATGCTGCTTTTGATTCTTCCAAATTCGATTTGAATCAAGAAAGCGTCAATTCGCCTAACAAAGTCAGAGTCGATTTGAACAATAATAACTTTTACTTAAATACTTCCTACAAAGGTGGTTTTGGCAACAATTGGCAAGTGACAACGGGATTGAGTTACGGCTATTCCAAAAACAAATTAGGATTGGATTTGGACAAGCTAAACAATGATGAAAACGCGGCACATCTTAAATTCAAACTCCGTAAAAGCATTTCGCAACACGTTAAATTAGCTTTCGGAACGGATTATTTCATTACTCGTTTCAACGAAGATTTTACGCCAAATTCAGGCATAGGAGGGACTAGCGGATACAATTCTTCCATTGCAGCAGCTTTTGCCGAAGGCGATATTTTATTCACCAAAAACTTTGCTGCCAAAGTAGGGGTTCGTGCTTCATACAACGATTTGTTGGACGAAACCGCCGTTGCTCCTCGTGTTTCCTTGGCTTACAAACTGAATAAAACCAGTCAGTTTTCTTTCGCTTATGGCGATTTCACTCAGGCGCCAAGTGTTGATTTTATCAAATATTCCAAAATGCACCAATTCGAAAGCGAAAAAGCTTCGCATTACATCTTAAACTTTCAATACAACAACGACCGTCAAACCTTTAGAGCCGAAGCCTATTACAAAGACTACAGCAATTTGGTAAAATTCAATACCACAACGCCAATGTACAATTCGGTATACAATAACAACGGTTCTGGTTACGCCAAAGGACTTGATTTGTTCTGGAGAGACGGCAGCTCGATTAAGAATTTAGAATATTGGATTTCCTATTCTTACATCGATACGGAGCGCGATTATCGCAACTTCCCTAAACAAGTTACCCCAAGTTTCGTGGCGGACCAAACAGCGTCTTTGGTGACCAAATATTTCATCACCGACTGGAAATCACAAATCGGGTTCACGCATTCTTTTGCCACAGGTCGTCCGTACAACAATCCAAACGAGACCCAATTTATGAACGGAAAAACCAAAGCTTTCAATAATTTGAGTTTCAATTGGGCGTACTTGGTGTCGCAACAAAAAATCCTGTATTTCTCCGTGTCCAATATTTTGCAAACTCAAAATGTCTTTGGTTACGAGTACGCCAATAAGCCAGATGCAGCGGGCGTTTACAACCGCAGAGCCATCATACCAACGGCCGATAGTTTCTTTTTTGTAGGTTTCTTTTGGACCATCAGCGACAACAAAAGCGACAACCAATTAAACAATCTTTAAGAGCATTAGCGATATTGTGAATTAAGTGCGGATGAATTGAGTTGGTTTACAAAGAGAAAGGTTGCTTATATATAGGTAATGCAAGCTTTTCATTTTTTAATCTTTAGCTGTTTTTTGCAATGTTTCCGTTCAAACTATTTTGAAACGTTTTTTATTGAAGTGCATTTTTATAGTTGACCAATAAGGGCAATGTGATTAAAAAAGACTATTTTTTGTTTTTTAAAGAAAAGTGAAAGATATTGTGGTAAATGATGTTTGGTGTTGATAATGAAATAGTTGAAACGGTTGGGTTTTCCGAAAATTTTCTTAAAATAAATGAAAACTTTACTGAATTAGTGTCGTTCTCAAAGGGGAGTTGAAAAAAAAATGTAATTTTGCCCGTTCCTAAAAAAAGGAGGAAAATGATATGAGAACGAAGTCAACCAAAAAAAATAAAATCAACGTAGTCACTTTAGGGTGTTCAAAAAATGTTTATGATAGCGAAGTTTTGATGGGGCAACTGAAGGCCAGTGGCAAAGAAGTTACCCACGAAGCCAAAGGAAAAGAGGAAGGAAATATAATAGTGATCAACACCTGTGGTTTTATTGATAATGCCAAAGCCGAATCGGTAAACATGATTTTGGAGTATGCCGATAAAAAGGAAAAAGGGCTTGTTGATAAGGTGTTTGTAACCGGATGTCTTTCTGAACGCTATAGACCAGATTTAGAAAAGGAAATTCCTAATGTAGATCAATATTTCGGGACTACCGAATTGCCTGCACTTTTGAAAGCATTGGGTGCCGATTATAAACATGAATTGTTAGGTGAGCGTTTGACTACAACGCCAAAAAATTATGCCTACCTGAAAATTTCTGAAGGTTGTGATCGCCCTTGTAGCTTTTGTGCTATTCCATTAATGCGTGGAAAAAATGTTTCTCAAACTATCGAAAAATTAGTAAAAGAAGCCGAAGGATTAGCCAAAGATGGAGTAAAAGAATTGATCTTAATAGCACAAGATCTAACTTATTATGGGCTTGATTTGTACAAAAAAAGAGCCTTAGGCGATTTATTAGAGGCATTGGTAAAAGTGGATGGAATAGAGTGGATCCGATTACACTATGCTTTCCCTACTGGTTTTCCGATGGACGTACTCGAAATAATGAAGCGTGAGCCAAAGATTTGTAATTATATTGATATTCCGTTGCAACACATTTCGGATTCGATTTTAAAATCGATGCGACGTGGCACCACCCAAGAAAAAACCACACAGTTGCTTAAAGATTTTAGAGCAATGGTACCGGGAATTGCTATTCGTACTACTTTGATTGTTGGTTATCCAGGAGAAACGGAAGAGGATTTTGAAAAACTCAAAGATTTTGTTCAAGAGATGAAGTTTGATCGTATGGGATGTTTCGCATATTCTCATGAAGAAAACACACATGCTTTTTTACTAGAAGATGATGTGCCTGAGGAGGTAAAACAGTTTAGAGTAAATGAAATAATGGACTTGCAGTCGCAAATTTCTTGGGATTTGAACCAAGAGAAAATTGGAAAAACTTTCAAATGTGTTATCGATCGTAAAGAAGGGGTTCATTTTATTGGTAGAACCGAGTTCGATAGCCCTGACGTGGATAATGAAGTGTTAATTGATGCCTCAAAGTACTATTTAAAAACGGGTGAATTTGTTCAGGTAAAGATTACTGATGCTACTGAATTTGATTTATACGGGGAACCTATAAATTAGTATATTTGAAAACTTAAATTTCAAAAACATGCAAAAAGTTCAGTTTTTTTTCTTTTTAGGAGTCGCATTATTCTTTAGCCAATCCAATTGGGCACAATATTATAACGGTTATGGAAATAACGGTTACGGATATAATAATGGATATGGTAGAATGAGTCAGATGAATCAGATGAATACTCCTTCTACACAGTCAGCTCCAAAACCCCCTTCTAATGAAGAAACCGCTACCAAAGTAATGGAAAATCTTAAAGCAGAATTGGAGATGGATGCACTTCAAGAAATTGCAATTAAGAATATTATCATTGAAAGCCTCAATGCACAAGGGGTGATCTTGAAAAAAGAAAGTTCAAACGAAAGCAAAGCCGAAGATATTAAAGTGATTTCTGAAAATACAGATCGAAAAATATTAGAACTGTTGAATCCGGATCAAAAGGAAATTTATAAAAAAATTACCTCAGGAAATTATAAGAAAAAAAAGAAAAAATAAGAGCTGTACACTTTTAATCTAACCATTCTAAAGTATGATCAAAAAAATTGTTATCTGTGGTGTAGTAGCAGCGCTAGTAAGTGCTTGCGGAACCAATCCTTACAAAGAAAGCAATAAAAAGTATGAAGAACAACTCCAAATGCTTCAGCAAAAATTAGCCGAAAAAGAACGAGTTGCGCTTAAGAAACTAGAAACCGCTACAACGCGTGATACGCTCTACACCAAACAAATCAATAAGTTAACGGATTCCATCTCAAAGATTAGTCCTACAACTCTTGAAAACATCAAAACTGAATGGGTGGGTACAGTAAATTTCAATTTGCGCAAACCTAATTTTGTAGTGATTCACCATACCGCACAAGATTCATTACCACAAACCATTAAAACATTTACCTTAGAGCGCACACAGGTTAGTGCGCATTATGTAATTGCTGACGATGGCACTGTAGTACACATGCTTAACGATTACCTTAGAGCATGGCATGCTGGAAATGCAGTGTGGGGTAGAAACAGCGATATTAATTCTGCGTCTATAGGAATTGAATTAGATAATAATGGGAAAGAACCTTTTTCTGAAGCACAAATCAATAGTTTGTTGGCCTTGTTAGCCAAATTGAAAAAGGATTATAATATCCCGACGCAAAACTTTATCGGGCATTCGGATATAGCGCCTTCACGTAAAGTAGATCCAAGTGCCCTTTTTCCCTGGCAATTATTGGCAGAAAAAGGATTTGGTTTTTGGCCAGAAGCTCCTTTAGAAAAAGCACCAACAGATTTTAATGCGGAAATGGCCTTAAAGATTATTGGTTATGATACTAAAAATCTTAATGCAGCCATCAGTGCTTTCAAATTGCATTACATCAAAACGGATTTAACTCCTATAATTGATCAAAAAACTTTAGATGTGTTGTATGCAATTTATAAAAGGCAACCCTAAAAGGTGATTGTTATATACAGTAAAAAAGGCTTTTGAATGCATATTCAAAAGCCTTTTTTTTAAGCCTTATCTAGAGGTGTGTTGTTGGAGGTGTCAACTGTGCTACGAATATGTAGGTCTCTTTGCGGAAAGGGGATCTCTATGCCATTGGTTCGGAAAGCAGCATCAATTTCAATGATTAAATCGGTTTTGACATCATTCCCGTAATTAAAATGAGGAACCCAAAATTTAATAGCAAAATCAATGGAACTATCATTAAATTTGGTCAGCCATACCATCGGTTCGGGTGTTTTAAGTACCATAGTATTTTGGTCTAAAACTTGGCGAATGATTTCAGTTACTTTCTTTAAATCCGAACCATAAGCAACCCCTAAGTCCAATTCAAATCGTCTTCTAAAACTACCCATAGTCCAGTTGATCAGATGTGAACTGAGCAAATCACCATTGGGAATGATTACATCGGCACCGTCCCAAGTTGTGATCACACTACTTCGTATGCCAATCGATTTCATTTTTCCAGTTTGACCACCAATTTCCACTATATCGTTCAAATTAATGGGTTTTTCAAAAGCAATAATTAATCCACTGATCAAGTTGTTGGTTACATTTTGCAAACCAAATCCAATCCCCACACTCAAGGCACTAATCATTAAGGCAATTTTGTCCATCGGGATACCCGCCGAAACAAAGGCTATAAGTACACCTATTGTAATTAGAGAAATACGAATCAATAGCATCCAACTTCCTAATCCAGAATTGGGTGATCCGTCTTTTTTGGGTTGTGTGTCAGAGGCTAATAAGGTTACCACTCTTGCGCTCAAACCCGAAAGAAAAATGATAAAGAAAAATAAAAAGATGGAGTGTAACGAAAATTTGAATTCACCAAATTGCTTTTCTTCAAAATAGGCTTCAGAAATGGGACCGAAGAAATTTTGAAAATTATAAGTGTTACGACTTACCAGCATGTACCATCCTAAGATGATTAGGAAATAAAAGATCAAAGGCATGGAAAATTTCCCTACTTCTTTGTGTTTGGCTTCATATTCTTCTTCTTCACTCAACGTCAACAGTTTTGAAAAGTTAAAAGTGTCTATACTAAGCCCAAAGGCCCAAATGAGTTGGTAGGTGATTAATAGCGTAAAATAGCCATTGGTCATTAATAGTTTTGATAAATTATAACAATCTTTTAAGGAGAAATACAAAGCTAAGGCTTGAAAAATAATAAAAACGAAGAAGGCAACGGCAAAGCCTTTTTCTTTGAATTCTTTGCCTTTTTTCTTTTGATTTATCAAAACATAACCACCTAATAAAAGGCCCACTGCACTCATGAAAAGCACAAACTGGGCTTCTCCTTTGGTATATAATAAAAGTAAATTGTCTAAAAAAGCAACCAAGTTTAAAAAGAGTATGACAAGCCAAATTCTAAACCAATACCGATTGGCCGATTTATACATAATATACGTTAAAGCAAATCCAGTTAAGGTCCATAAAAATGCTGTAAATACGAAGGGAGGCGAAGGCAAGAAAAATTGAAAAATAGTCAACATAATCAAGATGGCTGCAGATAAGGGATAATTCAATACATGACCCGGGAGTTTTAAGTTGTCGTATAAATGGGTTTGTCGGTATTTTTTTCGAATCATTCTCAGATAGATAGTCAATAAAAGGGTAAAGACTAAAAGCATGGTAAGTATGCCGGTTTGATTGGCAAAATAAAACACAAACACCAAGTAACCTTTGATTAACGAAACAATGAAGTTTTCTTTGGATGAAGCGATTCTCATTTTATGTGTTACTACATCAGGGCTGCCATTGCTGATTTTATCATTGAGCTCCCGTCTTGCATTGTTGATTAAGGCCAAGTCTGATTCTAGACGGTATTTGAATAACTTGCCTTTGACTTCTAATTTCTGAATACTATCAATGGCATTTTTTAAACTGCTATTGACTACATCCAAGTCCTTTGTCATCATGGTCATGCGTTGGATGTAATTTTTTTTAGCAGGCTCTTTAGTGGGAACTTGATACAGGATTTTATCCGTTGCCAACGAATCCATACGACGTTGTATCTTACTCAAGGAAGTATTGTTCTTTGATATTTTTTCGAGTTGCGATTCTGTTCTTTTTAAAATTTCACTGATCAAAATTGAACTGGTAGTGAGGTCTCTCACTGTTGGCATTTTTTGATGCTCCTTGACAATATCTTTGGTAGTATTGTTTTTCCATTTTACTAACAAATTCAACTCTGTGGTAAAACCTTTATAGTCAATCCCTTCTTTTAGTACAGCATTGGCTTTTTGGATTTGTTCGTTCAATAGATTGAAGCATTGATTTTGTTGGTTCAATAAAACATTAAACTCATAATTGGCCTTGTTTTCTTTGAAACTTTCGGTGTTGAGTTGTTGTAATTCTTGTTCTGTTTTTTGATGCACTTGCAGCAAAGTGTCTAAACTAGAAGGCGTTTCTTCTTGTCCGTACCCTACCCATAAAATTCCTATGACGAAAAGGAAAGTGACTTGGGTTTTCGATACGTTCAAAATGGGTCGTAGCTTTTGGAGTAAAATAAAAAATGGATTCATAAATTATAGGTTTTAGAGAAACACTGCTTATGTTATTATGAAATGATAGTCTACTTAATTAGGACAATCTAAGTGAAAGTATTCTTACTTTAAAGATATTAAAAAAAATAGAAATTGTCTAGTTTTTGTTTTGAAAATCAGTATTTTATAAGTTATTAGGCATGAAAAGTTCTGTAATCCGAGCAAGTATGAACGGTATCAATAGTTAATAAAACATTAAATTAATGCTAAGGCCGAATGTTTGAATTAATTTTATCCAAAATTTTGTTCCATCTCTGCTTGACGGAAGCGGAATATTTACCATTGATACAATGAATTTGAATCTAACCCCATTTTTTACCAAAGAATTACCCTCGGATAAGCAAATAGGCTCAGAAACTCGGCAAGTCTATAACGCTTGTTTTTCCTATATGACCCCAACAAAACCTTCCAATCCCTCTCTTGTACATTGCTCCAATGCCATGCTAGAGGCTATAGGCTTGACAGCAGCCGATGGAAAATCGGAAGTATTTCTAAGTGTGGTCTCAGGAACAAAAATATATCCCAATACACAGCCTTTTGCGATGTGTTATGCCGGTCATCAATTTGGAAATTGGGCAGGACAATTAGGTGATGGTCGGGCGATTAACCTGATGGAAATCCAACACAATCATCAAAACTGGATGTTACAGTTAAAGGGCGCGGGTCCAACACCGTATTCCAGAAATGCTGATGGTTTTGCCGTATTGCGTTCTTCTATTAGAGAATATTTGTGTGCCGAAGCCATGCATTATTTAGGAGTGCCCACCACGCGATCCCTTTCATTGGTTTTAACGGGCGATGAAGTGCTCAGAGATGTTATGTATGATGGGAACCCAGCTTACGAAAAAGGGGCTATCGTTTGTAGAGTGGCGCCAAGTTTTATTCGTTTTGGGAATTTTGAAATTTTTGCTGCCAGACAAGATCATGTAAATTTAAAACTACTTGCGGATTATACGATTCGGCATCATTTTCCATCCATAAAAGAGACGGGAAAAGAAAAGTACATCCAATTTTTTAATGAAGTTTCTACCTCTACTTTGGAGATGATTCTGCATTGGCAAAGAGTAGGTTTTGTTCATGGTGTGATGAATACAGATAATATGTCCATTCACGGAATTACTATAGACTATGGTCCCTATGGCTTGATGGACGATTACAATCCTGCTTGGACACCCAATACTACCGACAGGCAACACCGAAGATATCGTTTTGAAAATCAGCCTCATATTGGCTTGTGGAATTTGTATCAACTCGCCAATGCCATCTATCCATTAATCGAAGAAACCCAACCTCTCGAAGCTATTTTGGATGCTTACACCAAAGCGTATGATGCGAAATATCTCCAAATGATGCGATCAAAGTTGGGATTGCAAATACAAGATGCTGAAGATCGTAACTTAATCCAAGTGCTTGATGATGTACTTCAAGAGATGGCCACTGATATGACTATTTTCTTCAGAAACTTGAGCTCAGTACATAGAAATGATACTCCAGAAACGGCCTTCAAAAAAATTGAATTCGCTTTTTATAATAGTAATGATTGTAATGATGTAATTGCTTTAAAATGGCACAGTTGGTTAACTAACTATCTCAATAGACTTCAGTTAGAAGTGCTATCCGATGATGAAAGGAGTAAAGCGATGAATCAAGTCAACCCAAAGTACGTTCTTCGAAATTACATGGCGCAAATCTGTATTGATGCTGCAGAAAAAGGGGACTATACAATACTAAATGAGTTGTTTGAACTTTTGCAAAACCCTTATCAAGAACATCCCGAATATGAAAAATGGTATGCCAAAAGACCCGATTGGGCTAGAGATAAAATAGGTTGTTCTATGTTGAGTTGTAGCTCGTAATTCAAAAAGATTATGGGATGAGGCTAGTCAAAAACAATGAATTAAATAAAATAGATTATTTTTGTACTCACCTTTACTACTGTTAAAAAAATCGTCAAATAAGCTGTTTACTATATATAATGAATCAAGAAATAATCAATGCCTACGAAGTCATTAAAAACGGAGGTATCATTTTGTATCCAACCGATACGGTGTGGGGTATAGGTTGTGATGCGACTAATGCAGAGGCGGTGGCCAAAATTTATCAGCTCAAAAAAAGACAAGAAAATCAAGCTATGATTTGCTTGATGAATGGCGAAAAAATGCTCTACAATGTATTTAAAGAGATTCCTGAAGTAGCATGGCAAATTCTAGATTTGTCTGATAAGCCAACTACTTTGATTCTTGATAATCCCAGAAATGTGGCGCCAAATTTAATTGGACCCGATAAAACTTTGGGTATTCGTTTAGTCAAAGAACCGTTTTGTTTCAAACTCATGGAAAGAATGAAAAAACCATTAGTTTCCACCTCCGCAAACATTTCTGGACAACCAGCGCCAAAAAGTTTCAAAGAAATCAGCCCAGAAATTATAAAAGGCGTGGACTATGTCGTAAATTTGCAGCACGAAAAAATAGGAGGTAAACCCTCCACAATTATTAAATTGACTAATGATTCTCAAGTAAAAGTCATTAGAAAATAATGGAAGTATTTAGTTTGCAGTTTGGGGTTTAATCACTTTAGACGGTAAACTGTAACCCTTGTAAAATGAGTATTGAAACTTTATATAAATCAGCATTACACCATAAAATTTTCGAAGTAATAGCAAAAGCCTCAAAAGAATTAGGAGTAAAAAGCTATGTAATAGGAGGTTTTGTTAGAGATTTGCTTTTAGAGAAAGCAAGTAAAAAAGATATCGATGTGGTAGCTATTGGGAGTGGTATCGATTTGGCTTTGAAGGTTTCCGAACTTTTACCCAAGAAACCCAAAGTTCAAGTCTTCAAAAATTACGGAACGGCCATGTTGCGCTTTGAAGATACCGATATTGAATTTGTAGGGGCTAGAAAAGAATCCTATACCCAAGATAGCCGGAATCCTATAGTCGAAAATGGAACGCTAGAAGACGATCAAAACCGACGCGATTTTACCATAAATGCTTTGGCTTTATCCTTAAATCCAGAGGACTTTGGTACGTTGTTGGACCCATTTAATGGCCAATCTGATTTACAAGCCAAAATTATAAGAACCCCTTTAGATCCGGATATTACCTTTTCGGATGATCCTCTACGCATGTTGAGAGGGATTCGTTTTGCTACCCAATTAGGATTTGATATCGATTCGGAAGCTTTGGCTTCTATTACTAGAAATGCAGAACGTATCAAAATTATTTCAGGCGAGCGTATTGTTGAAGAGCTCAATAAAATCCTCTTAACCCCCAAACCCTCTATAGGTTTTTTGTTGCTATATAAAACAGGTTTGTTGGACTTGATTTTGCCAGAACTTACCGCCTTGAATCAAGTAGAAGAAATAGAAGGACATACCCATAAAAATAATTTTTACCACACACTTGAAGTGGTTGATAATATTTGTCCTAATACGGATGATGTGTGGTTGCGATGGGCCGCATTATTGCATGATATTGGGAAAGCTCCCACCAAGCGTTTTACTAAAAAACAAGGGTGGACTTTTCATGGACATGAATTTTTGGGCGGTAAAATGACCAAAAAAATATTTGAACGGTTGCACATGCCGTTGAATCACAAAATGAAATTTGTGCAAAAAATGGTAGTCATGAGTTCTAGGCCAATTGTCTTGGCGCAAGATACGGTTACTGACTCGGCTGTACGTCGACTCGTTTTTGATGCAGGTGAAGATGTAGAAAACTTAATGACGCTTTGCGAGGCAGATATTACTACCAAAAACCCCAACAAATTCAAAAAATACCACAGTAATTTTGAAATTGTACGCAAAAAAATTGTAGAAGTTGAAGCACGTGACCACGTCCGTAATTTTCAACCTCCAATAAGTGGCGAAGAAATCATGGCGCTCTTCAATCTAAAACCCTCAAGAGAGATAGGTATCTTAAAAGAGGCCGTTAAAGAAGCTATTTTAGAAGGAGAAATACAAAATGAGTACCAAGCAGCATTAGATTTTGTCTTGAAAAAAGGCGAGAATCTTGGGCTTCGTTTAACAAAAAATGAAATAGATTAATAAGTAGAATACGTTTAGAATATGAATAAATCCAATAAGCCCGTAATTGTGTGGTTGCTCTCCGGTTGTTTCCTTTTATTTGTCATGGTGGTAGTAGGTGGTATTACTCGACTTACCAATTCGGGTCTCTCGATGACCGATTGGCATTTGGTTACCGATACTTTTCCTCCTATGAACGAAGCCAAATGGATTCAAGCTTTTGAAGAATACAAGAAGTTTCCAGAGTATCAAAAAATAAATATTTACAAGGACTTTACTTTGTCAGATTATAAGTTTATCTACTTTTGGGAATGGTTTCACCGTTTTATAGGACGAATCATTGGGCTAGTTTTTATAGGACCTTTTTTGTATTTCTTAGTAAAAAAACGTTTGGATGCAGCTACCTTAAAAAAATGCCTAATACTTTTGGGTATGGGAGCTTTTCAAGGCTTTTTAGGGTGGTTTATGGTGCGAAGTGGATTAGTTGATGATCCCGATGTAAGTCATTTCAGATTAGCGTTACATCTTACTTTTGCCTTTATTACTTTTGCGTATACTTTATGGGTGGCTTTGGATTTAATGTATCCCAACCGCGATAATTTTTATCCGCAACTACGAACACTAGCACGTTTTGCTTTGTTTTTCCTTTTAGTACAAATTGTTTATGGAGGATTTGTTGCAGGATTAAATGCGGGGCTGTTACACAACCATTGGCCATTAATGAGTGATGGACAATGGATTCATGAAAGTGTTTTTATTGAGAAAAAAGGATTGTTAATGAACTTGATCGAAGGTAAAAGTGGGGTGCAGCTCGTGCATCGTACTTTGGCCTATGTAGTGGTCGGGATCATGATAGCGCTTTATATTCAGAGTAAAAAATACCAATTATCACAAATTCAACAAAAAGGAGTTTTAGCTTTAGTAGTGTTGGTAGGGGTACAATTTGCTCTTGGAGTGTTTACCTTGTTGTATGCAGTTCCTTTATGGTTAGGATTGGCTCATCAAATAATGGCTTTTTTCTTATTAACGGCTATGACTTTTACCTTACATCGATTTACGAAATAATTCAAACTGTTCATAACAATAACGTCAGCTTAAGACAATTCCTGTAAATGGGAAGCGTTTTAAACTGACGTTATTTTTTTACCGAGTATTAATCAAACTGTAATCATAACTCGTTCAATTTTGTACTTCGGTTAATGACATAGCAGGTAGTGTAATTGTTGGAAGTTGCAATTCAATCCATTGGCTTTCTAAAAGATCTGCCCAAGCATTCAAATATTTTACGGTATCGGTTAACACATTTTTATTTAAAAAAGGTACTTGTGCTTGATTGAGAATCTCAGGATCTGAAAGGGTTTCTAACTGACGTAAATCGGCTGCTGTAAAACCAAACTCCAACATGCTTGCAATAATCAAATCCATTGGATACCCACTGGTGGGGCAAAAATCTAGGACTTGTTCGTTCCAATCGCCCTTTTTTTGTAAAGCGAAGCGCTGAATTTCTGCTCGAGAAAATGGGGTAATGGTTTGTGCCAAATGCCCACAATTGCAGTTACCCATATGGCCCCATTCATACCGCCCACTATTTACGATAGACGTAGCTGTGGCTCTAAGGGCTTGAATTACTTTTAAATTTGCAGTTGCCATGATACTTCGAATTGTGATGAATAGATCATAAAATTACAAAATCAGCGATTGTGTTATAGGTTTTTAACACAACCTAAACGTCTGTTTAGTAATGCATAGCATGGAAAAACCGGCGAAGCACATCTAGTAATCCCGAGTAGTTAGTTGTGTAGGAGGTACTAGGTGCTTATTTTGGTTTTGTTTTTCTATTGGTGTTTTTATAATCAAAGGGGGGCTAATGACAACTGACACCTAATTTATCCCTTCGAAATTAATTGATCCACTTTTTAAAATCGGCTACTTTTTCTCTACTTACTATCACTTCTTCTGCTTTATAAGTAGGTAAAATAATTTTCAAACGAGAGTTACTGTACATTACAATTTCCTTTATGGCTTTTAACGGAATGATAAATTTTCGGCTGATTCTGTAAAAAGCAGCAGTATCTAATTCTTGTTCCAAAACCTCCAAAGTGCTCTCGAGAAGATAATCTCTGTTATCAAAAGTGTGCAAATAGGTTCCTTTATTTTCGCTGTAAAAACATTCAATTTCATCTACCGAAATCACTTTCAAATGTTGCCCGATTTTTAACGTAAATCGCTTTTTGTAATTTTTCTCAAATGGGTTGGTCAACATCTTTTTGATGGCTTCAAAATCTAACGCAAGCGAAGGATTTTCGGGTGCCTTTTCTGGCATTCTCGATTTGTATTTATTCACAGCAATTTCCAAGTCATCTTCATCGATGGGTTTGAGCAAATAATCAATACTGTTGAGCTTAAATGCACGCAATGCATATTCGTCATAAGCAGTGGTAAAAATGATAGCGCTCTTAATTTCGACCGCTTCAAAAATGGCAAAAGACAAGCCGTCGGATAATTGAATATCCAAAAAAATAAGGTCAGGATGTGGATGGTTCGAAAACCATTCGATAGCCTCTTCTACCGAATGCAACAGCACCGTTACATTGATTTGTAGTTTTTCGAGTTTACGTTGCAACAATCGCGCTGCTGGTTTTTCGTCTTCGATGATTATAGTTGTCATTATTTGAGGTTAGAAATTTGAGGTTAGAAATTAGAAATTAGAGGTTAGAAGGCAGAAAGCAGAAAGCAGAAGGCAGAAGGCAGAAGGCAGAAAACAGAGAACTGAGAACCAAGAACCAAGTGTTGAAAACTCAGAACTCAGAACTCAGAACCGAAAACAGAAATCACTTCCACTGTTGTTGTTTTTTATCTTCTTCCTTTAAAAATTCCTCCATTTTTCTTTTCTCCCAATCTTTTCCAAAAAACAAATCTTTTCCAAAAACAGCTGCTCCGTGTGCGACCAATCCAATGCCCCAAAAGAAAGCGGTATTGAGTGTTTGCCAACTCCAAAAATTGGTATCTAATGCATCAAAATGCCTTGCTCTCATAGCGATTAATCCGATATTGACTAAAATATACACTATTAGGTGGACATAAAATCCCTTTATTTTTTGCACTCTTTTAAATGCGATATCGTAACGCTCTTCTTGAGTTCTGTCTAAAAATGAATCGTTTTGGTTTTGCTTATTTTCCATCTTATTTGCTATTTAATCTTATTTTTTTATTTCCAATCGTTTCTGGATTGTTTTTCTTTTTCCATAAACTCTTTAATTTTTTGCTCTTCCCATTCTTTGCCAAAAAAGGGCATCCAATTAAATACTTTCATCGCGTGAAAGAGCACACCTATTCCCCAACCCAGTAATGGCCAAAAAAACCATAAATATCCTGGAGAGGTCAGTAAATTGATTACTACTAAAAATATATTCACTACAATGTAAGAGGTCAGATTTCCGTAAAATCCTTTTAAATCCTCGACTCTTTTCTTGGCTTGATAATATCTATCTTCTTCTTGAAAATTCGTTTCCATAATTATTTCCAGATTTGTTTTTCGTTGTTCTTTCCGATTATTCTTTTAATTTGCTTTTCTTCCCAAGACTTACCCAAGATAACTTCGGATAAAAACAATTGAACTGCTTGAATAGCAAAAAAGGTGGTCCAAATGGCCATTACAAAACCGTTGAGGTAACGAATGGGAAAAAAGTTCAAAGGGGCGCCATAATACGTTTTCAAAACATAGATTACTACGCCGAGCATAAAAAATACCATATGAAAATAGAAATCTTTCAGCTTTTTTACTCTCTCTTTGGCCATTTGAACCAAAGCTTCTTGTTCTTGATTGGTATCTAGTCGTTCCATCGTTATTTCCATTTTTGTTGTTCGTCTTCTTTTCTTAAAATCTCTTGAATTTTTCGTTCTTCCCAGCTAGAGCTGTAACCAAAAACTTTGAAACCGTGCATAATCAAACCAAATCCCCAGCCTCCTGCGGAGAACCAAAACCAATGAAATTGTGGGACAAAAGTAAGATTCACATAAATTAAAATGGGAATCACTACACAATACGAAATCAGATTGCCATAAAATCCTTTTAATTCCTCTACTCTCTTTTTTGCGCGGTAGTACGCATTATTTTCTCTGTAATTTAAGGTCGTTTCCATAACTGTTATTTGTTGGGTTAAAATGGGTATTTTAACGGTAAAAGTTTGTTCATTTTGTTCAATCAGTACTTTTCGTTTGGTAATGATGGCGTAGCGATTGATGATGTTTTGTAATCCAACACCTTGTCGGTCTTGCAATACTTCTTTCTTTTGAAAATCATTCTGAATCACCAAATAATCATTTTCAATATAAATTCGGATATGCAAAGGTCTTTGCTCGCTTACCACATTGTGCTTTACGGTGTTTTCTAATAACAGTTGCAGTGAAAGCGGCACTACTTTGGCGTCTGGGTTTTGAACTTCGGCAGTCACTTCATAAAACAAGCTGTTCTCAAAGCGCATCTTGAGCAATTTCATATACGTCGTTGCAAAATTCAATTCCTCGGCTACCGATACCAATTCTTTATCTTTTTGTTCCAACACATAGCGGTAAATTTTAGATAAAGAAGTAGTGAAACGTTGCGCATTCTCTGGATTTTCTTCGATCAACGAACTCAACACATTCAGGCTATTAAAAAGAAAATGCGGATCGATCTGATTTTTTAAGGTTTCGAATTTGGCCGAAGCCGTTCCTGCAATAATTTTTTGTTCGAACACTTCTTTTTTAGAAGCTTGTTTCCAATTGAGCATAAAACTACGTGCGTGCATAAAAGTGGAAACGCCCAAAGAAAGAATGATATAAAACAGATGTACCCAAATCATGTTATCGTCGAAAAACTCGGCTACTTCTAGTTTTTGAAACACTACAAAAGTCAAATAATTGATACCCAATACTACTGGGACAGTGTACAAAATGGTACAAAAAATCCCAAAATACACTCTCAAGTTGGTTTGCTCTAACCAATTCCATCGACGATCCAAAATATCGTTGATGAGTCCGTTTCCAAAACCAATTCCATACGAATAGAGTCCACTAATTAGAAAAGAGGTCAGTAAACTTCTAGGGCTGAAATCTCTATTAATCAACGAAAAAACAAAAGTAAAGACAAGAGTAATCTTTAAACAATCCAGAAATCCTTTTTTTATCACTTCTAGTGTGCTGTTTTTTTGTTTTTCCATTTTTTTAGGTTTTGGGTTTTGGGTTTTGAGTTTTGTCAACCCTTTCAGAGTTTTGAACTCTGAAAGGGTTGAAAACTATTTTTTGCAATTCTTCTGGGCTTCAAGTGCGCGATCCAACCCCCATTTGGGTGAGAAAGCAGTTTCTGGTTTAAAAGTAGCAAAAAGTCCGATAGCTTTATCAATTTGTGCACACATAGGCGTCGTATCTGTTCCCCAGAACTTGGCTCCACCAATTTCGAATTCGGCTTTACAGAATACTACTCTTGGATTTTCTGGCGCAATGGCCTGTGCTTTACCGTAGAGTTCCATTACTTTTCCAGACAACTTTTGTCCGTTGGTCATGGGGTCATAAGCAATCCAAGCGGTGTGAATCATTGCTTGCATTACTAACAATTCTGGATTGTTTTCGTTTTTGATTAACTCTACATCCAAAGCGTTTTGTGCTTTAGTCAACAATGCGGTTACTTCGTCTTTTCCTTTGGTTCTAAAAGCGGTTGTCGTGTTTACTAAAGCCACATAATAGTTAGGTAACCAATTGTTTTTTTCGACTGCTGCAATTCTTTCAAACAAAGCGGCAGCTTCGGTGTTTTTGCCTTCTCCCCAAAACTGGAAAGCTTTTCCCATTCCTTGTTCGTATTGTCCTTGGGCAGATAGTAAACTGCAAATCAATAAAGCGGTAGCGGTTAAAACTTTAATCATAATTTCTATTTTTTTAAGTTGTTAATTTTTTTTAATAGTTGTTGTTATTTTGATGCGGTAAAAGTACTACTGATGTGTTGGCTGTAAAATTGATTGTGACTGAACTGTAGTTTTTGGCGGATGAATTGCCAAATGGAAGGGAATAAAAAAAGCGAAATCCTTTGGGGACATCGCTTTTTAGTTGATAGCGGTTTGAGGGTTACAACTCAAATAGTAGGCTTAACGATAGGTTGTTTTGAATGGTGTTGATGGAAGGTGCGTCTGTTAACCCTGTATTAAATAAACTAGGTTGTGTATTTCTTTTTGAATGTGTATAAGCAAGATCTACACGAGTAGCGCCAAAGTTGTAACCCAAACCTGCAGAATAACCTGTTAAATCGCCAATTGTTGTTAGGTTTTTGTAGGGGCTGGCTTCCATTCGGTATCCACCTCTTAAGCTTAAAGCTTTGATTTTGTATTCAGCACCAATTCTTAATTGGCTACTTGTTTTTAACGTGTTACTTATTTCAGCATTCAATTCTCTGAAATACGAATCGCTACTTGGGCTAAATTTAATATTGTTAAAGTCTTTTAGTGAAAAATCTATACTAATAAGCCCTTTCTGTCCAAAAATATATGCAGCACTCCAAGTGTATTTACTTGGTGTTTGAATGCGATATGGGGCATATAAGTTGGTGATATTTGGGTCGATAATATCCGCAGCAAGTTCTCCAGCTGAACTAACACGAACAGCACTAAGCAGTTGTGATGATTCATCGCTAAGGTTGTGCCATGTGGGTGATTCATATGCAAATCCTAAACGGATAGTTTTATTTACTTTTAGAATTGTACCCAGTTGGAAAGAAAAACCAGTTCCATTGGTGAACAATTCATTTCGGAATCGAATTCTTTGTACTCTTTCCTCAGAATTTAATGGGTTGGAGTTGGTTTCGTAAAAATAAGATGATTGCAATAGGTTGGTAAAGTGAGAGTTTAAATTTAAACCAATATAAATTTTGTCCTTGTAAGCCGTCGAAAAGTTAAACGATACTTTTCCGTTGTAACCCGTAGAGTAGACTCCGTTTTCTTGGTAATAATTCCCGCCCTCACGAACATTGGAGGTGTAAAGTGTATTGTTGGAATTCGAACTAACAGGATTAATAATGTACCCTTGATAGCCAAGGTAGGCTTGTTGTTCTCTAAAATTCAATTCGGAATAACTGCTATTTTCTAAAACGTCAAGAGGGATGCCATTTGCATTGGTTATAAAAAAATCTGCTACCGATCGAGTTGGATTCACCCCGGCAGAAAATTGAGCATTGTCAAAGTTTCGAGTGTTTTCGTAGTTTATGGCAAATGTAATTTTGGTCCATTTTGCATTTTGGTTGTAGTTTTTAAATACAAAAACAGCACCTGCTTGATTGAGTTCAAATGTATTTTCTTTTTCAGTTGTTGGGTTCCCGAAATAGGTAGCCTTGTTTAGGGTGTTATAATGACTGCTAGTCACGCCTACTTGATTGTTGTTGAATACGGAAGATCCGGCTGGGTTTAAAGAAATAGCCGAAAAATCACCACCTAAAGCGCCAAAAGCGCCGCTCATTGCTCGGTATCTAGCGGTACCATTTAGGTCGTCCATAGAAAAAAGAAGTGCGTCTTTGATTTCTTGGGCATGGATCGCCGTGGCTGAAAAGAACCATGCAATAAGGAAAATACTTTTTTTCATATAGGTTTGTTAGTTTTTATACAATTAATTTCGAAATGGGTTTGATTTTTTTGAAAAAAAAATAGGGTAATTAATTTCAGCTATAAAGAAAACACAGACTTCAATAAATAGCAAGGATTGCTTGTTTTTATTTGTGAAATCTGTGTTTTGCTGGTAACTGTTCGATTATTAAGAATCCGTTTTTGTAAAACTAATGTTCAACGAAAAACAATTAACCTCTTCCTCTTCTGCCGCCTCCGCCTCCGGTGCTTCCTGACGAACGCATACCGCCACTACTTGAGCTTGGACTATAAGAACGTGAAGGAGAATAGGAAGGGTTAGTAGAGTAATTACTGCTTCTTCTAGTACTACTAGATTGATTATAATTGGTGGAGGGGGTAGAGTTATAGTTTCTTGTTTCCCTGGTGTTTCGGTTTGTTGTATAATCGTAGTTTCTTACAGGTGGTGTGGTGTTATTTCTTCGGTTAAAAGTAGAAGAAGAATTTCTGTAGTTGTTGAAATCTCTACGTCCTGTTTCGTTGCTAATTCTTCGGTTGGTAAAATTGTCTCTAGTGATTCGGTTATTGTAATCTCTATTTACATAACTACGGTTGTAATAGCTAGATCCTCTTCTGCTAGAATTGTAATTGTAATCGGTAAAACGATTATAAGGATAATTGTACCAGCCACCGGGATAATTGTTCCATCCCCAACCCCAACTAGGGCTCCAGAAACCGTTCCATCCCCATGATGCGCCCCAACCAGCGTTCCATCCCCAACCAGCGTTCCAACCCCAGTTAGGACCATACCAATTGTTCCAACCCCACCAACCCGTGTTCCATCCCCAACCCCAAAATGGGCTGTTCCAATTGTTCCAGTCGTTGTTGTATATATGTATGGTAGTAGATTCGGGATTGCTTCCCCAAGCGGCATTGCCTGTTATTGGTGCTTGTATGCTGTCGTTTGCGTCAAAATTGCTAGAATAACTTTCTACATCAGTGAAGATTTCTGTGGATTGATTTTGTTCCTGTAAAGAACTAAAATAGGCTTTGTATTGATCGCCCATAGTTCTTTGGTTGTTATAGTAGGAGCTAGTATTGGTGGTGTTGTCATAAATCCCATCAGAGGCATAATAAGAGCTGTTTTGATAAGAACCACAAGACGTATTGATTAGACTTAAAAATCCAACAAAAAGCAATAGGGGAATATTTCTAGTAAAAAATACAGTAGTTTTCATATCAATAGGTTTTTTTATTGTTGAACATTACAAAAATAGTTAGTTTTGCGTTACTAAAATGTAAAAAAAGTTAAAACAAAATTTGTGCCAAATAATTAAGATATGAGCAAGAACCTTACTACAAGAGAAGAAGATTATTCAAAATGGTATAATGAGCTAGTTGTAAAAGCTGATTTAGCCGAGAATTCAGGTGTTAGAGGCTGTATGGTAATCAAGCCGTATGGATATGCTATTTGGGAAAAAATGCAAGCTGAATTGGATCGAATGTTCAAGGAAACAGGACATCAAAACGCCTATTTTCCTTTATTTGTTCCTAAAAGTATGTTTGAAGCCGAAGAAAAAAATGCTGAAGGTTTTGCAAAAGAATGTGCTATAGTAACTCATTATAGATTAAAAAATGATCCCGATAAGGCCGGTAAACTTATAGTGGACCCTAATGCTAAATTGGAAGAAGAATTGATTGTTCGCCCAACTAGTGAGGCGATTATTTGGTCTACCTATAAAGGATGGATTCAATCTTATCGCGATTTACCTTTGTTGATTAATCAATGGGCCAATGTAGTGCGTTGGGAAATGAGAACGCGTTTGTTTTTGAGAACTGCCGAATTTTTATGGCAAGAAGGGCATACGGCTCATGCTACAGAACAAGAAGCTATCGAAGAGTCAGAGAAAATGATGAATGTGTATGCCGATTTTGTGCAAAATTTCATGGCTATTCCCGTTATAAAAGGATTGAAGACCGAAACGGAACGTTTTGCAGGGGCGGTTGAAACGTATTGTATAGAAGCGTTGATGCAAGATGGTAAAGCATTGCAAGCAGGTACATCACATTTCTTGGGTCAAAATTTTGCAAAAGCCTTTGATGTGAAGTTTGCAAATGCCGAAGGGAAGCAAGAGCATGTATGGGGTACTTCATGGGGAGTTTCTACTCGCTTGATGGGGGCTTTAATCATGACGCATTCCGATGATAAAGGATTAGTATTGCCACCTAATTTGGCACCGATACAAGTAGTAATTGTTCCTATATACAAATCAGAAGAACAATTGGCGGCTATAACTACCGAAGTAAATCAGTTGACTTCAGAACTTAGAAAACAAGGGATAAGTGTGAAATATGATGATAGAACCACACAAAAGCCAGGGTTTAAATTTGCAGAGTGGGAGTTGAAAGGGGTGCCTGTGAGAATTGCTGTGGGGCCAAAAGATCTAGAAAATGGCACTTTTGAAGTAGCGCGTAGAGATAATTTGACAAAAGAAGTAGTTTCGGGTGATGGAATTGTATCATATATTTCTAGTCTGCTAGAGCAGATTCAAATAGATTTATTTCAAAAAGCGATAGCCTATCGTGAAGCGCATATTACCGAAGTAAATAATTTTGAGGAGTTTAAGGAGGTTTTGGAGGCAAAAGGGGGCTTTATTTCGGCTCATTGGGACGGAACTGCCGAGACTGAAGAAAAGATCAAAGAGCTAACAAAAGCAACTATTAGATGTATTCCTTTGGACCGAGTAGAGGAGGCGGGAAGCTGCGTATTTACTGGGAAACCGTCCTCTGGAAGGGTGCTTTTTGCAAAGGCTTATTAAAAAAAAATAATTTTTTTTGCATCAGCTATTGTGCTTCTCAAAAATAGATGTATCTTTGCAACCGCAATACAGAAGCAGGGTCCGTTCGTCTATCGGTTAGGACGCCAGGTTTTCATCCTGGTAAGGGGGGTTCGATTCCCCCACGGACTACAAAAAATTTGAAATACTGTATAGTTTTCCTGGACTTAATCAGGAAATTGGTCCGTTCGTCTATCGGTTAGGACGCCAGGTTTTCATCCTGGTAAGGGGGGTTCGATTCCCCCACGGACTACGAAATTGAATTGAATTGAAACCCGAACTTAGAAGAATATTGGTCCGTTCGTCTAGGGGTTAGGACGCCAAGATTTCGTCTTGGTAACAGGGGTTCGATTCCCTTACGGACTACATAAAACTAATAAAGATAAATAATTATACAATGGCAAATCATAAGTCAGCTCTAAAGAGAATTAGAAGTAACGAAAAGAAAAGAGTGTTGAATAGATACCAACACAAAACAACTCGTAATGCTATCAAAGCATTAAGAATTGCTACCGATAAAGCTGAAGCTACAGCTAAATTATCAGCTGTTATTTCTATGATTGACAAGTTAGCTAAGAAAAATATCATCCATGATAACAAAGCTTCTAACTTGAAATCTAAGTTAACAAAGCACGTTGCTAAATTGTAATCAATTACAATTTTATCATATAGAATAAAACTCCTTTTCGAGGAGTTTTTTTTTGTTTTAAATTGAAAGAAATGTTTTGGTAAACTTATTTTAATACTAAACTTCTATTGATTTAACCTCTAATCAGCGTAAAACTCTTATAGTCAAAACTTTACAAACAACAAAAGAAGGGTTTTTTATATAAAAATAAAGTGTACATTTGCACCCACAAAAAATCACAGATGGAATCTATTAGAAACATTGCAATTATTGCCCACGTCGATCACGGTAAAACCACTTTGGTTGATAAAATTATGTATCACTGTCAATTATTTCGTGAAAACGAAAATACAGGTGATTTAATTCTTGATAACAACGACTTAGAGCGTGAAAGAGGGATTACTATTACTTCCAAAAACGTTTCGGTTGAATACAAAGGAACAAAAATCAATATTATTGATACTCCTGGTCACGCCGACTTTGGTGGTGAAGTAGAACGTGTATTGAACATGGCCGATGGTGTATGTCTTTTGGTAGATGCTTTTGAGGGGCCAATGCCTCAAACACGTTTCGTATTGCAAAAAGCAATCGATTTGGGATTGAAACCATGTGTGGTGATCAATAAAGTCGACAAAGAAAACTGTACACCAGAAGAAGTGCACGAAAAAGTATTCGACTTGATGTTTGAATTAGGTGCTCAAGAATGGCAATTGGACTTCCCAACGGTATACGGTTCTGCAAAAAACAACTGGATGTCTGAGGATTGGAAAGTTCAAACAGAAAACATCGAGCCTTTGTTGGATATGGTAATCGAAAATGTACCTGCTCCTAAAGTATCAGAAGGTACTCCTCAAATGTTGATTACCTCTTTAGACTTCTCTTCATTTACGGGTCGTATTGCGATTGGTCGTTTGGAAAGAGGGGTATTGACTGAAGGTATGCCAATCTCTTTGGTAAAAAGAGATGGAAAAATCATAAAATCAAGAATTAAAGAATTACACACTTTTGAAGGTCTTGGCCGTAAAAAAGTAGCGCAAGTAGTGGCGGGAGATATTTGTGCCATTGTTGGTGTTGAAGGTTTTGAAATTGGAGATACTATTGCCGATTTTGAAAACCCTGAAGCGCTACAAACTATTGCTATTGATGAGCCAACGATGAGTATGTTGTTTACAATCAACGATTCTCCTTTCTTTGGTAAAGAAGGAAAATTTGTAACATCTAGACACATTCGTGAGCGTTTGACTAAAGAGTTAGAGAAAAACCTTGCCATGCGCGTGGCTGAAACAGATTCTGCAGATAAATTCATGGTATTTGGTCGTGGGGTATTGCACTTATCCGTGTTAATCGAAACCATGAGAAGAGAAGGTTATGAATTACAAATTGGACAACCACAAGTAATCATCAAAGAAATTGATGGAGTAAAATGTGAGCCTATTGAGGAATTAACCATCGATTTACCAGAAAATTTATCAGGAAGAGCGGTTGAGTTTGTATCCGTTCGTAAAGGAGAAATGTTATCGATGGAAGGTAAAGGCGATCGTATGATTGTTAAATTTAACATCCCATCAAGAGGAATCATCGGATTGCGTAACCAATTGTTGACTGCAACAGCGGGTGAAGCGATCATGGCACACCGTTTTATTGGATATGAGTCATACAAAGGAGAAATTCCAGGACGTAACAACGGTTCGTTGATTTCTATGGAAAACGGAAAAGCAATTCCTTATTCTATCGATAAATTACAAGACAGAGGTAAATTCTTTGTGGATCCTAACGAGGATATCTACGAAGGGCAAGTAATTGGTGAAAACACTCGTAGCGATGATATGACGGTAAACGTTACAAAAACGAAAAAATTATCCAACGTACGTTCTTCTGGAGCCGATGATAAAGCAAGAATTATCCCAGCGATTAAATTCTCTTTAGAAGAAGCTTTAGAGTACATCCAAAAAGATGAGTATGTTGAAGTAACGCCAAAATCATTACGTTTACGTAAGATTTACTTATCAGAAACCGATAGAAAAAGATATAAAATCTAATTCTTTTCAAATACAATACTTAAAATCCCAAATTCCAGAGTCAATGGAGTTTGGGATTTTTTTATGGTGTTTCCCGCCAGAAAAAGGCGGGTCGTGCTATCCGCTATATCTTTTTGGGGCTAGAAAAAAGCCCCAAAAAGGATGCCGCTACTATCCCTAACACAGTATAGCTACTCTTGGCAATTATAGTTTATCATTCATTTTGATGGTCATTTTCAAATCGGTTTCAAGAACAAATTTCGCCTCTTCATATTTTGGAGGCCCCATAAAGCCTTTCGCATTATTGGAACAAGCTACAGGTTCTTTGGGCATACCAATGAAGTTTTTATCCAATTTTCCATTATTGTTTTCGTCATGATATACCATAACAGTATAAGTGGCTTTAGGTATATCGTTAAAAATAACCGTAGCTGTATGGGACTGTATTTTTGCAGTGGATATTTTATAGGCTTTTTTTAAAAAATTTCCTTTGGAACTGTACAATTCTGCAGCGAGTTTTCCTTTGCTATTTTCAATCCCTGTAATTTGGAGGGTGAGTTGGTGCATTTGAGACCAACATTGGCTGGAAGTCATCAATAGGATGCTGTAAAAAACTAAGCTAATGAGTGAACTTTCTGTTTTTATCATGGTTGTATTGTTTTATTCAAATTGCAATAGGCCTCCTTGCATGATGGCTTTATAGTTGATGCTGATATCGTTTATCTCGTTTTGATTCCACTTTATTTTTGAATACGAAGAAGCAGCAGAAGTGATTTCTAAGGTTTTATTGTTGTCCAAATATAGAGTTGCCTTTTTTACTTGGGGCATCCCGAAAACAAATTCACCAGTAGCCGGATTTACTGGATAAAACCCTAACGTGGTAAAAATATACCAAGCGCTCATTTGTCCGCAATCGTCATTGCCTGTTATGCCATCTGGCGTATTGTTGTAAAACTGATTGTATATTTGTGTGATTAATTTTTTCCCTTTTTCGGGTTCATTAGAATAAGCATATAAATACGAAATATGATGGCTTGGTTCGTTGCCGTGAGCGTATTGACCAATCATGCCTTCTTGACCTAAGTGTTTATTGTCTTTTTCTCCATTAAGATTAAAAAAAGTATTCAACTGTTGGGTAAATTGTTCTTTGCCTCCTAATAATTGGGTAAGACCTGCCACATCATGTTGAGTAGAAGCCCATGAGTACTGCCAAGCATTAGCCTCGGTATAATCACCTGAGTTGTTCATAGGGGAAGTCGGTTTCAAAGGTTCAAATGGCGTTCTCCATTGGCCTTTGGTGTCTTTGCCTCGCATCAAGCCTGTGTTTTTATCAAATAGGTTTTTATAGTAGGAGGCTCTTTTGTAATAGGTTTCGGCTACTGTTTTATTGCCTAATTTTTCGGCTAATACTGCCACACAGTAATCGTCGTAACCACTTTCTAATGTACGTGAAACGGCTTCATTATCTATTTTATCAAAGGGATAATAGCCATATTTGTTATACAAATCCCAATCATTATTCAAATGATTTTTGGTAGTGGTTTCAATCATGGCTTGCAAAGCTTCATTGGCATCAAATCCTTTGAATCCTTTGTTGTATGCATCGGTTATTATTGGAATGGCATGATTCCCAATCATACAATTGTTTTCTTGTCCCCAAACGGTCCAAATAGGTAAATAACCAGCAGCTATATGATGCAAAAGCATAGTGTTCACAAAACCATTTACGCGTTCTGGTACTAATATAGTATATAAAGGATTGGCGGCTCGATACGTGTCCCACAACGAGAGGGTAGAGTAGTATTCGCCATTCGGAGCTTTTGCAATTTTATCGTCGGCACCTCTGTATTGGCCATCCACATCAGCAATGTTGGCGGGTTGTGTAAACAAATGATACAAGGAAGTATAAAATATTTGCTTTTGTTTTAGAGGCGCTTCAATTTCAATTTTAGACAAATACTCGTTCCATTTTGCTTTGGCATTAGTCACCGTTTTATCAAAATCCCAATGCGATAATTCTGTTTCTAAATTGTTTTTGGCTCCTTCTATGCTTACAGTCGAAAAGGCAATTTTGGCTTGTAATGTTTTGTTTTTTAGCTTAAAATCAAGAATATATCGAGACGCTTTTTCTTTTGGTTTTTTGGGTAACTCAGTTGTATTTACAAATGGGGTATCAAAAGTAAGTGTGAAAAAGTATTTTCGCTCCACCCAGTTTTTGTTATGACAATACCCCGAAATAGTGTTGTTGTTTTCAATGCTAACTTTACTATCTAAGACCAAAGAATCGGTCAAAAAGCGCAACCCGTGTTGAATATCAACTAATAATTTAGCTTTGTTAGTTGGGTAGACAAACTGATTAAAAGCCACACGTTCAGTAGCAGTAAGGTTGACTTTTATACTATCGTTTAAGGTGACAGTATAAAAACCTGGGCTAGCTTTTTCCGTTTTTTTATTATAAGTCGTTTTGAAATTTTCGGTTTTAATATCTACAAAAGGAAGCAATAGAACGTCCCCTAAATCATTAATTCCCGTGCCGCTCAAATGAGTTTGGGAAAACCCTAGAATTTCAGGATTCTTGTATTGATAGCCTGAGGTGTAATCCCAACCAATATCTACATTGTCTGGGCTTGGCTGTACCATTCCAAAAGGCAAACAAGCACCAGGGAAAGTGTGACCGGTTCCATCGGTACCAATGAAAGGGTTGACAAATTGTGTAAAATCAGGTGTTTGTTCTTTTTTGGAGCACCCGATAAATAAGCCGACAGAAAACAGAATAAGTGCTATCTTTTTCATTAGTCATTTTTTAAAAGAAACAATAGAGGAATGTCCAATCGCTTTGCCCAAGCTACTTCCGAATGGTTTTCTCCGGGGAAGAATTTGGTTTCCCAATTTTTGTTGGTATATCCTTTGGCTTTCATTACAACATCTACTTTTTGTTGTAGTGCTGGATACAAAGCATCCAAAGTTTGGTCGCCATAATCAAAATAGATTTTATGCGTTTTTGGATGGGGTAATTTGTTTTTTAAGTATTGAACAAAAGCCTCAGGAATGGGATTGTTTTCAACCGTAAAGGTTCCGGGCCAATGGGTAGACAAACAAGCCGCACCACCAAAGACTTGGGGATACTCACAAATCGCATACATCGAAATCAATCCCCCCATGCTGGAACCAGCAATAAAGGTGTTCTTTTGATCTTTCTTAGTGGCGAATGTTCGGTCAATAAATGGTTTTAACTCGGTCACCAAAAACTTCAAATACAAATCCGAATAAGGATGGAAGGCTTCTTTGGTTCTGCCCGCTTTTTGTAATTGCGCAGTAACACTATCTTTTTGAATAGCATTCAGACTTTCAAAAGGTTTTTGAGGAAAATATTCCGGATGGCGTTTTGGACCATTATTCCAAATGCCTACGACTATGAATTTCTGAGTTTTTCCTTCGGCAATTAGTTTCCCAGCTACTTCGTCAATTTCCCAAGCTTGTTTGTTCCAAGTGCTTTGGGCATCATATAAAGCTTGGCCATCATGCATATACACAACGGCATATTTTTCTTTATTAGTATAGCCATCGGGCAACCAAACATCTACGTTTCGAGCATCAATGAGTTGTGATTTGAAGTTTTCAAAACGTTGTACTTTTCCCGAAACTACATTTACTTGTGCTATTGAAAACTGCATCGATAGCAACATCATTAGAAAAAGACAATTGAATTTCATTTTTTTGGATTATTTAATTTCTAAAATTAAGGCCGATTTTGGGGCTACATCTAGTTGTCCATTGACCGTTATTTCTTTTCCAGTTAATGCCTCTTTAGCCTTAAAATTGGAAGGAATCATATCTTTGTAGATGTTCATGTTTAACGAAATAGGTTTGTCGTTTTTATTCAAAATCACCATGATTTTTTGGTTGTTTGTATATCGGAAATAAACGTAGGCTTCATCTTTTTCGGGTACATAATGTGTGAATTTCCCCTCATGAATGGCTGTGGCTGTTTTTCTCCAATTGAAAAGTGTTTTAAAATACTGTTGGGCTTCTTGTTCTTCAGTAGTTAAGCCTTTTCCAGTAATGGCATTTTTGGCATCACCTTCCCAGCCTCCATACAAATCGACCCTTCTGAAACCATCATTACCTGGTTTTTCTTGTCTGTACAATAATTCAGTGCCATAATACATTTGCGGAATTCCACGCATAGTGGCATATAAGGTCATGGCTAATTTCCAATGGTCCAGATTGTGTTGTAATCGAGTGTATATACGATCCATGTCATGATTATCAGGGAAAATCAACAGGTTATTTGGGTTAGGAAACAAATGATCTTCTCCCATTCCACGGTACACTTCTTTCCAAGTAGATTCCCATTCGTTTTTGGTATTCAATGCTTTGACTAAGTTATCGGTCAAAGCAAAATCCATCAAGGAAGGCAAGTAACATTGGTAACCGTCGGCATTTTTTTTGTTTTTTTGCCAATAGGCGGAAATTTCTTTTACGTTGGTCATTTCTTCGCCTACAATGTTAAAGTTGGGATATTCTTCCAAAATGGTCTTGGTCCAATAGGCCAAAAAGTCTTTGTCGGCATAGGAAAAAGTGTCTTCTCTAAAACCAGAAAGCCCCGCGTATTCGATCCACCAAATCGTGTTTTGAGTCAAATAACTAGCCATTAATGGATTTTTTTGGTTTAGATCTGGCATAGAAGTGTCAAACCAACCATCGGTATAACCTTTTTTGTCTTGTTCAGTGGCATAAGGGTCTAAAAGTGTCGATTTGAGATGGTTGGTTCTAGCCTTGGTGTCTGGGAAATTTACCCAATCTTTCATCGGCATGTCTTTGATAAAGTAGTATTCTAATCCACAATGGTTTAAAACCACGTCCCAAATCAACCCAATATTTCTTTTTTTGGCTTCTTGAACCAGTCTTTTGAAGTCTTCATTAGTTCCAAATCTGGGGTCGATTTTATAAAAATCGGTGGCAGCATAACCATGATAAGAATATTTTGGCATGTTGTTTTCTAGGAGCGGAGTATTCCAAATTTGAGTGAACCCTAACGATTGAATGTAGTCTAAATGGTTAATGATTCCTTGAATATCACCACCGTGTCTTCCGCTTTCATCAGCGCGATTGGCTTTTTCTAAAGTTTCGGAAGTATTGTCGTTTTTGGGGTTGCCATTCGCAAAGCGATCTGGCATGATTAATAAAATAACATCTTTTGGAGAAAAACTTTCACGCATTGCACTATTGTTTTCTCTTGCTAACAAGGGGAAATTTTTAGTAGTGATGGTTTTTCCTTTTCTTTTGAAATCTATTTTGGCCGTCCCAGCCTTAGTATCAGAACCAATGTTAATGGTTACAAAAAGATAATTGGGATTTTCAACTTTCTGGGTTTTGACAATGCTTACTCCTTGGTATTGGGTTGATGGAGTTAAGTCTTGTATGTTTTTGCCATAAACTAATAGAGTAATTTCATTGAGTTTCATGCCTACCCACCAATTGGCGGGTTCTATTTTGGAAATTTGAGCTTGTACACTTGATGCTAGTAACAGCATTAGAAAGGCGATTTTTTTCATTTTTCAGTGGATTTAAAGGAAACTTGTCTTAAAATGGTTTTCCCAAAAGGGATAAGTTTTATCTTCTCGATGGTATTGTTGAGGCCGTTTTTCAATTGGACTTCTAAATGAGAATCCTGCAATTTAACATTATTTTGTTCAATAAAAAGGTATCTTAACGTATCCTTAGTATTATAGGTTAAATCGTAAAAATCGGTAGTGTATTTTTTTCCAATTATCGCTTCCGATGGAATGGGATAGGCAAAAAATAGGGGGCCATAAGTAAAGTATTTTTCCTTATTGGCATCCGTTTTTATGTTTACTTCGGCACTGAAATTCAGGGTCAAATCGTATTGTTTTGCTTTCTTAGCATGGAAGACTAAGAATCCATTCTCTTCTATATATGGCTCCGAGGATTTTAGTTGCGTTGCCCAACTGGGTTTTCTTATTTTAAGTTTGAATGTTGCTAACTCCGGATTGCTGACTCTAAAAATAAATGTGTTTTGGTAGGGATACGCTGTGATTTCTTCTATAGTTACTGGCTTGTTGTCTATCTTAATAGCAAGATTTGTTGGGGCTAATACACCCGCTACTAGCGTATTTTTGTTTTCTAAAAACCATGTTTTTTCTATAAAATAGGGAGAAATTCGACCTGCATTAGGGGTACAGCAAACGGCAACATCTTGATGGGCTGGAGAGTATTTATAACGGGTTTGTTTTCGATCGGGTTCAATATTGCCATTTTTTGTACCCATCATTTCATAGGAATTGTCGGTTTTTAGATAGGCAATACAAGAATGTTCGGGGTGTCTGCTTCCTTGAGCGGCATTGTAAAAAATGGTTTCAATTTCTTCTGCAATTTTTGGATTACCACTTTTTTGTAAAAGTACAGTATAGCTGTCTAGTAATTCGTGAATGGAACAGTATTCATAACCTGTATTTGTGGCATCGGCAGATCTTTCGGCTATCCATTCGTCGCCAATTGGGCCTCCTGTTAGGGTAGTTGCGTTTTTGATTTTTTCGCAGTAGATTTTCAAAGCCTTATCCATTCTAGCGTTTTGTTTGGCGTAAGTGGCTACTATCAACGGGCGTAGATGTTCAAAAGTATGTACTCCATGTGATTTGAGTTTGTAGGACGGATTTTCGATGTTTGGCAACTGAGCATCGCTTTCTGATTGATAGGTTTTGGAAAAATCTTCATACAAAAACAAGGCGTAATCTAAATATTTTTGATTTTTAGTGATTTGATACATTTTATCCAAAACATCTGTAAACGTTAATCCATGAGAGACACCACCATTAAAATTGGTTCCAGAATAAAAAGGTGATGATTGGTAGATGGGGTAATTATCCATGACATTTTGCACTGCTCTAACAACGGCATTCCATACTTTTTCATCTTTGGAGTAGTCGTTATAGGCTAACAATGCTCGGTATAATGTTGCTTTGGACCAGAGTTCGCCATTTTCGGATGTAAAACGGTAACGTAGGTTTTTATCATATATTCCTAAATATCCATCCGTATCTTGTGTAGACAACATTACATCAATATACTTTTTTACCTTTTGCAAAGCCGCAGGATCTTGAAGCAAAATGGCATTTCGGATGTAACCATCCCACCAATTGGATTGTGTTTCGCTGTTCCACCATTTGTACTGTTCTTCTCCTTCGGCATCTCCCTCTTTTGAATTTCCTAAGTCCTTAATAGGGCTGTTGGGTTGTAATCGTGCTGTGCCATATATTGGATCTTGAATTAAATCCGGTACAATTTGATCTAAATGACCTACAAAACCGTTGAGGTCTTTTTGCATTTGTTCTTTTATCCAGCCAGTTGGAGTGATGCTCCCTGTGGGAAGAGTAGAAAAATGTTCGTGTTTTTTTTCTTGAGCATTCATGGAAGTCAGTATTAAAAAGATACCTATAAAGACGTTTTTTTTCATGCTGTGTGTTTGTTTGTGAAAATTAAAATCGAATTCAAGACAAATTTACCGCACCTTTTGGCGCAGGATTGGTATTCTTTTGGTATATTGTAATACTATATTGAAAATATAAGTAATTTTATAGCTATTTTTATTCATTATTGTACATGAAATCATTTTTAGAACAAATCAATTTACAAAAAAAAGATGCTACTTTTTACAGTTATCAATTTTCAATTCCGTTTTTTGAATTCAAATGGCATTACCATCCAGAGTATGAATTGACCTATATCATTAAAGGTGAAGGGTACAGATTAGTAGGAGATAGTTGTGAGAGTTTTGGTCCAGGAGATTTATTGCTATTGGGCTCGAATCTGCCGCATACCTGGGTGGGGAATGCTGAAAAAGAGGCTTTGTTTGAAGCAGTGGTGATTCAATTTTCGCCTAAATTTATAGAATCATTCTTGGGGTTTCATGAGAGTGTGGCGTTAAATGATGTAATGCAAAAGGCACAAAAAGGACTCTTTTTTCATGGCCACACAGAACAAGTAAAGTCAAAAATTATAAAATTAGTTGCATTAGAGGGTTTTGAGCGGATTTTGTGTCTTTTGTCAATACTTCATGATTTAAGCAGCATGCCATCAATAACTTTAAGTTCAAACTATTTTAGTTTTTCCAACTCGATTGAAAATGAAAATAGAATTAATAAAGTATGTAATTATGTAGCGCATCATTTTTCAACTAAAATTCAATTGACAACTGTAGCGCAGTTAGTGGCATTGTCAGAAACCAATTTTTGTAAATTTTTCAAAAAAGCAACAGGTAAAACTTTTTCAGATTATGTAAATGACATTCGCATACATGAAAGTTGTCAGCAATTATTGAAAACAGATATAGATATCAATTTAATTGCGATGCAATGTGGTTTTGAAACTTTAAGTTATTACAATAGAGTGTTTTTGAAAAAGAAATGGATGACTCCCAAGCAATTTAGGAAGTCAAACCTTCATTAATTTATCGTTTCAAGGCAAAGTGACCTTTAATTTCACGTCCATCTTCGAGTACAACCGTGTACCAATAATCATCAGAGGGAAGAGGTTGCCCATTGAAAGTACCATCCCACCCCATGCTGTTAGGAAAAATTTGTTTGAGCAATTTACCGTATCGGTCAAAAATACGAATCACGGATTTTGAGTTGGCGGCAGTATTGGTCCCTTTGACATTCCAATAATCATTGTACCCATCGCCATTGGGAGTGAAATATTTTGGAGCCCCCACAACAGCCACCTCTTTACTGACTACCCCACATCCATTTTTATCATTGATGTAAATAGTGTGAATACCCGAAGGGATATTTTCAAAAATATTACTACTTAAAAAAGGGCCATCTGGATCGTTGAAGCTGTACTCATAATCTCCACTGCCTGAGACATTGATGATTACTCTATTCACATCGGTAATATCGGTAACTTCTACCGACTCTATTTTGGCAATATCCGAGGCGGTTACTTTTATAGTTCGGATTCTGGAACAACCGTTAGGGGAGAATACTTCTACGGTATATACCCCTTCAGTATTGACATCCAAAGTATATTGGGTGGCTCCGGCTAGTACCTGCCCGTCTTTTTTCCAAACATAAGTATAATTGCCAACAGGGCTACCATCATTAATACCAGCATTTAAGGTAACTGAGAATGTGGGTAAATTACTGCATACTAGTTGATTTTCGCTGCCGTTTTCATTCAGGTTAATGCTTGGCAAAGGGTTGACTACAAAAGCTATAGTTGTTTGCTCAATACAAGTAGTGTTTAATGGGTTTTCTACTGTTGCCCTCACATTTTGTGTAGCAGTTATAAATGGATTCGGAAGCGGACTGGGCAAAGCATTATTGTTAGAGTCATAATAACGCACAATCATTCCGGTTTGTCCTTGAAGTAGTTGCCTCTCTATTGAAGAAGTGTCAAAAGCATTCAAGCCATCCGTATCACTCGGGTTAGCATCGTCGCACGCAGCAGGAATAGTTACTGGATGAGCCACCGGATGTACATCTACAATAAACTGTATACTGGTTTCGTCATAACAAGGAATGCCATTATTGGTATTGGTGAGCGTGTTGGTGACTCTAGCTTTTATGATTTGCGATTGGGTTGAAAAAGTAGCAGGAAATGGGCTAGGCAACGAATTGTTGTTTTCATCAAAATAAGTCACTACGACATTGGTTTGTCCTTGTAATAAAGTTGCTTCTAATGTTGAGGTGTTAAAAGTGATAATTCCATCATTGCTAAGATCATCACACTCTTTAAATACTGGAACGGGATGGGCAACTGGAAGTTTTTCGACAGTTAGGGTAACATAATTTCCTAATCCAAAACAAGCATTATCAAGAGTTGAATCCACTCTAACAAATATTGGATGCTGATTTGCAATGGTATTTCTATAGGAAGTTGTATTAGTTATTTCATTAGTTTCGGCTAAAGCATCAGCTTGTGTAGGGTAGTATTTTATGGTATAATTCGTAATAGGGCTGGGTAACAAATTTTGGATATCAGTAGTTACGCTGCTAAAATCAAAAGTAGCGATACCATCCCTATCATCATTTGAGGCATCAATAAAGTCATCACATACTGTGAAATTCTTTTTAAAAGTAGCAGGGATCTGAGTAGCCGAAACAATTAGTTTGATTTCACTAGTACTAAAACAGCCGTTTGCATTTTCAACTCTTGCCCAAACACTTCCTATGCCACTTCTGTATTGGGTTGGATCAGATATTTTGGTAGTTGGGTCATTCGTGTTGGCTCCAACTGAAGTTGTAAAATAGGTAAAGGTTTCATTTTGATAATTAGTACTGATGAAACTGTTTTTTTCGGTCAAATTAAAGGCAGTAATGCCATCAATATCGTCGTCACATTGTTTTAGAGTGATGCTTGTTGTTACAGTTGGAAGTGCTAAAACCGTCAAATTGGCAACTGTTGAAGTTAGTCCACAGGAGTTTCCTGTTCTATTCAATTGCACTCGGTAGTTATAGCCATTCATTGAAGCTGCAAGATTATTTACTTGAAGCGTTGCAGTAGTAACCCCTGAATACGGCCCTCCATTAGTGAGTGAGGTCCAAGTTATTCCATCGGTACTTAATTCCCATTGAAAACTAGTGGCATTGGAAACTATTTCAAAAGTAGTATTTTGTAACAAACATTGCGATTTGTTTATGGGTTGTGTGGTAATAATAATTGGAGCTCCTATGATGTAATTGGCATTGGGTGCGGTGTATCCAGTACCCGAGGTAACTATCCCGCGGTCATTTATTGTAATAGGACTATTTCCTAATAATCCATCTGTGTCACCATCTTGGAATCCGGCTTCGAACACGTCTAGGCAACCATCATTATCGCTGTCCAATTCGAAATAGTTCAAGTTGCCATCCGTATCTGTGTCTGCTAGGGTATAGTTTAATTTACCACTGTCAGGGGCGGTTTCTAAACTGTCTAATAATCCATTTTGTCCCACCGTTCCATCCACTTTTCCATCCAGATTAGTGTCAACGACATTGTGGCCTGCTTCCACCAAATCATAGATACCATCATTGTCACTATCGAGGTCTAAGTGGTCGAAAACAGAAAAACTTAAAGTAGCATCCGAATCTGAGTTTATGGGTTGTAAACCGGGTTCAAAAGCGTTGTCTAAGCCATCTTTGTTAGTGTCCACTCCAGAAAAGGTTTTAAAACCCTTTCCTTGTGCTTCTATACTATCAGGAATTCCGTCATTATCGCTATCCAAATCTAAAGCGTTTGGAATACCATCATTATCGGTGTCAATGGCAATATTTTGTCCCAGCATGAATGCGGCCCGATTATTAGTGGTTTCCGAAAGGTTACTATGTTTAAAGGTTAGGGCTGTAATTTTGTACCCTTGTATTTTGAAACGAGCACCACCTTGTGGTATAGGAGTAGTGCTTTTGAATCGGAAACGAATTTCAAAAGAAGTAAACTCGGTTACTCCACTTTCAAAAATCCCATCATAGTTGGTGTCGATTAAAACATCATCAAATGGGTTGGTGATGGTTAGTGTTTGATTGGTGGGAGCAATTAAAATAAAATCACCATCGCCATTGGCAAGATCACCAACAGGTGTAGTATGCGAAGGGCCATCAACGATGTATTGAAAAGTGATGGTTTCGGGTTTTTTGAAAGTTAAATTGTAAATGTTAGTTGTGTTTCTCACAGCAGGTACTTCGGAAACAAATCCATAAAAAGGATAGCCAGAAATCGTTCCAGGACCAGAAAAAGTACCATCATAATCAGTTGAAGCTAAGGTGTTACTTTGGTTGAGTAAGGGGGTGCTACTCTCTATTTGGTTGAGTATGCCATCATTGTCCCAATCGATATCATTGTTGTTGTTGGTGCCGTCATTGTCATCGTCTTTGGCACAATCGCTCACAGGAATTTTATCCGAGAATACATCACTCAAACAACCAGAAATACTGCCTCTTACTTGATAATATCCCGGCGTAGTTGGAATATAGGTATTGGTTGTTGCGCCTGGAATGGCTACGTCGTCTTTATACCATTGAAAAGTGTCGTAAGCTGATAAGGTGCTTATTTTAAGAGTTACATTGGGAATGCAAGAGGTGTTGGTTACCGTAATTTTATCGGATACAATCTCTGGTTTTAAATCAAATCCGGAGAAATACCCGCCATAAGTAGCGGCTCCATTGGTAGCAAAATAGGAAACATAAACTTGTTTGGTAGATTTAACTGCAATATTACCGGACAAACCAAAAAGTGAATATTTGACAAATTTTGGATTTCCTGTAATAGTTTGCGGAATTGCAGCAATTGGCGCATTGTTTACAAGTACAGTGGCGCCGGTTTCTGTAATGATGTTTAATCCACCGGTGTAGGTTGTGTTGCCAATTTCTTGAATTTGAGGAATATTATCTACACTATTTGGAGTGGCACAATTGATGGGAGGTACAAAAAATAGGTTTTGATTAGCAGCCGAATTCGTTCCAGCCATACATTGGTAGGCAAAAACGTTTTGTGAGGTGGTGACGTATAAATTATCATTGATAAAGTTATTGCCATCTATTGCTACATATTCTCCTTTATTTAAAGTGCGAAAAGGTACTGTGCCTCCGTTAAGATAAACGTTGGTTTGGTCGGTATGTGCTACTAGTATTACTTGTTCCAATTCAGCAGTTCCAAGTCCTTTGGCAAAAATATATTCCTTTCCTGTGCGCTCAAGTGGCACAATCTGATCAAATCCAATATCTCTGCCTTGAAGAGTTCCATCAGGAAAAGTAATAGTACTGTTGCTTCCGCCTATGGATCCCGCATTAACTACAACTGCTTTATCCGATTCTACTAATGCACCTATCATTCTCGCACTATTAGAAGGGTTGAATGTACTGCTATTATTCTCTAATGCTATCACATAACTTTCATTTTTGTTTAAAGTTATTGTCATAGGGCCGTTAAAAGTAGTGCCATCCGTGAATAGGGTTCCAAGAGGTAGATTGGAGATAGTAATCTTAGTGTCGTTTTCAGTAGCTAATATGGAAGCGAAATTTAATAGGGTGTTGTCATTTATTGGATTTAACATCGCTCCTAAACGAAATGTTTTCCCTAAGGCACTGTTTCCTTTTGAAACTAATCCTCCGGCATGATTGTATCTTCCAGGAGTATTAGTTCTGGCAGCATTCACTCTCACATTGACATATACTAAGTCTTCCGACTCAACGATATAACCTTTGTTTTTTAAAACGCCAATTACATTTTTTCCGGTACTCAATTGGGTGTTTACCCCCACTCCGATAGAGTACTTGTAGGGACTGCTATTGCTCACTGTACCCTTAATTACATTACCGCCGTTCTCGATTATTCTAAATGGTACACTATTAGGATTAGGAGTTGAAATATATAGGTATTGATCTTCAATACTCACTGAACCACTTTGACTGACTACGGGTGGAATGTAATGGGTTTTGCTAAATTGTGCTTGGGTCAGTCCTGTACATAATAGTAGTACTAGGAATTTTAAATATTTCATAATCGGTTAGCGGTGCGTTTTGGCCTATGTTTTTGGTTTGTTCTTCAGATATTGAATTGTGGTGAACAATTGAACGGCAAAAATTACAAAAATTTAATTAAATTAAAGTAGCTTTTGCAAAAATGTATCATTTATACTGAGAATTGTGGTTCTAAATCAACCCCCAATTTCAAAAAAGTGAACGAAAGTTTGTCTATAGACCCTTACTAGATTGAACAGAGAAGCGATAGGAAATAGGGAGTGGGATTTATTTACAACTACTATTGTATAGTAGATAGTTAAAGTTAATCATGCCGAAACTCACTACAAAAATACTACGGTTTTATTGTTATACACCATAGTTTTACGTTCGGCATGCAATTTTATGGCTCTTGCTAACACCATGCGTTCTAAATCGCGTCCTTTCATAATAAAATCCTCAATAGAGTGGCTGTGGGTTACACGAGCAATATCTTGTTCAATGATTGGGCCTTCGTCCAAACCCTCGGTTACATAATGACTAGTAGCGCCAATGATTTTTACACCGCGTTTAAAAGCAGAATGATAAGGTTTAGCCCCAGGAAAAGCGGGTAAGAAAGAATGATGGATATTGATAATGTTGTTTTGGTACTTTTCAATCAGTTTTGGGGTAATGATTTGCATGTAGCGCGCCAATACAATGAAGTCGATGTTATACTTATCTAATAATTCTAATTGTCCTTTTTCGCCAATTTCTTTGATTTCTTTGGTGAAAGGAACACAATAAAAAGGAATTGCAAATTGTTCGGCTACTTTTCTTAAATCTTCGTGATTGCTAATGATTACAGGGATTTCAAGTGGTAATTCGCCAGCGCTATAGCGTCCCAAAATATCGTATAAACAATGATCGTATTTAGAAACAAACAAAGCCATTCTCGGTTTTTGTTGTTGCGGATAAATTTTCCAATCCATATCGAATGGAAGGGCTAGATTGGTTTCAAAATCAGCTTTTATAGCTTCGATTGGCCATTTTTCAGATTCCAATTCACATTCCAATCGCATAAAAAAAACATTTTCATCGGCATCAACGTGTTGGTCCAAATAAATAATGTTTCCTTCTATCGAGGCGATGTAGTTAGTAACTGAGGCTATAATTGACTTTTGATCTTTGCAATGTATGAGAATGGTAATTTTTTGCATTTTCCTGAAAAATATCTGTTTTAACTAAGGGTAAGATTGGAAATTGTGATCAAAAGCGTTGTTTTGTTGTTTTTTGAATAAAAAAACGTGATTTTTATTTGTTTTGTACGCTGGCTTTTGATGGTACTTAATCCAATCTTTTGCATTAAGTGCTGTTTTTTATCAAATCTAATTCAAAAAATTCAAGTTTTCAAATGAAAGGGTTGTTTTATGATAATTCAAATAAGCGATGATTTTTGTTTTAAAAAAAACGTAATTTGGTAGCATAAATTATCATATTCATATAAATGGAATCACAAAAACCTTATATTCCTGTTAATAAAGTAAGAATTGTTACTGCAGCCTCTCTATTTGATGGTCATGATGCCGCTATAAATATTATGCGTCGAATTATTCAGTCGACCGGAGTGGAAGTGATTCATTTGGGACACGATCGCAGTGTAGAAGAGGTAGTGAATACTGCCATTCAAGAAGATGCCAATGCTATTGCAATGACTTCTTATCAAGGGGGACATAACGAATATTTTAAATACATGTACGATTTGCTTCAAGAAAAAGGAGCAGGACATATCAAGATTTTTGGTGGAGGCGGGGGCGTTATTTTACCTTCAGAAATTGAAGAATTACATCAGTACGGTATCACTAGAATTTATTCTCCGGATGATGGTCGTGCGATGGGATTACAAGGCATGATCAATGATCTGGTGGAAAGGGCCGATGCAAGCCCCCCAACCCCCAAAGGGGGAGTTAAAGAAGTGGCAGCTAATTTAGTAAATAAAGAGGTTAACACAATTGCTAGATTAATTTCATTAGCAGAAAATAATCCAGAAGATTTTCATAAAATTTTCACACCCTCACTTGTAGCTCCCCGCCTTGGCGGGGCGGGGGGGGCTCCCGTTCTAGGAATTACAGGAACCGGTGGAGCAGGAAAATCTTCTTTGGTGGATGAATTGGTAAGACGTTTTTTAATTGATTTCCCCGAAAAAACCATCGGATTAATCTCTGTAGATCCATCGAAACGTAAAACAGGTGGCGCTTTGTTGGGTGATAGAATTCGTATGAATGCGATTAATAATCCTAGAGTGTATATGCGTTCGTTGGCGACACGTCAATCTAATTTGGCGTTGTCTAAATATGTAGCCGAAGCCATTCAGGTGCTTAAGGCGGCGAAATACGATATTATTATTTTAGAAACTTCAGGAATTGGGCAATCGGATACTGAAATTATGGACCATTCAGATGTTTCATTATACGTAATGACACCTGAGTTTGGAGCAGCCACGCAATTGGAAAAAATTGACATGCTTGATTTTGCCGATTTAGTAGCCTTGAATAAATTCGATAAGCGTGGTGCTTTGGATGCGCTTAGAGATGTGAAAAAACAATACCAACGCAATCATAATTTATGGGATGTAAATCCAGATGAAATGCCGGTTTTTGGAACGATTGCTTCTCAGTTCAACGATCCAGGAATGAACACGCTCTATAAATCGATTATGGATAAAATTGTAGAGAAAACCAGTTCAGATTTAAAATCGACTTTCGAGATTACTCGCGAAATGAGCGAGAAAGTTTTTGTCATTCCACCACATCGTACCCGTTATTTATCTGAAATAGCGGAGAACAACCGTAAATATGATGAAACGGCTTTGAGTCAAGAGCAAGTGGCTCAAAAGTTATACGGAATTTATAAAACAATCGAAACAGTTTCTAATAAGAAGCCAGTACTCAATAAAGCTGGAATTGATGACGCGTCTGTATTGTCATCTGCTACAGCGTCGCATGATGAAAACCGTATCTTTTTGAATTTACTTTTGAATCAATTCGACAAAGTAAAAATGGATTTAGATTCTTACAATTGGGAAATGATTCTGACTTGGAATGAAAAAGTAAATAAGTATAAAAATCCTGTTTATACTTTTAAAGTTAGAGATCGTGAAATCAAAATGGCGACGCATACCGAGAGTTTATCGCATTCGCAAATTCCTAAAGTTGCTTTGCCAAAGTATAAAGCTTGGGGTGATATTTTGCGTTGGTGTTTACAAGAAAATGTTCCAGGAGAATTTCCATTTACTGCAGGATTGTATCCTTTCAAACGCGAAGGTGAAGATCCTTCTCGAATGTTTGCAGGTGAAGGTGGTCCAGAGCGAACTAACAAACGTTTTCATTATGTAAGTGCAGGTTTACCAGCCAAAAGACTTTCGACAGCTTTTGATAGTGTGACTTTGTACGGAAACGATCCACACATTCGTCCTGATATTTATGGTAAAATCGGAAATGCAGGAGTTTCTATTTGTTGCTTGGATGATGCTAAAAAACTGTATTCTGGTTTTGATTTGGTGCACGCTATGACTTCGGTGAGTATGACTATCAATGGACCAGCGCCTATGGTGCTTGGATTCTTTATGAATGCTGCTATCGATCAACAATGTGAGATGTACATCAAGCAGAATGATTTGGTGGAAGAAGTAGAAGCTAAGATAAAAGCGATTTACCAAGAAAAAGGAGTAGAGCGTCCAAAATATCAAGGTGATTTACCAGAAGGTAATAATGGTTTGGGATTGCTACTTTTGGGAGTAACCGGAGATCAAGTGTTGCCTTTAGAAGTTTATAATGAAATAAAAGCCAAAACATTAGCGCAAGTTCGCGGAACCGTTCAAGCGGATATTTTAAAAGAAGACCAAGCACAAAATACTTGTATTTTCTCTACGGAGTTTGCCTTGCGACTAATGGGCGATGTTCAGGAGTATTTTATTGCGAATAATGTTAGAAATTTCTATTCGGTTTCAATTTCTGGCTATCATATTGCCGAGGCTGGGGCTAATCCTATTACGCAATTGGCTTTTACTTTGGCCAATGGTTTTACTTATGTAGAATACTACTTGAGTAGAGGCATGAATATTAATGATTTTGGACCAAATTTATCGTTCTTTTTCTCGAATGGTGTAGATCCAGAATATGCAGTTATCGGACGTGTTGCCAGAAGAATTTGGGCGAAAGCTTTGAAAAATAAATATGGAGCCAACGAAAGAGCTCAGATGTTGAAATACCATATTCAAACTTCAGGGCGTTCTTTGCATGCTCAAGAAATTGATTTCAATGATATTCGTACGACTTTACAGGCTTTGTATGCGATTTATGACAACTGTAACTCTTTGCATACCAATGCGTATGATGAAGCTATTACAACGCCAACTGAAGAATCGGTGCGTAGAGCTATGGCTATTCAGTTGATTATTAATAAAGAATTAGGTTTGGCTAAAAATGAGAATCCAATTCAAGGTGCTTTTATCATCGAAGAATTGACTGATTTAGTGGAAGCAGCTGTTTTACAAGAGTTTGATAGAATTACAGAGCGTGGTGGAGTGCTTGGAGCTATGGAGACGATGTACCAACGTTCTAAAATTCAAGAAGAAAGTTTGTATTACGAAACATTGAAACATACAGGTGAGTTCCCAATTATTGGGGTAAACACTTTCTTGAGTTCTAAAGGATCTCCAACGGTAATTCCAGCTGAAGTTATTCGTGCTACTGAAGAAGAAAAGCAATACCAAATCACAATGTTGAATAATTTACACCAAGCAAATGCTGATTTGGTATCCCAACATTTGAAAACCTTACAAGAGGCAGCCATCAACAATGAAAACATCTTTGATCATTTGATGGAAGCCACAAAGGTTTGTTCTTTAGGGCAAATCACGGCTTCATTGTTTGAAGTAGGTGGGCAGTATAGAAGAAATATGTAAAAGCAATAAGTTATAATACAATAAAGGCTGTCAAAATTTTGACAGCCTTTTCTTTTAATTGATTTTTTCTACTAGTGAGTCGCTGCAATTAATTTTTTAGAATTGTTTTTGTACACGGCGGTGATTGCTTTTCTTTCCAAAATGGTTTGGTTTTTGGCTACTATAATTTCATGAGAAACTGACTTCAAATTGTTTTCAACAACAAGTAGGTATTTGCCTTCTGGAAATTGTTCTAGATTGTAAATTTTAGAGATACCTTTAGTTCCTGAAGCTACTTCAGTAAATAATAAATTGTGCTCTAAGTCATAAATTGAAACTGTCACTTTTTGTTTACCATTAACAGAGAAACTAATTGTACTGTCTTTTCCTTTTTTTACATTAAGTAAAAAATCACCATCAATTGCGTAGGTGTTTAAACTTGCTAAAGCCAACGCTACCACCAAACTTAATTTTTTAATTGTTCTCATAATTGTTTGTTTTTAAGTTGTTAGTTAAAATTTCTATGGCTAAATTAGAGGAACCATGTAAAAAGGAAGGCATCAGGATTTTCAAATATGTGTACAAAATTAACATTACTATTTCGTTGTAGTTGTTTTAAAGGTAAAATAGTATTTGTTTAGGTTAATATTGTAAACATTTATTTTGAGTATAATTCATTGTTTTTGGTTAAAAATGACTTTTTGTTTGTTAAAAAGTGTTTTTTGGTTGAGTAATTTTAGCTTGATTGTGTTATTTGATGAATATAGTATAAAGTTGTTTTTTTTTGTTGCTGTATCGACATAAAAAAACCATCGTTAAAGATGGTTCTATTGATAAATGGCTTACTTTTTTTAATTGATAGCTACAATTTGAAGATCTTCAAGATTTTTTAAAAACGTCTCCATTATAGGTTGTTTGCTCAACGTGGCTACGTTTTTGGAGACACTAATACTGTGCTTTACTGATTTTTCTTCGTTTGATACGATTAAATAATAGTGACCGTCTTTGTAGTTTGCTAAGTTGTAGGTTAATGTAGAGCTTCCAAGTTCGTTAATTTGTTCTGAAAAAAGGGTTTGGTTTTGGCTATCGCAAAGGGTTATGCTTAGTTTTTTCTGATTACTAATAGAAAAACTAATTTTTTTTTCTTTCGCTTTTTTAACTTGTAACATTGGTGTTCCTTCTATGGCAAAAGCGTGAAGTTGGAATATAAATAGGAATACCAAACTGTAGATAAATTTCATGGTTTCAGAATTGAGGTTAGTGATGCTAAAGTAAAATATTGTTGGGAAGATTTTTACATCAGTATTGTCCAATTGTGAGGATTAAAGTTAAATTTACAACGATGTAGTGGTTGTTTTGGTTAAAATACCATAGTTTTGATTGTTTTTGTTCGTATGCTGATGAAGAAAAATGAAAACCCAATAGGGTGATCTTACCGATTGTTTTACAAAAAAAAAGACTGCTCAAATGAGCAGCCTAAAACCTAAAGTATTGAACTAATTGTAGTAATTCCTTCTTATTTTAAAGCAATTTTGTTGTTTTCAAAAGTGTTTTTGTAGATTTCTAAAAACGCTCTTTTGCTCAAAGTTGCTGCAGTAGAATCAATTTTTATTTGATGTTTTACTTCTTTAGAATCTGTTTTTACAACTAAAATGTAATTTCCAGTTGGTAGTTCGTCTAAATTGTAAAACTTCACAATTCCTTTTTTTCCTGCTGCTTTTTCTGAAAAGATTAAGTTGTTGTCTGTATCATAGATTGCGATAATAGCTTTTTCAACTCCATTCAAAGCAAAACTGATTTCGTTTCCTTTGGTGTTTTTTACGTTCAAAATAAAATTTCCATCAGTTGCATAAGAGTTTAAACTTAGCATTGCGAATAATACAAGGATACCTAATTTTTTCATGATTTTTTTATTGTATTTAATTAATTTCTTGTTCATTTTTGATTTTGCTAAATTACTGTGGAAGAACAAATGATTGTGTTACCATATTTTCATATGTCTATGCTATTTTACCACTTGCGAAAACGTTGTCTTGTGTTTTTTGATAATTTAATGACTATTTTGGATAATTTTGTATAGATTTGCTATGTTGGCGGTTTTAAGAAGTTGTTGTTGTAATTTCTAAAGCTGTACAAAAAATTACTAATAAGCTAATGGCTCAGCAGCAGTGAAATAAGTGTGTATTAGGATTTCTAACTCATTTTAATTTTTTAAGTATGAAAAAAGTGGCCCCTGCTCTAGAATTGATAACACCTTCGTATGGTAGTTCTTTCAGTTTTACAAAGTATGAAGCAAGTACCAATGCAAAATCGCATGTATGGCATTATCATCCCGAAATAGAATTAGTATATATTAAAGGAGGGTCAGGCAAACGCCAAATAGGAAGTCATATTTCTTATTTTACTGATGGTGATTTGATTCTAATAGGTAGCAATTTGCCGCATTGTGGTTTTACTAATAATCAAACAGGGAATTTATCAGAAATCGTAGTACAGTTGACGCCTGATTTTTTAGGGGAATCTTTTTTTGATATTCCTGAAATGAGTGGGGTTAAAAGTTTACTTCAACAAGCTAAAGCTGGTATTGCTTTTTCTGGAGAGAGTAAACATAAAATTGGCGCTTTGATGGATCAAATGCACGAAGCTTCTTCCTTTGAAAGATTGCTGATGTTGTGCGAAGTATTAAATAATATGAGTCTTTCTAAAGAATATCAGGTTTTGAATGCTTCTGGAATGTCTCTCGAATTACAAGTACAAGATAACGATCGTATTAATGTAGTGTTTAACTATGTAAAAGATCACTTTCAAGAACCTATCGCTTTAGAGGAAGTAGCCGAATTGGTAAGTATGACCATTCCTTCTTTTTGTAGGTATTTTAAAAAAATAACCAACAAAACATTTACCACTTTTGTAAACGAATATCGTATTGTACATGCTTCAAAACTCTTAGCGGAGAAACCCATTAGTATCAATGAAGTGTGTTTTGAAAGTGGCTTTAATAATTTTAGTCATTTCAATAAATCCTTCAAGGCTTATACGGGTAAAAGTGCCTCGCAATACCGTAATGAATTAAAAACGATTCTGAAATAGGGCTGGAAGTAGAAGGCCTCTGCTTAAATTTTGTAAATTGCAAGGATAATTTTTAAAATCTTTTCATAATGAATAAAATTAAGTATGCTTCTTTTATTTGTTTCTTTTTTTATGCTATAACTTCATTTGCTGCTAAGGTAGATACCTTAGAGGTTAAAAGTATAGCCATGAATCGAATGTTCAAAACTGCGGTAGTATTACCAAACGCTTATCAAAAAAGTAAAGCAAATTTTCCTGTGGTGTATCTGTTGCACGGCGCCTATGGACGTTTTAGTGATTGGCTAAAACATACCCCTAATAAAGAAACGGTGAAAAAATTAGCAGATCAATACAATTGGATAGTAGTAATGCCCGAAGGAGCTACTTATAGTTTTTACTTAGACAGTCCAGTAAATAGTGGTAGTCAGTATGAAACTTTTGTGGCTAAAGAAGTTGTACAAGCTGTAGATACCACTTATCGAACCATTGCTTCTAAGGAGGGTCGGGTAATAACTGGTTTGTCTATGGGAGGACATGGTGCGTTATATTTATCTGCCAAGCATCCTGATTTGTTTTGTGCGGCTGGAAGTATGAGTGGGGCGGTAGACATGAGTGCTATGCTTGAAAGGACCAATGCAGCACGTGTGATCGAATTGATGCAGCCCGTCTTTGGTGAACAAAGTAATCAAGTGGCCCTGTATGAAAAACATGCCGTGTTAAATTTAGTGGATAAAATTCGAGAAAATAAAATACCATTATACTTTGATTGTGGGGTAGATGATTTTTTAATTGAACCCAATAGAGAATTGCACAGAAGATTAGTGTATTTAAAAGTCCCTCATGAATATACAGAACGACCAGGAGCGCATACTTGGACGTATTGGGAAAATGCCTTGCCGTATCATTTTTTATTTTTTAGTAAAATATTGCCTAAAAATCAGTAATTTTAATAATTGGTTTGGTTTTTGCTTGTAGTTGAAATGTTAACTTAAAAAAATAATAATTATGAAACGAGTATTTACCTTTTTGGCTATTATAGGTTTGATGGCTTTTTCAAGTTGTAACAATGATGACGATTTTGATTCAGATACTATTGCTGAAGTGTTTGAATTGAGAAATGTTAATTTTAGTTTTAGTGCTGCTGATGGTTATACTATATTTAGACCCTTGTCACCAAGGATTTTTGATTCCGATGTGATTTTGATTTATAGATTGAGTGGAACTATTGATGGGAATACCCCAATTTGGCAGCAAATTCCAAGAACCTTGTTTTTAAATGAAGGGGAGTTGGATTATGATTTTGATTTTTCCAAAGAAGATTTTACCATTTATGCTGGTGGGACTTATAATTTAGCATTAACGCCACAATACATCAATAATCAAACGTTTAGAATTGTTATTGTTCCGGGTTATTTTGCTAAAACACTTAAAGATACCGACTATTTTTCGGTGATGAAAGCACTGAATTTAAATGAAAGCAAGGTACAAAATGTGAAGTTTTAAAGTTGTAGAACAACAAAAAAAGGGCGTTATAATGTAATAACGCCCTTTTTTTATGTCTAATAATTCTAATGAAGAGGATTCGTTGTCAAAGAAAACGGTTATTCTATGATGTCTTCTGTTTTGTTTAGTTTTAAAGATACTAATACCCCAGTAAGCAAGGATAAAGCGATAAACCCTAAAGAAGCCCATTCGGGTACTTCTATATAATCGTGAAGCAACATTTTTAAACCTACAAATGTAAGAATAGCAATTAAGCTGTATTCTAAATAACTGAATTTGGCCAGCATATTGGCTAAAAAGAAATACATAGAGCGCAATCCTAATATGGCGAAAATATTAGAACTAAATACCAAAAACGGGTCGGAAGTAATGGCTAAGATCGCAGGTACACTATCCACTGCAAACAAAACGTCCATAACTTCAATAACGATCAAGGCTACAAAAAGCGGTGTGGCGTGATTTTTATCATGTATCTTGATAAAAAAATGTTCTCTGTCAGTATGAGAGGTTAAAGGAATGAGTTTGCCGAGTATTTTGTACACCCAAGATTGTTTAGGTTCAAATTCGTCTTCCTCGCCAGAAAAAAACATTTTAATAGCCGTGAAAATTAAAAAGGCACCAAATAAGTAGGTGGTCCAAGCGAATTTATTGATGATTAAAACGCCAAAGAAAATCATCAATCCTCGGAAAACGATAGCGCCTAGGATACCCCAAAACAATACCCTATGTTGGTATTTTTGTGGAATTTTAAAGGCTGAAAAAATAACAGCAATCACAAAAATGTTATCCACGCTCAGCGAAAGTTCGATTAAGTAGCCCGTGATGAATTTCATGGTAGCAACAGTTGCGGGTAAACCCGTTGGGTTTTCTACGTGACCTGAATTATAAAGCCAGTAGATCACTCCGGAAAAAAGCATGGAGATGGAAAACCAAATCAAAGTCCATTTGCTTGCTTCTTTGGTGTTGATGATGTGTGGGGTTTTGTTGAATACACCTAAATCTAGGGCTAAAATTCCAAAAATGAGTACAATAAAGAGGGTCCAAACAATCATGAGTTTTGTTTTTTCTATTTTTTACAAAAGTAGTGGATGCAATTAGTATTAAGAAATTTTTAGTACAGTTTTTATGTTGTTCGCAAAAAGGACTTGTTTTTAGGTTTTAGATAGTTGAATATCGGAATTTTTGTTTTGATTTATTGTTAACTCTATAAATTTAAGGGTCTATTTTTTTTAAACTCATAATATTTGATATGTACCCCTTAAAAAAATAAGGTAAAATGTTTGTTATATGTTTTTTCTTCTATATTTGCATAAACTTTAAAGGGTTATCAATATTTAAATACTAATTTATGTCTACATTACGTTTTCAAGCTTTAAAAGAAGCATCTACTAGAAAGCCAGTTCAGTTTGAGGAATTAGATAGAAAGTCATTGCTATTTGGTTCTAATGTTTTTAATGACAAAGCAATGAAGCAATATTTGACTTCTGATGCTTATAAAGCAGTTAAAGGAGCTATTTTGCACGGTACAAAAATTGATAGAAAAATAGCCGATTATATCGCAATGGGTATGAAAGAGTGGGCCTTGTCAAAAGGAGTGACTCATTATACACACTGGTTTCAACCTTTAACAGGAACTACAGCTGAGAAACACGATGCCTTTTTTGAAACTTCGTATGACGGAAGTGACCCAGTAGAAAAATTTGGTGGCGCTCAATTGGTTCAACAAGAGCCTGATGCATCAAGTTTTCCTAATGGAGGAATTAGAAATACATTTGAAGCACGTGGATATACTGCTTGGGATCCAACCTCTCCAGCCTTTATCTTCGGAACTACTTTGTGTATTCCTACCATTTTTATTTCCTATACTGGTGAGGCATTAGACAATAAAATTCCTTTATTAAGAGCTTTGTCAGCTATGGATGAGGCGGCAACTGAAGTTTGTAAATATTTTGATAAAAACGTTAAGAAAGTAACAGCTACTTTAGGATGGGAGCAAGAGTATTTCTTAGTTGATAGAGCTTTGGCTAATTCACGACCTGATTTAATGATGACCGGAAGGACTTTGTTGGGGCATACATCTGCTAAAGGACAACAATTAGACGATCATTATTTTGGGTCCATTCCTTCTCGTGCCTTGACTTTCATGAGAGATTTGGAACAAGAATGTATGTTGTTAGGTATCCCAGTGAAAACACGTCACAATGAGGTAGCACCAAATCAATTTGAGCTAGCGCCAATTTTTGAAGAAACCAATTTAGCAGTTGATCATAACTGTTTGTTGATGGATGTAATGGGTAAAGTAGCCGAAAGACATAACTTTACGGTATTGCTACACGAAAAACCATTCAAAGGAGTAAATGGTTCTGGTAAACACAACAACTGGTCTATGGCTACCGATACTGGGGTGAACTTATTGAGCCCAAGTAAAACTCCAATGAGTAATTTACAATTCTTAACTTTCTTTATCAATACGATTAAAGCGGTTAATGAATATGAAGAATTGCTTAGAGCTTCTATCGCTACAGCAAGTAATGACCACCGTTTAGGAGCAAATGAAGCGCCTCCAGCAATTATTTCTGTGTTTATTGGTGACCAATTAACAAAAGTGTTAGCTGAATTAGAAGGAGTAACTGACGGGAAGTTATCACCAGAAGAGAAAACAGATTTGAAACTGAATGTAGTGGGTAAAATTCCAGATGTATTGTTAGATAATACAGATAGAAACAGAACTTCTCCTTTTGCTTTCACTGGAAATAAATTTGAGTTTAGAGCAGTAGGTTCTTCTGCTAACTGTTCTAATGCAATGACTACTTTGAATGCCATTGTAGCCAAACAATTGAGAGATTTTAAAGTAGAAGTTGATGCTTTGATTGAAGGCAAAGACATGAAAAAAGATGATGCTATCTTTAATGTGTTAAGAGAGTACATCAAACAATCTAAGAAGATTCTTTTCGAAGGAGACGGATATAGCGAAGCATGGGCTAACGAAGCAGCAAAAAGAGGATTGAGTAATTACAAAACGACTCCAGAAGCTTTGAAAGCTAAAGCGTCTAAAAAAGCTTTAGACTTGTACAGCGAGTTGGGTATCATGAACCATGTTGAGGTAGAAGCGCGTTATGAAATTGAATTAGAAGAGTACACTAAAAAAATCCAAATTGAAGGACGTGTATTAGGAGATATCTCTAAAAACCACGTGATTCCAACAGCGATTCGTTACCAAAATACCTTAATTGAAAATGTTAAAGGATTGAAAGATATCTTTGGTAAAGATTACGAAGAAGTAGCTAAGGAGCAAATTATTTTGATTAAGAAAATTTCAGAACATATCGAAGGTATCAACTCTAAAGTAGCTTTGATGACCGACGAAAGAAAAGCAGCTAATAGCTTGTCTAATGCTCAAGAAATGGCAGAAGCTTACTGCAACAAAGTGAAACCTTATTTTGAAGAAATCCGTAATCACTGTGATAAACTAGAGTTGTTAGTAGACAATGAATTGTGGACTTTAACAAAATATAGAGAGTTGTTGTTCACTAAATAGTGTGTAAATGTTAAACGAAAAAAGGAACCTAGTAATAGGTTCCTTTTTTTTGTTTACAAATGGAGTCTATTTTTGTGTTTTAAAGGCTAGATTTTTTTACACCAAATTAGGGTTTAAACCAAGAAATTAAAAAAACTGCTTATCTTTGCACCACATCAACACTAACTAATTTCATGAGTTCAGCTACTTCTAAACGATATGCACAACGCGGTGTTTCGGCATCCAAAGAAGATGTGCATAATGCTATTAAAAACATCGATAAAGGTTTATTTCCACAAGCATTCTGTAAAATTGTTCCCGATTATTTAACCCAAGATCAAGACTATTGTTTGATCATGCATGCCGATGGTGCTGGAACAAAATCCTCATTGGCCTATATGTATTGGAAAGAAACCGGTGATCTTTCAGTGTGGAAAGGCATTGCACAAGATGCATTAATTATGAATATTGATGATTTGTTGTGCGTTGGAGCAACTGACAATATTTTACTTTCGTCTACTATCGGAAGAAACAAAAATCTAATTCCTGCTGAGGTGATCTCAGCAATTATTAATGGTACGGAAGAATTAATTCAGGAACTCGCTACTTTTGGCGTGACTATTCATTCTACCGGAGGCGAAACGGCCGATGTTGGCGATTTAGTTCGTACCATCATTGTAGATTCTACCGTTACTGCGCGCATGAAACGTGCCGATGTAATTGACAACGCCAATATTCAAGCCGGCGATGTTATTGTTGGTTTGGCATCTTTTGGTCAAGCCACTTATGAAAAAGAATACAACGGAGGAATGGGAAGTAACGGCTTAACTTCTGCCCGTCACGACGTTTTTGAGAAATACTTAGCGGCCAAATATCCGGAGAGTTTTGATGCCGCTGTTCCTTCAGACTTGATTTATTCTGGGCAAGTAAAATTGACGGATGCTGTTGAAAATTCGCCTATCGATGCAGGTAAATTGGTCTTATCGCCAACCAGAACGTATGCGCCAATTATAAAAGCTATTTTAGATAAATATTCTGCTGACGAAGTACACGGAATGGTACACTGTAGCGGAGGAGCACAAACTAAAATCTTGCATTTTGTCAATAATTTACACATTATAAAAGACAATTTATTCCCAGTGCCACCTTTGTTTCAATTGATTCAAGAGCAGTCCAAAACCGATTGGAAAGAGATGTATCAAGTATTCAATTGTGGACACCGAATGGAGTTGTACGTTCCAGAAGCTATTGCACAAGACATCATTGCGATTTCAAAATCGTTTAATGTCGATGCGAAAATTGTAGGTAGAGTAGAAGCTTCGGATGCCAAAAAACTAACCATCAACAGCGAATACGGTACTTTCGAATATTAAAAAAAGTTTAATCGATTAACTGCTTAACCGGTTAACCGATTAAACCTTTAAACAATTAAACCCTTTAACTGTTAAACTTTTCCTATGTACGAACTACTTTTTTGGCGCTATCAAGAGGGTATTTACCTCAATCATCATTTGGTTTACGAAGCCTTGGTCGAACAAGAAATTGTTGAGGGTTTAGAAGATTTACCGGTTGAGGTTATTTTGAATCGGTTGAATAGTGTGTTTGCTACTTGGGAAAAAGTAGACGACAACAGCTGGAAAAACACCAAAGGCAAAGGCGCTTTTCAGGTTAAGACTACACCACAAAGTATTCAAATCGACTGCTACGGCACCGATGGGAAAACGATGAATTTGTTGGCTGATACTCTGGAAGAATACAAATGTCCGGTGTACGATCCGCAAGTTCCAGTTCGCTATGATGAATTTAACGAATAAAACAATATCATGAAAATAAATTTAAAAAGCGGGATTGAGCAGCTTTTGTTTGGGATGAAACAAAACGATGTGACTGCTATTTATGGTAAGCCAGACCGCAATTACAAAGACGAAGATGATAACGTGATTTTGGTGTACAACAAATTGAAAATGCGTTTGACTTTTTATCAAGAAGAAGAGTTAAGATTAGGATATATCGTAGCTTCGAGTCCAAAATTGGAATTGTTTGGTAATTTGATTATTGATAAACCCATTGCATCGGTTAAAAAAGACTTGGCTGCAAAAGGAATAACCAAATTTACACAAGAGGAATTTGATACGTTTGAAAATTACTTCAATGAAGACAATTGGTTTATTCTTCAAACCGAATTTGAAGAAGTGGTAAAATTTGAGATTGGTGCCATTATCAATCAAAAAGACGAATTTGATTGGAAATTTGGAAAGAAGTAAACCTTTCTATAGCAATAAAAAAACCGATAACATTTCACTTGTTATCGGTTTTTTATTTTGTTCCAAAAGGAAATTTACATCAAACACTATTTCAATATAGTCCAATCGTGTTTTTGTCATATCGAGCGCAGTCGAGATATAGTGAGGGTTCTCGACTGCGCTCGAACTGACAAAATGGACTATTTATAGAAGTTATTGGATTTACTTCGTTTCTGGTTTTTTATCCATGATTTCAAGTTCAAAAACTAGAGTAGCATTGGGTGGGATTACTCCGCCTGCCCCTCTTTCGCTATAAGCCAAATTAGCGGGAAGTATCGCTATCATTTTTTCTCCTAAATGTAACAAGCTTAACGCTTCAATAAATCCAGGAATCATACCTTCTTTTTTGCCAGCAACAAACGGAAAAGGTTGGTAACCGTTTTGTGCCGCTCGATTGGCATCGAATTTTCCATAGGTTTTGTTTACACCTTCGTAGCTGCTGTCAAATAATTTACCATCTTCAAAATAACCAGCGTAGTGAAAATAAACGGTCGATCCATCAACAGGTTTTACATCACTTCCTTTTTGAATGACTTGGTAGATTAATCCTGAAGGGGTTTTGGTACCTGATGCTTTAACTGAGGCAATGAAATCAGCTTTTTCTTTGGCAATAGCTTCCAATTTGGCTTTTTCTTTTGCAGCTATGGCGTCTTTGTTAGCATAATAGTCTGTGAAGACTTTTGCGGCATTGAATTTTTTGGCCAAGGCGCCTTTGCGTATAATGGTAACCTTGGTAATAACATCGTTTTGTGCAATGGCATTCACTACATTCATTCCTTCGGTAACATGTCCAAAAACAGTGTGTTTTCCGTCTAGCCAAGGAGTGTCTTTATGCGTAATGAAAAATTGACTGCCGTTGGTTTCAGGGCCAGAATTGGCCATAGATAAAATCCCCCCTTTATCGTGTTTTAAATCAGTAAACTCATCTTTAAATCGATAACCAGGTTCGCCTGCGCCTGTACCTAATGGATCGCCACCTTGAATCATAAAGTCTTTGATGACACGGTGAAATTTTAAGCCATCATAAAAGGGTTTTCCTTTGAGTTCTTTTTTTACGTAGGGGTTAGTGCCTTCGGCTAAACTTACAAAATTAGCTACTGTAATGGGGGTTTTTTGAAATTCAAGCGCCAAAACAATGGTTCCTTTGTTAGTTTCGATGTTGGCAAATAGTCCTTCTCCAGGGACTACTTTTGTTGCGGTTGGTTTTTTAGCAGGAGTAGCTGCCTTTTTAACTTGTGCATTGATACTTACTATCCCGAAGAATAAGAAGAGAAGCAATTTTGATTTCATTTGTATTGATGGTTTTTTTAAAATTAGTGATTAGTAATTAGTAAATTCCTTAGCAGTTGTAAAAAGAACTTGGCTGATAGTCCATAGTTCTTAGTTCATAGTCCTTAATGTTGTAAATAGTGCTTAGTAAAAGCTAATCACTAATCACAAATACTACATTTTTTCTAATAATTCAATTTCAAAAATAATATTGGCATTAGGTGGAATAGGACCTACCCCTTGAGCACCGTAACCCAATGCGGAAGGGATGAAAATCGTGGCTTTTTCTCCAAATTTTAATTTTTCTATACCTTCAATAAAGCCTGGGATTAATCCGTCTTTTTTACCCATTTCAAAAGGAATTGGTAAGTACTGTTTAGCTGCAGCCCTTGCAGGATCTAATTTTCCAAAAGTTTTAGATACGCTTTCGATGCTAGAGTCGAACAACGTTCCGTTTTCTAAAAATCCAGCATAATGGATGTAAACAGGTGTGCCTGCAGCAGGTTTTTTACCAGTACTAGTTTTTGTGATTACATATTCCAAACCAGTTGGGGTTTTGGTGGCTTTCGCTTTTAAAGCTTCAAATTCAGCTACCTTTTGATCTTGTACGGCTTTGAATTTAGCATTATAGGCGTCTAATTCGGCTTGTAATTTTTTCTGATTTTCTGCTTCAACAATATAATAGTCGTGGAAAATTTTCACAGCATTGAATTTTTTGGCTTCTTCACCATTTCTAATGATGGTTATTTTTTCCATATAGTCGCCTTGATTGATTTGGTTGACTACTTCCATGCCTTTACCTACAACTTGTCCAAAAATGGTGTGTTTGCCTTCTAACCAAGGAGTTTCTAAATGCGTAATGAAAAACTGACTACTGTTGGTGGCAGGACCATTGTTGGCCATGGCTAATACCCCTCCTTTGTCAAAGCGTAAATCAGAAATTTCATCCTTGAATTTGTAACCGGTATCTCCAGAGCCTGTTCCCAGTGGATCGCCGGTTTGAATCATGAAATCCGCGATTACTCGGTGAAATTTTAATCCATCATAAAAAGGACGATTCTTTAAATTCGCATTGGTGATGAATTCATTTTTTCCTTCGGCCAAAGTGATGAAATTGGCCACCGTAATAGGGGCTCTTTTGTAATCCAATTGTAAAATAATATCCCCTTTGTTAGTGGTTATCTTAGCATACAATCCATCGGCTAAATCATTGTTTTCTGTGTTTTTGCAGCCCAATAATGTAGCAATAGCAAACAATCCAAGTAGTATTCTTTTTTTCATTTCTAGTATTTATAGGTTTGAATTTAATTAAGTGTGTCTTTGGTAAGAAGTTGTGGTTGCAAAAGGGCTTTGGCTTTGGCTTGTTCTTGTTTTTTATACTCGCTTTCAGAGATAAAGTTTTTTAAAGTTACCGTGTAAAGTAAAGGAACATTGGTGCCTATTTTTTTATCGTCTCCATGATAACCATAGGCCATGTGCGAGGGGAATAAAAAAACAAATGTTTCTTTTTTTCGCATCAGCTTTAGGCCGTCTCGTAACCCCATCATGATATTCTGTTTGTCTACAAAATAGGTTTGAGGTTGGGTTTCTTCTCTGGTGTAAATGATATTGCCTTTTAAGTCTTTAACTTCATAATCAAAGTAAGCGACATCTCCTTTTTTGGGAGTAAGAGTGTCAAGTACATTTCTTTTGGCATAATGGTACCAATATCCTTTTTGTGAAGCTAAAAAAGTGATAGCAGCATTCTTTTTTATCACAGCTTGAATCATCATTTCTTCACTGGCGACTAATTTTTTATTTCGAATGATGGACTTTTTCATGAAGCTTCCAGATGCTTGAGAAATTGGTCTTCTAGCTTCTTGGTTTTGTTCGCAACTCCATAAAAAACTGCTAAGGATTATGAGTAAGAGGCTGATTTTGGTGCTTTTCATTACAGTGGTATGTTGAGTTGATGTACTAATTCTAGAAATTTCGCTACGGTATTTTCCATGGTATCAAAGGATTTTCCGCCAGCCGCGTTAATGTGGCCTCCGCCATTAAAATGGTTTCTGGCAAATTCGTTCACATCAAAATTACCTTGAGAACGGAACGAAATTTTGATGATGTTTTCTTCCTGATTTTCTATAAAAATGGCAGAGAACACGATACCTTTTATACTTAAACCATAATTGACAATGCCTTCAGTATCGCCTTTAACAAAATGAAATTCGTTCAATTCGGCTTGGCTTAAGGTAATGTACGAGGTTTGTTTCTCGGGGATGAGTTGCATGTTTTGCAAAGCTCTTCCTAGCAATTGTAAGCGATTATAAGAACTGTTGTCAAACAATAAGGTTGGAATCACAGTGTTTTCGACACCTAAATCGATCAATTCTGCCACAATACGATGGGTATTGCCATTGGTTTTAGGAAAACGAAATGATCCAGAGTCAGTAAGTATACCGGTATAAATACAGGTGGCAATGGTTTTGTCAATAAATGATTTTTTGCCCAAATAGGTGATAAAATTAAACACCATTTCGCAGGTCGACCCAAAGGCTACATCCGAATACATAACCGTAGCGTAAGGATCAGGCTTTTGATGGTGGTCAATCATGATAAAAGGGGTAGAAAGTGTCGCTAACACCGATTCCATTTCACCTACTCTGTGCAACGCATTAAAGTCTAAGGTGAAAATTAAGTCGGCTTCCTTTAATATAGCAGTACAATTGTCTTTGTCCTTTTCATAAATCTTGACGGTATCAGCCCCAGGCATCCAAGCTAAGAAATCAGGAAATTCGTTGGGCGACATAACCAAAGCTTGGTGTTTGTTTTTAAGCAAAAAATGGTAAAGTGCTAAGGTTGATCCCATGGCATCTCCATCAGGAGACCGGTGAGGGAGTATTACAATATTTTTTGGGGTTGCTAAAAGTTCTTGGGTGATTTGAATATCTTTTATTTTCATTCGGGATAACTAATGATTAGTAATTGGTTATCTACAAGTTGCATGTAATCCCTATGGGTATTCATGCTCATTTCATAGATTGCGAAATTACATTTTTTTATTCAAACTGGAAATCATTAAGGGTGAATTGCCTTTTTTAGAAGTGGCCTAAGTACTTCTTGAGCAAGGTTTGTTCCAAATAATAGGTGTCTGATAAAATATACAATACGGAGGAATTGTGAAGAAACCTAAAATTGTTGTTGAAAAACACCTTGTGTTATACAAAATTTAACTACATTTCGGCATGAAAAAATGGTTGTATTTTACGCTACTACTCATTAATGGACTCTTGTTTGCACAAGAGGATGCTTGGGTTTATTTTAAAGATAAATCCAATGTGCAGGCCTATGTAGATAATCCACTGCTAATGCTTTCGCAACGTGCTATTGATCGTCGAAATTCTCAAAGTATTACTTTTGATGTTAAAGATTATCCTATAGCTGCTACGTATAAGAAATCTATAAAAGATGCAGCGGGTATCGTAATCATGGGGCAATCCAAATGGTTGAATGCCCTTCATGTTCGCGGAACGGCAACAGCAATCAATACCCTTAAAAACTTTCCTTTTGTTGCTAAAGTTAGTTTTGCTGATAAGACGTTAAATGGTGTTGCTAAAACAAAACTTTCGTCCAAATCGCAACTGTTTCAAACCAAGAACAACACGGCCATTACATATAATTATGGTAATGCTGCCAATCAAATTCAAATGTTAAATGGGCAAATATTGCATCAAAAAGAGTTTACCGGAAAAGGGAAGGTAATTGCAGTGTTGGATGCTGGATTTCCAGGAGTAAATACACAATTGCCTTTTAAAAAATTACGAGACAACCAGCAGATTCTCGGAGGCTACAATTATGTAAAACGCAGCCCCGATTTTTATTCAGGGGGCAATCACGGTACTTTAGTGTTGTCAACCATAGGAGGGTTTCAAGATAATGCATTAGTAGGTACAGCACCCGAGGCTAGTTTTTATCTTTTTGTAACCGAAGATGATGCTTCTGAAAACCCTGTTGAAGAGACCCTGTGGGTAGAAGCTGCTGAAAAAGCGGATAGTCTAGGAGCAGATATCATCAATAGTTCTCTAGGTTATTTTGATTTTGATAATGCCAAATACAATTATTCCTATGCCGATATGAATGGGGCGACGACGTTTATTAGCCGTGGCGCTGAAATAGCTTGTAGTCGCGGTATGATAGTGGTGGCTTCTGCTGGAAATTCTGGCAATAGCTCCATGCCTTACATCGCCGCTCCGGCAGATGCAGTGTCGGTTTTAACGGTTGGTGCTGTTACGGCTACAGGTACCAAGGCAGTGTTTAGTTCTATTGGTCCTTCTTCGGATGGTAGAATTAAACCCAATGTCATTGCTCAAGGACAAGCTGCAGTGGTGGCAAACGAAGTAGGAAACATCGGTACGGCCAATGGAACTTCGTTTTCGAGTCCAATAATGGCTGGATTAGTAGCTTGTTTATGGCAAGCTTTTCCCGAAAAGACCAATAAACAAATTCAAGAGCTTATTCTTAAATCTTCTTCTTTGTATACCAATCCGTCCAATCAGATGGGATATGGTATTCCTAATTTTAGCACTGCTTTGAATGAGGGCCTTCTAACAACGGTTGAATTGGCCACGTTGCCTGTGGTTTTGTATCCCAATCCCACTCAAGACCAAGTGAACGTAGTGTGGCCATCGTATTTGACCGAGGCAAGAATCGAGATCGTTTCATTACTAGGACAAAAAGTCGCCGAGTATGTACTTACGGCAGACCATGCCTATTTTTCCGTTGCCAATCTTCCTAAAGGGGGGTATAGTTTTATTCTTAGAGCGAATCAATATATGGCCTCTGGAAAGATACTTAAAAATTAAGAAACATTTGATGAATACGATTACACAACTTTTTGGAATTCAATATCCCATCATACAAGGTGGGATGATTTGGAATAGTGGTTACAAATTGGCAAGTGCCGTGAGCAATACTGGTGGACTAGGTTTAATTGGTGCCGGGTCCATGTATCCTAATGTTTTACGGGAACACATTCAAAAGTGTAAGTTGGCTACAAATAAACCTTTTGGGGTCAATGTTCCTATGTTGTATCCCAACATAGAAGAAATCATGCAAATCATTGTAGAAGAAGGCGTGAAAATCGTATTTACCTCTGCAGGTAATCCCAAAATTTGGACTTCCTTTTTGAAGGAAAAAGGCATAACAGTAGTGCATGTAGTGAGTAGCGCTACATTCGCATTGAAAGCACAAGAGGCAGGAGTAGATGCTGTGGTAGCTGAAGGATTTGAAGCCGGAGGACACAATGGGAGAGAGGAAACAACTACATTGACTTTAATTCCTTTGGTGAAACAAAAAATTAAAATTCCATTGATTGCTGCTGGTGGCATAGCAACAGGAAGAGGGATGCTAGCCGCAATGGCATTAGGTGCTGATGGCGTGCAAATGGGTAGTAGGTTTGCAGCGTCTGTAGAATCTTCAGCCCATCAGGATTTTAAAGCATTAATCGTTAAGGTGAAAGAAGGCGATACACAGCTAACTTTGAAAGAACTTGCGCCCGTTCGGTTAATCAAAAATGATTTCTATGAAGAAGTCCAAAAATTGTATGCTCGATGCGCTTCCAAAGAAGAATTGATAGCTTTGTTAGGACGAGCTAGGGCCAAAAAAGGGATGTTTGAAGGCGATTTGAGTGAAGGTGAACTCGAAATTGGCCAAATTGCGAGTATCATTGACAAGGTTTTACCCGCTCGTGAAATTATAACGACTATTATGAATGAATTTCGAGTTGCCCAAATCGAAATAAATCAACTTCAATTTTAATAACACCCTACTTGCCCCAATGAATAAGCCGTTTGTTTTTTTAATATTTTGTTTTGCCTTATTGTGTTTTCAATTTTCAAACGCTCAGGTGTATAAGTTTCAGACCTCAGGATACAGTGTTTTAGAAAAAAATGAAAAAGGGAAGTGGGGCGAATGGTCTGAATTAGATTTAATCAATATCCCTGTTACTTTAGATACCTCAAAACATCGGATTGTAGTGTATACTCCTTTGTTGCAATTGTACGCCATACAAAATTATCTCGAAGTGGAAGAGACGGCTTCGGATATAAAGTATGCATTCGATTGCAAAGACGAAAATGGAGAAGAATGTACGCTGATGATTATTACGAGAAAACTGCAAGGACACCGCAAACAATTGTATATCAATTATGAAAATAGAATTTTGTTGTACAATATATAGCAAACTATTCAAAGCTGTTGTTGTGAAACGAGCTTGGTTTTGGTGCTGTTGCAACTCGTTTAGTTTTTGTCAATATCCTTAATGAATTCATCGTACTCTAGATAGAAAAGCTCTAGTGCATGCATTTTTTCAAAGAAAAAATCAAAAATAGCCTCCCAATGCGATCTGTTGCTTACACTTAATCCTGATTTTTCCACCCAAATGCGACTGATGGTTTTGCCGTTTTCAAGTGTAAAATTACGTTCGTATACCAAATCTTTGATGAATTCCTCTTCTAATATATTTTTAAGTGCTTCCAACTTTTCAAAGTATTGCCAACGGAGTGTATCATTGCGGTGTTCAATGTCAATCAGTACTTGTGCTTTTTTATTGTCAGCCCAAAATTTAAAAGAGAAGTCTTTGATTTTTGTATCATAAAGCACCCATTTTTTGGGGTATTTTTCGGCAAAAGCGATCCAAAATTCTTGTTTGAGTCGTTGATTTTCTGCTTTGCTATACATGTGGTAAAATTTAAAATGGGATTTGATTATCTTATAAACTATAGTATATTTATAGTATTGCTTTGCAAAAATACGGTATACCTATGGATTTTCAAGATTTTCAGCGCCTAATCCCAAAATTAATTGAAGTGCCGCTTCAAGGCTATGCTTCGCATATGAAAATGGCCCCACAGGAACGAAAAGATTTTTTAAAGGCATTTACTGCAGATCAAAAACAACCTAAAACTGCAGCTGTTTTGATGTTGTTGTATCCCAAGCAGGGCAAGACCCATTTAGTGCTCATTGAAAGAAATGCCTACGAGGGGGTGCATTCTGCTCAAATTGCCTTTCCAGGGGGTAAATTTGAACCCAATGACCGAGACTTTGAAGTGACGGCCTTGCGCGAATCCGAAGAAGAAATTGGAATCCAAAGAGAGCAAGTCACTATTGTAAAATCGTTTACTCCCTTATATATTCCACCAAGTAATTTTATGGTTCATCCTTTTTTGGGCTTGGCTAAAGAGGAAATCCATTTTGTTCGAGATGCAAAAGAAGTAGCCAGTATCATTGAATTGTCTTTAGAGGATTTTTTGAGCGATCACCTTCTTTTTCAAACCCGCCTCACTACTTCTTATGCTACCAATATTTTGGTGCCTGCTTTTAAAATTAACCAACACATTGTCTGGGGAGCTACCGCTATGATTATGAGTGAGTTGAAGGAGGCGTTGCAGTTAGTTTTTAAATAATCTTAATTTTATTTTAAAAAAACCTTTATTTTTTGTGAAATTATTGCAATTTTAGCAAAATATTTCCATAATAGAAATATGTTGTATCTTTGTCCTCCAATTTTCAAAAGTAAATAAAATGGGATTGTTGAAAAGAAATCCTTTTGGTCATATTCTGTATATCAAAAAATGGTTGATTCGTATTTTTGGGGTAATTACTCATAGACGGTATCGTGGTTTTAATGAATTGCAAATAGAAGGTTCCGAAATTATAAGGAATTTGCCTCAAAAAAATGTGTTGTTTATCTCCAATCATCAAACCTATTTTGCCGATGTAGTGGCCATGTTTCATGTGTTCAATGCGAGTTTAAGCGGAAGAGATGATAATATCAAAAATGTTGGATATTTGTGGCAACCCAAAATGAATATTTATTATGTGGCAGCCAAGGAAACCATGCGTGCGGGCTTGTTGCCTCGAATTATGGCTTATGTAGGTGCGATTACCGTAGAACGTACTTGGCGTTCCAAAGGAAAAGACGTAGAAGAAAAACGAGAAGTGAACCCCAACGACACCGAAAATATTAAAATAGCTTTAGCAGATGGTTGGGTGATTACTTTTCCACAAGGTACCACCAAATCTTTTAAGCCTGTTCGAAAAGGGACGGCGCATATTATCAAAGATCACAAGCCTATTGTAGTGCCCATTGTAATTGATGGCTTCAGACGATCTTTTGATAAAAAAGGATTGCGACTTAAAAAGAAAGGAATTTTACAATCGTTTATTATAAAAGAACCACTAGAAATTGACTATGATAACGAAACCGTAGAAGAAATTGTTGAAAAAATTGAATATGCAATAGAACAACACCCTTCCTTCTTAAAAGTAATTCCTGCCGAAGAAATTGAAGCAGAAAAAGAATTAAACAAACTCCGAAAGTGGGATTATTAAGTACAAAAAAGCAGTCGTTTTAGACTGCTTTTTTTTATAAATCAATTTTCTTAAGTTCTTTGTAATTTTCTAACAAACGTTTTAATAAACGTCCGTAAATTAGACGATAAAAAAGCCAAAGTGCTCCAAATACTAGCACAATAAACACTAGCAAAAAGGCAAAAGTAAAGGCCATCATAGCATAATCTTGGCCAAGTTTATTGGCCAATTGGATCGATTCAGGATTGTATTTGAAGGCGATGTAAAATCCAATAAAAAACGAAAGCACCAATTGTCCTAAATTGTAATACACATAGTAATTAACCGTTTTTCTGGTTTTAAGGATGTCTTTCATCAATTGTTTGGTAGACGCTGTGGTCGATATCACTTTGTAATTCTTGTAAAACAAATAAATGAAAACAAACAAGATCAGATAATTGAAATAGTTGTAGATGGAGAAGTATACCGATAATTCTTCGTGATTTAACTTTTTGAAATAGTTATCTATATTGATTCCAAAACCCAAAATGCTCCAAAAAATCAATTCCATTACACTAATAATCAAAATCCATTTTACAATAGAGGATGATCGTTGGTGCAACATTCGATAGATTTCTTTTTCGGTAACTTGCTCAAAAGTGGCATCGACTCTTTGCCAGTCTTTTTTAAGTAAATCCAATTCTTTCATGATTCTAATGGATTTAATATTTTTTTTAATTTACCTTTAATTCTATTCATTTTTACTCTTGCGTTCACCTCACTAATCCCTAAGGTCTCGGATATTTCATGATAATCTTTGTCTTCTAGATACATAAAAATCAACGCTTTTTCGATGTCGTTCAGCTGGTAAACGGCTTGATAGAGTAATTTTAACTGTTCCTCTTCTTCGTAATTGTATTCAACTTCGGGGGTGTAATGAAGTCTACCTTCAAACGAAGTGGTGGCAATGGCTTTTTTGTCTTTTCGATACAGCGTGATGGCTGTGTTTAGTGCGACTCTATAGGCCCAAGTAGAAAATTTACTTTCACCTCTGAATTTTGGAAAGGCTTTCCAAAGCTGAATGGTGATTTCTTGAAACAAATCTTTGTGTGCATCTTCGCCAGAAGTATACAGCCTACAAATCTTGTGGATGATATTCTGGTTCGCTTGCAATTGGGTTACAAAAGAAGTTTCTAAATTTTCTGTCATATATGTATTAGTGGGTGTAATACTTTATTTGTTACAAATTAAATTAATTTTTTTTATAAAAATTGTAAGCAGTATTGGATTGGCGACTTCTATACCATAGTTTTATTGCGAAATAAGAGAGAGGGGAGGATTTACAAGGTTGTTTTTGGAGCTATTTTTTCAAAAATACAACCAAAATGTTAAGATATTTTTAATTCATTAGCATAGCCAAAGAAATACATTAGTTTTGTGATAGTTAAAGAGGAGTAAAAAGATACTCACAAAATTTCATTCCCAAATATGAAACCACTTTTTATAATTGTATTGTTGCTATCTTTTGTTAGTTTAGATGTATCGGCTCAGGTTGAGTTTGGAAATAAATTCAAGCCGATTCCTCCGGCAAATTTCCCTGCCAAACCCAAGAAAAAAGTGGTGCCACCGGCTGATTTACCTAAAATAGATCAACCCAACGTGTTTAATTCGCCAGAAAACCCGAATAAAACTTCTACCACAATTTCTAAGTCAAATGATGTGAATATGTTTCCCAAAGAAAAATTCATCAATCCTGGCGAAGAATACCTCAAAAAAATGCAGAAAGACGTCGATAAAACGTTGAACGAAAACAATGCTCCTTTGCTTCGTCGCAATTTCGATTTTGGTCAAATCAAAACCAAGTCCAAATATGTAATTGTAAAAGTGCGCGATTTTATATACGTGGACGGCGATTTGCTTCGTATTTATCAAAATGCGACCATTGTGAAATCGGAAGTTTTCTTGGGCGATTCCTATACGGAGATTAAAATACTCCTAGGAGAAGGCTTTAATAAATTGGATTTTGAAGCCCTAAATACCGGTACTAGTGGTGGAAATACCGCCGAAATTGTCATCATCGACGATCAGAAAAAAGTGCTGTCGAAGAATTATTGGGATAATTTAGCCACCGGTTTCAAGGGGACGATTCTTTTAGTGAAAGAAGAATAGTAGGCTGTTTGTGGTGTGAAATACTTGAAAATTAGTGATTTAAATTGAGTTTGAAGGCTTGAAATATTTTTTTAAAATTCAATTTTCAATTTCAAAATTTAAAAGTATTTTTGCGCATGCAACACAACGTACTTATTTTAGATTTCGGTTCGCAATACACTCAGCTTATTGCGCGAAGAGTTCGAGAGTTAAACATATTCTGTGAAATCTTCCCTTACAATCACATTCCTAGTGATTTATCATCTTATAAAGCAGTAATTCTTGGCGGAAGCCCATTTTCTGTTCGTTCAGAAGATGCGCCTCATCCAGATTTATCTCAAATAAGAGGAAAACTTCCCTTACTTGCCGTTTGTTACGGAGCACAATATTTAGCGCATTTTAGCGGTGGAGAAGTAGCAGCTTCTAATACTAGAGAATACGGTAGAGCCAATTTGTCTTTCATCAAAGAAAATGAAACATTCTTCGAAGGGGTTTCAGAGAACAGCCAAGTTTGGATGAGCCATAGTGATAGTATCAAAGCCTTACCTACCAACGGGGTTAAATTGGCAAGTACTCATGATGTAGAATTTGCGGCCTATAAAATTGAGGGCGAAACTACATACGCTATTCAATACCATCCAGAGGTGTTTCACTCAACAGATGGTTCCAAAATGTTGGAGAATTTCTTGGTGAAAATTGCCGAAGTACCTCAGAATTTTACGCCTAACGCTTTTGTTGAAGAAATTGTAGCTGAAATGAAAGAGAAAATCGGAGATGACAAAGTAGTGCTTGGTCTTTCTGGTGGTGTAGATTCAACTGTAGCAGCGGTATTATTGAACAAAGCTATTGGTAAAAACCTATATTGTATTTTTGTAAATAACGGTTTACTTCGTAAAAACGAATTCCAAAATGTATTGAATCAATACAAAGGGATGGGATTAAACGTAAAAGGAGTGGATGCTGGAGATCGTTTCTTGTCTGAATTGGCAGGTGTAAGCGATCCGGAAACCAAGAGAAAAATTATTGGTCGTGTTTTTATAGAAGTATTCGATGACGAATCGCATCAATTAGAAGATGTGAAATGGTTAGCGCAAGGAACAATTTATCCTGACGTAATTGAGTCTGTTTCGGTAAAAGGGCCTTCTGCAACGATCAAATCACACCATAATGTGGGTGGTTTGCCAGATTTTATGAAATTGAAAATAGTAGAGCCTTTGCGCATGTTGTTCAAAGATGAGGTACGTCGCGTAGGAGCTACTTTAGGCATCGATCCTGAATTGTTAGGAAGACATCCTTTCCCAGGACCCGGTTTGTCTATTCGTATTTTGGGAGATATTACTCCAGAAAAAGTGAGAATTTTGCAAGAGGTAGATGCGGTTTTTATTGACGGTTTAAAATCTTGGGGATTATATGATAAAGTTTGGCAAGCAGGCGCTATTTTATTGCCAGTAAATAGTGTGGGCGTAATGGGCGATGAGCGTACTTATGAAAAAGTAGTGGCGCTCAGAGCTGTCGAATCTACCGATGGAATGACAGCAGATTGGGTACATTTGCCATATGAGTTTTTGATGAAAATCTCCAATGAAATTATCAATAAAGTAAAAGGAGTGAATCGTGTGGTGTATGATATTAGTTCGAAACCGCCGGCCACCATTGAGTGGGAATAATATAGTACGATTATAATTTTCCTTTTTTGGATTTTATTAACGTAGGAACGGTATCAGATTTTACATAAAATTTGATGCCGTTTTCTTATCTTTGGACACCGCTTAACCCTCAAATTTTAGGTATGAAGTCATATAGTCATTTGGTATTTTTGATATTGTGTTCTTTTCTTCAGCTGAAAGCACAAGAGAAAACCACGACGCACAAAGTGCAAAAAGGAGAAACCATTACTCAAATTGCTCAGAAATATCAAGTAAGTCCTCATGATATTTATCAATTGAACCCCGACGCACAAACCGGGATTAGCCCAAACACTCTATTGCTGATTCCAAAAAAAGGAATGGTAGTGGCTTCAGCATCAAAACCAAAATCAAAAAATACTACCCAAACCAAAACCCACGTAGTAGCGCCAAAAGAAACGCTGTTTGGGATTCAAAAAATGTATCATGTTACCGAAGAAGCCTTGTTGAAAGCGAATCCGTTTTTGTCCAATGGTTTGCAAATAGGGCAAACATTGGTGATTCCTGCCATTGATTCTAGCAAAATAATTACGGTGTTGCCCTCTACTACATCGGCGCCAGTATATCACATAGTGCAGTCACAAGAAACCAAATTTTCGATTGCAAAAAAATACCAATTGACCATTGAAGAACTCGAAAAGAAAAATCCTGAAATTGTAGCCAATCTTCCGGTGGGGGCAAATTTGTTGGTTAAAGGAAATCGACCCAAAACACAACAATCACAAGAGAATAGTGTTGCAAAAGTGACAACAGTTCCTCCAGCGTCGACTTCCTCTGATACTGTAAAATGGGTAAACTACACTGTGCAACCCAAAGAAACCTTGTATAGTTTAACCAAAATGACAGGTTTATCTACGCAAGAATTGGTACGAATCAATCCTATTCTTAAAGAAGGGGTGCAAGAAGGAATGGTGTTGCAGTTGCCTTTGTCTAAAAAAAATACAGTTGCAGAAGCTAAAAAAACCACTTTTGTTACCTTAGAGAAAAAAAAATCTGGGCTTGGCAAAAAACTGGTGTTGCTCATTCCATTTAATATGAATAAGCTGGCCAATGACACGGTCAATTCTACTGCTGAACGCTTAAAAAAAGATAAGTTTTTAAACATGGCATTGGATTTTTATTCCGGTGCTCTATTGGCGATTGATTCTGCCAAGCAAATGGGAATTGCGGTTGATGTAGCCGTCTTTGATTCTCAAGAAACAAGATCTAGTTCTCAAGTACCTGCTTTAATTAAAGAAAATAAACTGGCCAATGCCAACGTGGTGATAGGTCCTTTTTATCAAAATAATGTCGAAAAAACAGCAGAATTATTAAAAGAAGCTCAAGTGTCTGTGATTTCGCCTTTGTCTAAAGAAACGAGTAGACCGCTTCCTAATCTGTATCAATCCATTGTGACCAACGAAACAATTCGTACGGCTGTGTTTGATTATATGAAAAGTAAAAATGGAAACATGATTGCTGTAGTGGATAAAAAGAAAGAATCGGCAAGGTTGTATTTTTCTCAAAATCAAAAAGAGGTTAAAATAGCTCCGTTAACTCCAACGGGCGGTTTAAATGTCGAAGCCTTGAAAAGTCTTTTGGATAGTAAACGTCCTAATTATGTAATCTTGGAAACAGGTAATACGATGATGATTAAAGCGACTATGGCAACGCTTTTGGCAATGAAAAAATCACATCGAGTACAATTGGTTATATTAGAACCCAACCCCACCTTGGATACTGATGAAATTGCCTTTACCAACTTAGTAAAGCTCAATTTGATGTACCCATCGGCAACCCGAGAAAACGCTTCACATGAGGTCAAAATTTATGAGCAGAAATACCGTGATGGGAATAAAATTATCCCTAGCGCCTATGCTACTAGAGGGTTTGATTTGGTTTTTGATACCTTGCTCAGGATGACTCAAGAGGAGTCGTTTTCACAAACAATTCCAGACATGGCTACAGAACAAGTTGAAAACAAATTCGAATATTACGTAAAAGAAGACGGAAGTATTCAAAATAAAGGGACGTATATCTTGTATTATGACGAGGATATGACCATTAAAGAAGCCCAATAAAACAAGTGGAATCTTCAAAAGAAGCACTCATTCGATTAGCACATGCTACCATGCCTTTTGGGAAATACAAAGGTCGTTTTTTGATTGATCTACCCGAATATTATGTAGTTTGGTACAAAAACAAAGGGTTTCCTGCTGGTGTTTTGGGCCAACAATTGCAATTGGTCTATGAAATAAAAACCAATGGTTTGGAAGACTTAATTCGAAATATCAAAAAGCAATACCCTTTTAAAAAATAAACGCGTTTCCTATTAGAATCGTTGGTTTTTTAAGGGTTTATAGCTGGTGAAGGGGTGTGTTTCAATAGACAGATTTTTTTAATTATTTAGAGCGGGAGAAACGAATGTAGTGCTGGTTTGCTTTGTCGGACAGTAGTCAACACGGGCTAATTTTTTCTTCTAAACCATTCCTTTGCGACTTGAAAAATTCTAAAGAATTTGAAACCTTAGAATTCCAATTAAATTTGTACTTTTGCCAAGTTTTTTACACAACTACATTTCAAACAACATAACTCAATGAATCAAACAAAATATATTTTTGTTACTGGTGGTGTGACATCTTCTTTAGGAAAGGGGATTATCGCAGCTTCTTTGGCAAAATTATTACAAGCTAGAGGGTATCGAACAACGATACAAAAATTTGATCCTTATATCAACGTAGATCCAGGAACACTTAATCCGTATGAACACGGAGAGTGTTATGTTACCGATGATGGAGCCGAAACCGATTTGGATTTGGGGCATTATGAGCGTTTTCTAAATGTACCCACCTCTCAAGCCAATAATGTTACCACAGGAAGAATTTATCTTTCGGTTATTGAAAAGGAACGACGCGGAGAGTTTTTAGGGAAGACAGTTCAAGTGGTACCTCATATTACCAATGAAATCAAAGATAGAATGCAATTGCTAGGTAAAACAGGCGATTTTGATATCGTGATTACAGAAATTGGAGGTACAGTAGGAGATATCGAATCGTTGCCTTATATCGAGTCTGTGCGTCAATTGGTTTGGGATTTAGGGGAGAACAATAGCATTGTGATTCATTTAACATTGGTTCCATATTTAGCGGCTGCCAAAGAATTAAAAACAAAACCTACACAGCATTCGGTTAAAACGTTAATGGAAAGCGGAATCAAAGCGGATATTTTAGTGTGTCGTACCGAACATCAAATATCTGACGAAATTCGCAACAAATTGGCGTTGTTTTGCAATGTAAAAAGAGAAGCAGTGATTCAATCTATTGATGCTTCCACTATTTATGAAGTGCCAAACTTAATGCTAGAGGAAGGTTTGGATGTAGTGGCTTTGAAAAAGTTAGATTTGCCTAAGAAAGCAGCTCCGGATTTAAAAAATTGGAACACTTTCTTGAAACGATTGAAAAACCCAAAAAACACGATCAACATAGGTTTAGTGGGTAAATATGTTGAAATGCAAGATTGTTACAAATCAATTTTAGAAGCTTTCATTCACGCGGGAGCAGCCAACGCTACCAAAGTAAACGTAGTTTCCATTCATTCCGAACATATTGATGCTAATAATGTAGCTGAAAAATTAGCGGGCTTGGATGGTGTTTTAGTAGCGCCTGGTTTTGGAGAGCGCGGTATTGAAGGAAAAATCGAAGCGGTGCGTTTTGTTCGTGAAAACCACATTCCGTTTTTTGGTATTTGTTTAGGAATGCAAATGTCGGTAATAGAATACGCAAGAAATATCCTTGGATACAAAGAGGCAAATTCGACCGAAATGAATGAAAATACCATTCATCCTGTGGTGAATTTGATGGAAGATCAAAAAAATGTGACAGACAAAGGTGGTACAATGCGTTTAGGTGCTTGGAAATGTGAAATTAAGCCTGATTCTCTTGCACACAGAATTTATGGTACTACGTCTATTTCAGAACGTCATCGTCATCGATATGAGTACAATAGTGCTTATGTTGCACCTTTGCAAGAAGCAGGTTTAATAGCTTCGGGTATAAATCCAGATACTGGATTGGTAGAAATTGTAGAATTGGAAAATCACCCGTTCTTTATTGGGGTGCAGTATCATCCAGAATACAAAAGTACTGTAGCCAATCCACATCCAATTTTTGTAAACTTTGTAGCTGCAGCAGTTCAAGCACATAAAAAATAACAGATAATACTAAGGTTTAAATACACTTTCAATTGTAGAAAGTCTGCAACGTGAATTATTCCTAGTTAGAATTTTGAATTTAAAAAGAATGGAACAAAAAAAAATTGACATTAATTCGGTTATCGGTTTTATCCTGATTTTTGGGATTTTGGTGTGGATCATGTACCAGAACCAACCCGATCCTAAAAAAGTAGCAGCCGAAAAAGCTCAAAAAGAGTTAGTAAAACAAGCTCAAAAGCAAAAACAAATACAAAATCAGTTAATTGCAAAAGCGGCACAAGCGGTAGCTACAGGCGATTCTACTCAAGTAGTGGCTTTGCAAAAAACTTTAGGTGATTTTGCCTATTCTGCAACCTTGCCTTCCGCAAAAGAAGCTTTTACTACTATTGAAAACGAAGTAATTCGGTTGAAAATTGCCAATAAAGGGGGATATATAGCTGAAGCTACTTTAAAGAATTTTGAAAAGTTTAAAAAAGGATCCAACCAAATAGTTGAATTGATTAAAAACAATAATGCTCAATTGAACTTGCTGTTGCCTACCAAAGACAATCGTGCTTTGCAATCCAAAGATTTGTTTTTTGAACCTACTTTAACCAAGAATGGACAAGATCAAATTTTATCAATGAAGTTGAAAGCAGCTGCCAATGCCTTTATTGAATATCAATATGTATTGAAACCTAATGATTACATGATTGGTTTTGAGGTGCGTTCTCAAGGGATGAATCAAGTATTGAACACGGCTCAGCCTTTAAACTTAGAATGGAGTTTAAAAGGATTTAGAAATGAGAAAAGTATTTCTTATGAAAATAAATACACTGAGCTTTACTACGAACATAAAGACGGAAAAGTAGATTATGCTGGTTTAGGAAAAAAAGAAGAGGAAACACTTGAAAAACCTACTTTTATTGCATTCAAACAACATTTCTTTACTTCAATCTTGGTGTCTAAAACTCCTTTTGAAAAGGCTCAAGTGACTTCGACAAACCTAGTAAATGATGAAAAAGTAGATACTTTGTATACTAAAGCATTCAAAGCAAATTTACCTCTTGCCTTTACTAATGGTGAATTGGACCATAAGCTAAGTTGGTATATGGGACCATCGGATTATGAAACTCTTGCGAGTTATGATCAAAATCTTGAGAAAATTATCTCTATGGGGTGGGGCATCATCGGATGGATCAACCGTTTTATTTTCGTGCCTTTATTCGGATTTTTAGGGTCCTACATTGCGTATGGTATTGCCATTATTTTGTTCACTATTTTGATCAAATTGGCCATGTCGCCTATTACGTTCAAGTCCTTTTTGTCGCAAGCCAAAATGAAAGTATTGCGTCCTGAAATCAACGAATTGAATGAGAAATTCAAAAAGGACCCAATGAAAAAACAACAAGAAACTATGAAGTTGTACAACAAAGCCGGGGTAAATCCAATGGCAGGTTGTATTCCCGCATTGATTCAAATGCCTTTCTTGATGGCTTCTTTTCAATTTTTCCCATCTGCTTTTGAATTAAGACAACAAAAATTCCTTTGGGCTGATGATTTATCTTCTTTTGACGAAATCGTGAAGTTGCCTTTCCATATCCCGTTGTATGGAGATCACATCAGTTTATTCCCAATTTTAGCAGCTATTGCCATTTTCTTTTATATGAAAATGACTTCGGGCGATCAACAAATGGCCGCTCCGCAACAAGAAGGGATGCCAGATATGGCCAAGATGATGAAAATCATGATTTATGTATCGCCATTAATGATGTTATTTTTCTTTAACAGTTATGGTGCAGGATTGAGTTTGTATAACTTTATCTCCAATTTAGTGACCATTTTAATAATGTTGGTCATTAAGAACTATTTTATTGATAGTGATAAAATTCATGCTCAAATTCAAGAAAACAAATTAAAAGAGCCTAAAAAACAAAGCCGCTTCCAGAGAAAATTACAAGAAGCGATGGAGCAAGCCGAAGCGCAAAAGGCTGCCAACCAGAAAAGAAAATAAACAAAAAAAAACTTCCGTTAATCCAACGGAAGTTTTTTTTTTAAAGTACAGGTTTAGTTATAACTTAGGAAGAATCACTTTGTCAAGTACGTGTATCACTCCGTTGGCACATTGCACATCAGTAGCTACGATATTTGACATACGATTGTTAGCGTCTTTAATTTTTGCCCCTCCAGACAACTGAACTGTAAAAGTTTGTGTAGCTAGGGTATTTACCACTTGTCCTTCAGTAAGGCTAGTAGACAAGATGTTGCCACTAACTACATGGTATTGTAGTACCTTTGTCAAGTTTGCAGCTGAAACACCTGCTATACCTCCTGGAGCCAGTTCAGTATTTAATGCTGTGAAAGCGGCATTTGTGGGTGCAAATACGGTAAAGGGTCCAGTTCCTGATAAAATGGTAACAAAATCGGGTTGCCCAGCACTAGTTAAAGCTCCCACCAAAGAAGTGAAGTTTTTGTTAGCTGTAGCATGAGTAACAATTGTAGGTAGTCCAATTACAGCATCTACTACGTGAATTACTCCATTGGAAGCTATTACATCCGCAGTAGTTACATTTGATACCCCGTTAAGTTTAACACCAGAAGTCAAATCTACATACAAGCTCATGGTGTTAGACCCTGACGCTGCTGTTTTAGCCAACGTTTTTACGTAGCCTGTTTTTAAGTCTGTCGATTTCACTGTACCACTTACCACATGGTTTAACAATACTTGAGTCAAAACGTCAACAGGTACAGCATCCAATGAAGCAAATTTATTATCGCTTAAAAATTTGGCAAATGCTGCATCTGTTGGTGCAAAAACAGTAAATGGTCCTGTACCTTGTAAAGTAGTGGCTAAGTTTGCTTTTGTCAAAGCTTGTACCAATATTTTAAGGTTAGCATTCTTTACAGCAATACCCGTAATGGTGTTGTCTACTGGTGCTGGAGTGTCGTCATCATTATCACAAGCAGTGAAGAAAGTTAAAAATGCCAAACATACAAAGGTCATTTTTAAGGTAGTTACAATTTTCATAATAAATAAATTTAAGTTGGTAATGTTGCTTTTGTTTTGTTCAAAGTTATGTTGTAAAGATTAAACAAAAATGTATTTTATATTTTGATTAATATTTGTTTAATTATAGTAATTTGATGAGAATCGGTAAAATACGTGTTTTTTGTTTAAGTATGCTTTTGAATAGTTAAACAAAATTACAGTGTTGTTTTAGTTCATTTCTTTGTTTTGGTATTTTGTTTTTTTCATTTTCTTAGGATTTTGCTTTTCAAGGCTGATTAGAAGCATATTGGTAGCATGGAATGAAAAAAAAAGCAGAGAATGTCTATGTATGGGCTTAGTAATAGTATTTTTGTTAAGAGATAAAGGAGTGCTTTTCTTCAAAACGTTTGTAAAAGGTATAAATATTAAATTATGATAAAAAATGTTTTAATAGTGATTTTGATGTTGAATTGTTTCAGTATTGAGGCGCAATCTTCCATCAATCAATTAGATCAACAAGGGAAAAAAAATGGGCTTTGGAAAGGCTATTACCCAGAATCGAAACGAATTCGATATGAGGGTAATTTTGTTCATGGAAAAGAAGTTGGTAAGTTTACCTATTATGATGATACGAAAGCGGCTGATGTAATTGCCACTAGGGAATTTGAAGAGAAAGCCAATGCAGCCTATACCATTTTTTATAATCAAAATAAATTTAAAGTTAGTGAAGGCAAAGTAGTCAACAAACTATTTGAAGGCGAATGGAAGTACTATCATTTCAATTCTACTGAGTTGATGACCCGAGAGTTTTATCAGAATGGTAAATTATCTGGCGTACGTACGGTCTATTTTGTAGGGGGTAAAATAGCAGAAGAGACTACGTATAAAAATGGATTAAAAGATGGACCAAGTAAAATATACTCTGATAAAGGGGTTGTATTGGAAGAAACTTTTTATAAAAACGGACAGTATGATGGACCGGCTATTTTTAGAACACCTTCGGGGGCTTTAGCTTCTAAAGGGAATTTTGTGCTCGGAAAAAAAGAAGGAATATGGGAATTTTATGAAAAAGACCAACTCATTAAGAGGGTAAATATGAGTTATCCGGAACCCAGTACTACAGTCAAAAAGAATTAACGTTTACTTAAATAATTTTAATAGTCTTTGTTTTGTACCTTTGCACCCAATTTTTAAAAGAAGTTTTTGATGAGAAAACGCGTAGTAGTTGGTCTTTCTGGTGGAGTAGATTCTAGTGTAGCAGCCTATTTGTTACAAAAAGAAGGATATGAAGTGATTGGATTATTCATGAAAAATTGGCATGATGATTCGGTGACCATCTCCAATGAATGCCCTTGGCTTGAGGACAGTAATGATGCTTTGCTAGTGGCCGAAAAATTAGGGATTCCATTTCAAACAGTAGATTTGAGCGAACAATACCAAGAAAAGATTGTCGATTATATGTTCAACGAATACGAAAAAGGACGTACGCCCAACCCAGACGTACTTTGTAATCGTGAAATCAAGTTTGCGGTATTTTTAGAAATTGCCTTGCAATTAGGGGCCGACTTTGTAGCTACAGGACACTATTGTCAAAAACAAGAAACAGTCGTTGACGGCCAAACCATTTATCAATTGGTTGCTGGTGTAGATACGAATAAAGACCAATCCTATTTTTTATGTCAGTTGTCTCAAGAACAATTGGCAAAAGCATTGTTTCCAATCGGAGCATTAACTAAACCTGAAGTTCGTGAAATTGCTGCCGAAATGGAATTAGTAACTGCGGAGAAAAAAGATTCTCAGGGCTTATGTTTTATTGGAAAAGTAAGGTTGCCCGAATTTTTACAACAAAAATTACAACCCAAGGAAGGGCAAATAATTCAAATAGATAAACTTCATCCTATCTATAATGAGGACGTACAAGAGGATGTTTTGGCCTCTTTAGCACGAAAAATGGTGTATACGCCAGAAATGGGTAAAGTAGTAGGAAAACATCAAGGGGCACATTATTTTACAGTGGGACAACGTAAAGGACTCAATGTAGGCGGAACCAATGATCCTCTTTTTGTTATTGCGACTGATGTCGAAACGAATACCATTTATACTGGATTGTCTAGCGCACATCCAGGCTTGTTTAGAAGAGGGCTCTTTGTAGAAGCCTCAGAAACGCATTGGATTAGACGTGATTTGGCGCTTCAGCCTGGTCAAAATCGAGAAGTTTTGGCACGCATTCGTTACCGTCAACCTTTGCAAAAAGCCACGTTACATCAAGAGGAAACAGGGTTGTATGTTATTTTTGACGAACCCCAATCGGCAATTACCGAAGGTCAATTTGTGGCTTGGTATGAAGATAATGAATTGTTGGGATCAGGAGTAATTGCTTAAATTATTGTTGTTTTGTTTTGCACCACCAATTTAGTACTAGTTTTTTTGGACCGCTAATCAGTTGAGAGGAATAAATACCTTTTGAGCCTGAGCAAAAATAAGCTATGACACATGCAATAGCTATAAATACACCATTAGTTGTTCCAAACAATTCAAATCCCATAAAGGTGCAAGCTAGAGGTGTATGTGTGGCGCCCGAAAATACTGCGACAAAACCCATTCCTGCTAATAATGCTATCGGGAGTGGTATAAAAACAGATAAAGCACTCCCTAATGTTGCGCCTACAAAAAACAATGGGGTAACCTCACCGCCTTTAAATCCGGCGCCCAAGGTAAATCCAGTCAAAAGAAGTTTCAATAAAAAATCATAAGGCGCATTCGCCTGATGAAAGGCTTCAACAATACTTGGTACTCCCAAACCGATGTACTTACTAACGGGGAAAATGAAAATGATAACTGCCAAAATACTTCCGCCAACAAGAGGTCTCAAAGGAGGGTAGCTGATGTAGTTTTTAAAAAGCTTTCCCCAAAAATGTAAATTTCTTGAAAATAACAATGCGGTGAGGCCAAAGATACAACCCGCTAATAGCGTCCATGAAAAAGAACGTAGAGATAAATGCACGCTATTGGGTATGCTGTAATGAGTGTGATGGACAGGCCATAAAAAGACAGTAAAATAAGCTATGTAAGCTACTAAAAAAGATAAGGTTACTGTTTTGTAATTTATTTTTCGAAAGCCATTAACTTCCAAAGCAAATAAAGCACCAGCAATGGGAGTGCCAAAAACAGATGCAAACCCAGCACTGATGCCTAATACCAATAATTTTTTTCTTTTATAGTTTTCAAGTTTCAAAAAACGTTTCATGAGATCTGCAATAGCGGCTCCCATCTGTACAGCGGTGCCTTCTCTTCCTGCAGAACCTCCAAACAAATGGGTCATTAAGGTTGTCACTAAGACCAAAGGCGCCATCCGAAATGGAATGGGTTTTTGGGGTTCGTCAAAGGCTTCAAGGATTAAATTATTACCTTTCACCACAGAAGCGCCATACCAATGATAGAGCAATCCAATAAAAAGTCCTGCAATTGGTAGAAAAACTATAATCCAAGTGTGGTCAAGGCGAAATTGGGTAACCTTTTCCAAAGCAAGCAGAAAAAAAGCAGAAGCACAACCTGACAAAAAACCTACAAGCCCACAAATAAGTATCCACTGAAATAGGGTAGAAACAATCGCGGTTGAGGTTTTTTTAATCATTTTTACATTATTAATGTTTAATCTTCAGATGATAGAATGGCTGTAAATTCAATTTCAACTAAATATTCTGGTGCCACTAGCTGTGATATGCCATAAAAACCTGTAGTAGGTTTTATATCTTTAAAATACGCAGCATGGGCGTTTGCAATGGTTTCAAATAGAGTAACATCGGTAGTGAAAATTCGGGTACGAATCACATCTTGCATTCCAGAGCCCAACTCTATCAAGACTTTTTCAACGCGTTCTAATATATTTAGCGTTTGTGCATGGGCATCGGTTGCTTTAACTTGATCGCCGTCAACGATTGCCACTGTTCCTGATACTTCGATAAATTGGCCAACACGTATCGCTCTACAATAGCCCATTTTGTCTTCCCATGGAGAACCTGTTAAAATTTGGTGTTTTTTCATTTGGTTTTTTTGTTAGTTATGGTATTATAAAAAATTGAGGAGGTAAATCTAAACATTCTACCTTGTATAAAAAACCAATTATTTCGTCCTTTTGTTATTTTTTTAATATTTTGATTCTGATTTTATGTTTTATTGAGTAAGCAACTTAAATGACAGTGGATGTTTTTTATGATAATTAATCATTAGATCGACATATTTGCTGTAACTCTCCATGCCATCTTTTTGTTGGTTCAATTTCAGAAAATGATCATAAAACAAATGAAAGCCTTTGTCTATAAAAGTATCATATTGTTGCCAGAACACTTCACTTTCCTTGTAATTCTGCATTACACCTGGATGGATGGTGGGGAGTAATGCGGTAACTTGGCTTTCGTTTTTTGTCCCCAAACTTCTCAAACAGTATCTTAAGGCTAAACTATAACCAGCATATTGTATGTACAAGTTGTTGTTTTTGATGGATGCCAAAAAGCCAATAAAATTACACTCACTTTCACTAGCAAAACCTATTTGATGCGCCATTTCATGATTGGCTGTCATTGCGAAACTATACAGAGGTCCTAAACTATTAACGTGTGCTTCGTTTGTAAACGGATTCAAATAGCCGCCAAATCCCATATAGGTTAGCGGAATGCTAAAAAGGGATTTCTTAATACTCAAATGACTGTAGCGAAACATAGAATGTTCACGAGCTAGATTATGATAGCCATTCGTATTCATTTGAAAAAGTTCCGTTTGGGAGTAGGGGACTACCACTTTCTTATTTTTGTCTTTCGTTAGACGGAGCTGAATCGTATTGGTTTTGGCAATTAACTTTTGAGTAAAATGAAGCAAATCGGCATCAGAATAGTCTTTTGCAATTTTCATTTTTTCGAACAACGGTAACCGATAATAATTGAGTCCCCAAAGCACATGAAATAGAAAGTAAACGACCGATAAAAAACTTGCTATAGAAAGGGATATATCTTTCCATCTTTGTCGGCGAGCTACATGTTGGATTTTTTTATTTTTTTTGAGGAACCAAAACCAACGTATAACCCAGATAATAAGGAGAGCATACAAAATATCGCCCAATGAAAAAGAAAGTTTCCCTAAACTGATTCTCAAACTATTCGAAATAAAGACATAAAGTCCGTTGCTGTACCATCGTTCGATGAATTCCGGAAAAAATCGAATGATTTTCAATACTACAATTTGAAATACGAGGAATAGCGGTAAAAGGTATTTTCTTTTCAATTTTTTTTAATGTAAATATAAATAACTATTGTATTACCTAAATAAGTAGTTGCTAAACTTTGTAACTTTGAAGAATTATTATTTTATACATCTTTTTTTATAAATAAGACAAAACAATGAGTCAAGAAATAAGAAATTTAGAGCCTAAAGCACTTTGGAATCAGTTTGCTGATTTGAATGCCGTACCACGTCCTTCTAAAAAAGAAGAGCAAGTGATTCAATTTATGAAAGATTTTGGGAATCGTTTGGGGTTGGAAACCTTTGAAGACGACATCCGAAATGTAATCATTCGCAAACCGGCTACTCCAGGAATGGAAAACCGCAAACCAATCGTCTTGCAAGGCCACTTAGATATGGTACACCAAAAAAACAACGATACTGTTTTTGATTTCGAAACGCAAGGAATCGATATGTACGTGGATGGCGACTGGGTTCGTGCTAAGGGAACGACATTAGGAGCTGACAACGGTTTGGGCGTAGCGGCAATTATGGCTGTTTTGGAAAGTACAGATATTCCACATCCGGCCATTGAAGCCTTGTTTACAATTGATGAAGAAACCGGAATGACAGGGGCGTTGAACCTAAAAGGCGGTATTTTGCAAGGTCAGATATTATTGAATCTAGATACCGAGGAAGATGACGAAATCGACATTGGGTGCGCAGGGGGTATCGATGTAACCGCAACAGCCGAATACGACGAAGAGGATACACCAGAAGGTTCAGTGGGCTACAGTATTACCGTTAAAGGCTTGCAAGGTGGCCATTCAGGTATGGATATTCACAAAGGGTTGGGGAATGCCAATAAAATAATGAACCGTTTGTTGTTTGACGGATTTGATAACTTCGGTTTACAAATTGCTTCGATTGTTGGAGGAAGTTTGCGTAATGCCATTCCAAGAGAGAGTGTGGCCAAAGTGATTATTGCTGCAGTTTACGATGAAGCTTTTGTATTTGATATGCAACAAATCGTAAACGAGATTAAAGCGGAGTTCAAAACGACTGAGCCTAACTTAGAAATTGTTTTTGAAAAATTAACAGAGGTTCCTGCCAAAGTGATGCCTTCTATAGCTCAGTTTTATTTTGTGCGTTCGATGTATACGGCTCACAACGGCGTGTATCGTATGAGTGCTGATTTTGACAATCTGGTAGAAACGTCTAACAATATTGCCAAAGTAATGGTAGGCGAAGGACAGTTAACCGTGCAATGCTTGACACGTTCTTCGGTAGAGTCTTCTAAAATGGATATGGCGAATGCGTTGCGTTCTGCCTTTGAATTGATGGGATGTGAGGTGGAATTTTCTGGAGCTTATCCGGGATGGACGCCTAATCCAAAATCTGAAATTTTGGAGGTGTTGGTTGGAATTTATGAAAAACAAAACAATGTAAAACCCAATGTAGTGGCTTGTCACGCAGGATTAGAGTGTGGAATTTTAGGTACCAATTATCCAGATATGGATATGATTTCTTTTGGACCAACGATTCACGGAGCCCATTCTCCTGACGAAAGAGCGAGCATTAGTTCCTCTCAAAAATTTTGGAAATTCTTCTTAGAAATTTTAGCAAGTATTCCTGCTAAATAATTAGTTTTTCAGTTGTATAGTGTTCAGTGAATTGCTGAACACTATAGACTGATAACTGAACACTAATTTTAGTCCCTTTTGGGACTATTTTTTTTATCTCGTTTTTCTTCTTTCTTTTCTTTTGCTGTTTTTAGCGGTTCTTTTTTTGCTGTTTTTTTAGCATTTAGACTTTTTGCCATAATTACTTGTTTTAGTGAATTCAAGTAAAGGTAGTTTAATTTAGTGCTGCTATTACTTTTAAAAAAAAACTCCCAATCACGAGGTGTAATTGGGAGAATGATTTTTTTGATTGAATGTTGTATGAAAAGGGAGAAATTCTACTTCTTTTTCAAAAACAAAACTAAGCCTAAAATGCTAATAACTAAAATAACCAAAGCAGCTAGAACAGTAGACAAATCCCTAAGACTTTTTCCTGCCCAATCCATAAACAAGAATTTATGAAAAATGGCAAACGAATAGCCTTCTATTTTGTCCGATGTTTCGACTAGAGCAGCTACTCTCGAGGTGGCGGTTTCTATAAAATAGGTTTTTTTATTTGGGGTGTCATACGCTAACTTGATTACTGGCAAACGTTTGTTGACAAAACCATATTCTCTGCTGTTAAAATCTGTAAGTTGTTTGGTTTCTAGTAGCTTTACTTCTTTTATAGCGCAGTTAGGTTCTGTTGTGCTGTTATCCATTTCACAGCAAGCGGCTTGCTGGTTGTTGTTGTCAAAATATTCAGCCAAAAAAGTAGCGTAATCTATATCTAAATTGGGACGTACTTTGTTGGTGACACTGTTGATGTATACAATTTCGCTAACGGGTTGTGCTTTTTTGTTGCCCCATTTTGGTGTTTTGGTAGCGGTTTTGTTATTGGATTGTAATTCGCAACGGTAATAAATGCTGTCATTGTAACGAATCAAACTGGTGTTTTCCAATTTTTTCCAATCTAAAGCTAAGGATGTATTTGCGGTTGGTAACTCATTGGTTTTAAAAAGGGGTTCATACACCATTTTGTCCAAAACATAAGGTTTCCATTTGGTTGTTGCGTGATAAGCCCCACTAAAAGCAAAGGTTAAGGTAAAAAACGAAAACCAAATCCCGATTTGACGATGATACGCTCTAATTCCCTTTTTGGGCGCTAGACGGTCTGTTTTTTTGAATTGTTTCCAAAATAAGCCATAAATCACGATTCCAGTAATGGCTGAGAAGAAGATAATGCCAAGGAAAATCAACATTACTACTATACGGATGCTGTTGTTGCTAATCCAATCCATAAAAGCCCAGTTGTGAAACGTGTCAAAAAACCAAATGAAGGCTTGTCTAGATTTTGGATTATAGGTGGCTAGTTTGCTCGAAGCGGTTTCTACATAAACCTCCATAGCATCTGGACGATTGTACGTGATTTTGTAAACTGGTAAGTAGCGATTGATGTATTTGTACTGCGAATTGAACTCGGTTACTACTTCTGTTTTGGCGATAGTACTTTCTTGGTCTTCTAAAAAGTAACGCGAAAGCCAGTGTGCGTAGTGTTGGTCTCCGTTTTCTAGTTTTTTGGCGGTTGAAGTATCAAAATACAAAAGTGAATCTTTTTCGGTTTTCACTTGATAATAAGTAGCCTTGTCAAAAGATACTATTCGGAAATTCTTGAAGCTGCTGATTTGGTTTTTTAGCAATACTTCTTGAAGGGAATAGTTGATTTTTGAGGAGTCGATGGTTACTTTTTCGATTTGTGCATTGGCAATAGTCGGTTTGAAAAAATGCGCCATAAAAGGATGCATTATCCCTGACAGTGTCCAGAAAATAACGGGCACAATAGTAATAATCCCAATGTATCTGTGCCAAGCGTATATTTTTTGCTTTACTTTTTTGATGAATTTCGAATCCTTTTTCTTGGATGTTTTCTCGTTGTTGATGGTTGTGCTCATTGTTTGTTATTTTTAGCCCCGGTAGTAGCCTACCGTCTGGACACATCTTGGAATAATTTCCATCCTTGCATTACGGAATTAAATTTTTGTATACCAATCCAAAATGTTGTTATTCCTGGCCTCCGCTCTGACGCATAACCTTTCCAGCCG